>WFSF01000001.1 GCA_015486155.1 Armatimonadota bacterium
CCTTGGGGATCTGGGGGGTAGTGGCCCGGACGAGTTTGATGCGCGAGCCGCGGGAGGTCTTGATGATGGTGACCATCCGCACCTCATCGCCGGAGGCCGCCGCCAGCACCAGCCGCTCTCCCTCCTCGTCCTTCACCAGCTCCGGGGCTGGATGACCGGGCGTTCGCCCGCGGTAGTACTCCGCCACCGCCTCCGGCGCGTCCGCCGAGGTGGATTCCGCGAACGCGTACTCCAGCACCGGCTTGCCGTCCTTGGTGGTGACGGTGTAGGCGAAACTGTTGACGGGGGTCGCCGCGGGATAGAGGGGCAGGCCGAGGTCCTCCTCACCGGCGCTGATCCGGTAGTCCACCACCACCGGATTGCCGTCCAGCAGCATTTCCTCGTGGCGGGGCTTGCGCTGCTCGGCTCCGAGCGCCGGGAGCATGAACAGCAGCAGACTCAATGCTGCGAGCCGAACGACGCGCCTTTTCATTCGAGATAATCTCGCAATCTCCGGCTTCTGCTGGGATGCTTCAGCTTCTTCAGCGCCTTGGCCTCGATCTGGCGGATGCGCTCCCGCGTCACCTTGAATATGTGTCCCACTTCCTCCAGGGTGCGCTGATACCCGTCATCCAGGCCGAAGCGCAGCTTCAACACATCCCGCTCCCGTTCCGTCAGGGTGTCGAGGACCGATTCGAGCTGCTCCCGCAGCACCAGGGTCGAGGCGGCGTCAGCCGGAGAGACCGCCTCCTGGTCCTCGATGAAGTCGCCCAGGTGAGAGTTCTCCTCCTCACCGATGGGGGTCTCCAGGGAGAGCGGCTCCGGCGCGATGCGGCGGATTTCCTCCACCCGCTGCTCCGCCTTCTGCCGGTCCTCCGGGAGGGCGAAGGGCCCCTCCATCTCCTCCGCAATCTCCTGAAGCGTGGGTTCGCGCCCCAGTTGCTGGTGGAGGTGCCGCGCCGCCTTCGCGTACTTGTTGATGGTCTCCACCATGTGCACCGGGATGCGGATGGTCCGCCCCTGGTCTGCGATGGCGCGCGTGATGGCCTGCCTGATCCACCAGGTGGCGTAAGTCGAGAACTTGAACTTCTTCCGGTAGTCGAACTTCTCCACCGCGCGGATGAGCCCGATGTTGCCTTCCTGGATGAGGTCCAGGAAGGACATCCCCCGCCCGCTGTACTTCTTGGCGATGCTCACCACCAGCCTCAGGTTAGCCTCGATCAGCCGGTGCTTCGCGGCCATCCCCTCGGAGTGTATCCGGTGAGCCCACTCCAGGATCTCCCTCACCTTCGCGGAGGGCATCTTCGCCTGGCGCGCGATGTCCCTCACGCTGGGCTCCCGCGGGGGAGAACCGATCTTCCGGCCCGCCAGCGTGAGCACCTGCAGATGACGCCGCAGCTGGGCGGCCGAGACGCCGAGAATCGCCGGCGCGTCCCAGCGCCCGACCTGGTCGTCGTCCTCCGGCGGCCCCGCCTCCTCCTCGCTGCGCGCCTCCGCGCGGAACTGCTCCCACACCACCCGCACGAACAGGTCCGCCCTCACCCGCCGGCGCTGGAGCTTGCGCATCAGCCTGCGATATCGCGTGCTCCGCTGCCTCGCCTCCGAGAGCGCCTTCTCCAGATCCGCCTTTCCGACCCGTTGCTCCTCTCCCTCGGGAGCCGAATAGTCGCGGAGCAGGATCATCTGCTTCGTCTTGATCTCCTCCAGCCGCTGCTTGAGGTAGTTGTGAACCTGCTCGTGCACCTCTTCCGGGGTCAGGTCGTCGTTCTCTCCCCGCGCGCGCAACCGCTTCAACACCGTCTCGATGAGATCTATCTCCTCCTGGATCTCCGGATCGGACATCTTCTTGATCGCGGCCTCGATGTCCGAGAAGCGCGGTTTCCGCCCCAGCACATTGACGCTGTATCGCCAGACCGTCTCCAGTTTCGAGAGGATGGTGTGGCGCTCCAGGCGCTTCGCCAGCTCCACCTCTTCCTCCGGGGTGAGCAGCTGGACGCGCCCGATCTCCCGCAGGTACATGCGCACGGAGTCGTCCGGCGGAATCCCCTCCACCGTGGGCGTTTCCTCGCCCGGGGGCACCACCAGCACGCCCTTTTGCGCGCTCCTGCGGGTCCCGCTCCCTTCCTCCCCCTCGACCACGCGCACCCCCTGATCGCTCACCGCCTGGAGAATGCTGTCGAGCTGATCGGCGCTGAACTGCTCCTCGCCCAGGGCGTCGTTGACCTCCGCATACGTGAGGACGCCCCCCTTGCGCCTTCCCTGCGCAAGCAGCTTCTGTATCTCTTCTTCCTGTTTCTTGTCTCTTGTCTCTTGACGCCTTGCCATAGCACTCGCCCTGTCAACAGGGCATCCATATTTTCAACAGGCCGATGCCTGTCGCCTTCCACGGTTATCGAGGTTTGCGCAGCCTTGGCTGGCAAGCGGAACACGTCGCCCCCTCGGCGTCAACGCCCCCCACCATGAGCATACCAACATATACCCCGTTTCGTTCACATGTCCCCGACAATCCTCGCCTTGGCCAATTCCGACCGCTGCCGACGGCACTCGTCCAATCGCTCCAGCGTCTCCCGCCGTTCCTCCGCCGTCTTCGCCTCCCCCAACCGTTTGCGCAGCGCCTGCTCCTCTCGTCGCAGCCTGCGCTCCGCCATCCGCCGGATCCCCTGCTCCACCTGCTCCTCCACCCGCTCCGGCGGCACATCGGTCATGGTCAACCCCGCCAGCGCGGAGCGCGCCTCCGGCGGAAGCTTCCCGGCCACCGTCTCCGGGCTTACCGGCTGGCCCTTCTCCACCAGCCCGGCGATCGCATCGAGAATCTGCCGGTGCGCCTCCGTGGACAGGTCCTCTGGCCGCAACGCCTCCAGATACCGCTCCGCCAACTCCGGGCGGTGCAGAAATGCGGCGAGCACAGACCATTCGAGCCGCTCCGAGGCGGCGGGAGCGCTCCGGCCCAGCGTCTGCTCTCCCTCTTGAGTTCTACCCCTCGCAGCCGGCTTCCTTGTCGCGAGACGAGACACCTCCGCCCGCAACGCGTTCTCCAGCGCCGACACCGCGGAGGGGGAACTGCCCCCCGCGTGCTGGGCCAGCCATCTCACGTAGTACTCCCTTTCCACGTCCGACGCCAGCCTTGCGAGCGCCTTCACCGCCTGCCGCAGCACCTCCGGCCGTAGGTCCTCGCCCGGCCTTGCGTCGCCCAAGATCCGCCGCAGTTCCCACTCGGTGATGGGCAGCGCCCCCTCCACCAGCCCGCGGAGCGCCTCCGCCCCTCGCTCGCGCAGAACCGCGTCCGGGTCCAGCCCCTCCGGCAGCGTGACCACGCGGATCTCCATTTCCGCCCTCTGAAATAGCTCGCGGCTCCGCAGCGCGGCCGCGAGGCCGGCGGAATCGGAGTCGAAGCAGAGCGCCAGGCTGGACACCCGCCGCCTCAGCGCCTGCACGTGCTCCGGGGTGAGCGCGGTGCCGAGGGTGCCCACGGTTTCGGTGAGCCCCGCCTCGTGGCAGGCGATGACGTCCACGTAACCCTCCACCACCACCGCCCGGCCCTTGTCCGCCATCGCGCGCCGGGCGCGGTGCAGCCCATACAACACCCGCCCCTTCTGGAACAGTGGGGTCTCCGGGGAGTTCAGGTATTTCGGGTGCTGCTCCTCGGCCCCCTTCTCGGGGGGGAGGGAGCGGCCGCCGAATGCGATTACCCGCCCCGTCGCGTCCCAGATGGGGAAGATGAGCCGATCGCGGAACCGATCATAGGCTCCGTCATCCCGCGCCACCGCCAGGCCCGCTCGCACCACATCCTGCACTGTATGGCCGCGGCGGCGCATCGCCTTCAGCAGGGCGTCCCAGGTGGGTGGGGCATAACCCAAACCCCATTCCTTGACCGTCTCCTCGGACATGCCCCTCTTGGCGAGGTATGCGCGCACCCTCTCCGCCGCGGGCACCCCCAGGCAGTGCTGAAAATAGCGGGCCGCATCCGCGTGCAGCGCGATCATGCGCTCCCGGCGGGCGCTGGCCGCCGCGTCCGATTTGCGCAGGGGGGCGACGCCGTACTTCCGCGCCAGCAGCTCCACCGCCTCGCGGAAGGTGACCTTCTCTATCATCTCCACGAAGCGGAACACATCCCCCCCCGCCTTGCACCCGAAACAGTGCCAGAGGCCGCTCTCCGGGTCCACCGTGAACGACGGCGTCTTCTCCTGGTGGAACGGACAGAGCCCCACCATCCGCCGCCCGGCCTTGCGCAGGGTCACATGCGGCGAGATGATCTCGATGATGTCCGCCCTCTGCCGGATCTCCTCCAGATCGTAGCCCCCTGCCGTCATCTCCGCCGCCTCGTGCGCATGGTTGCCATCGCCGTCATTCTGTCTTTCCGCGTCCGCCGGATGAATGCCTGCGTCCGCCTCCCCCAAAGCGCCGCGCCATAATGTGGTATGCTAAGTTCTGCCGGAGGAGACTCCCAGCCTGCGGCCGCGGAGAGCCCCGGCTTTCACGGCACAGACTACGCGGCCCCACAGGGGGCGAGAAGGGAAATGGCAGCGCCATGATGGCAGCAGTTCACGCACTGATCGGAGCGGCCCTCGGCAGGGTGGCCAAGAATCACGGCCAGGCGATCGCGGCCGGCGTCTTGTCTCACATGGCCGCGGACGCACTCCCACACCGCGATCTCGAAATGCCCCAGGAGGCCGCGCTGCTCGCCGCCGCGCTGGGAGTGGTGGCCCTGGCGCGTGGCCCCCGCTCGCGGGAATTCGTGGGGGCGCTGGCCGGCGTCGCGCCCGACATCGAGAACGTCATCGTGCGGATCGCGGGGCTGGACGAGGACAAGATGCTGCTCCCGACGCACCGGGGCGCGCACGGCCGGGAAACGGACAGCCTGCTGCCTCAGGCCGCGCTCGCGCTCGCCTGCCTGGCCGTGTTGGCGGTGCCGGACAGAGGGCGTGACAAAGACGGCTGAGCGCGTGGTATTGCCCCTATAGCGTGATATCCACCACGAAGACACACTCCCGGGAACACGAGAAGAACGGCGCGCGCGTGCCGCGCGCGTTCGCGACCGCGATTTTGGCCTTCCTGGACGCTCTGGCGGTCGAGAAGGGCCTTTCCGCGCACACCATCGCGGCCTATAGAAGGGACCTGGAACAGCACGCGCGCCGCCTTTCAAAGATGGGCGTGCGTGACCCCCGAAAAGCCCGGGAATCCCATCTCATCGTCCATCTGGGGCAATTACGGCGCGCGGGACGCGCGCCCTCCACGGTGACGCGCAAGCTTTCCGCGATTCGCTCCTTCTACCGCTTCCTGGCGGCCCAGGGGGCGATTTCCGCGGACCCCACGGCCGCGCTTCCGGCCCCCCGCCTCCTCCGCAAATTGCCCCAGGTGCTCACCGTGGCCCAGGTGCAGCGGCTGCTGGCGCAGCCCGACGCGTCCAGTCTGCGCGGCCTGCGGGATCGGGCGATGCTGGAGCTGCTCTACGCTTCGGGGTTGCGGGTCTCGGAACTGGTGGGGCTCACCAGGGACGATTTAAACCTGGAGCAGGGGCTGGTGAGGTGTGTCGGGAAGGGGGGGAAGGAGCGGATAGTGCCCGTGGGAAAACCCGCCCTGGAGGCGGTGGAGCGCTATCTGGCCGCCCGTGAGGACGCCTCTCCCGCCCTGTTCCCGGGGCGGAAGGGGAGGCCGCTGAGCCGGGTCTCCTGTTGGCGGATCATCACGCGTTACGCCAGGCAGGCGGGAATCCGGACCCCGCTCAGCCCCCACACCCTGCGCCATTCCTTCGCCACCCACCTGCTGGAGGGAGGCGCGGACCTGAGGGCGATCCAGGAGCTGCTGGGGCACGCCAGCGTGGCCACCACGGAGATCTACACCCACGTCTCCCCGGACACCCTGCGGGAGACCTACGCGGCCTACCATCCGAGGGCGTAAGGGTATCGGCCCGCGAAAAAATCCGCCGCGAACCCTTGACAGAAGGGGGCGTGGTGCGTAAACTCTAGTTTCTGAGTTGCCAGATGGTGTTGCCGCGTGCAGGGAGTAGTGGTTACCTCTGTTCGGGGACAGGTGAAGAGGCCGCCTATCCACCCGCGCAATCCTCTCTTCTGATCTGATTCGACAAGAGACACAAGCCAATCCCTGGCTTGCGGTCGCGTGTGCGTGCGGCCTGGCCGTGCCTGTGCCGGTAGACGGCGCCCGAGACGCCCGCGGCGAAGGGAGCGATGACCGCCGGAAGGGCGCGGCCGCGTGCAACTCGACAACCTGGGTAAGGGGAGAAGCAAGGCATGGAAGTCATCCGAGTCAAGGGGCGGTTGCCGCAGGCGACCCGCGCGGAAGCAGAGATCCCCAACCTCATCGAAATCCAGCTCAACTCCTATCGCTGGTTCCAGACCGAGGGGCTGCGCGAGCTGTTCAAGAATTTCTCGCCCATCGAGGATTTCACGGGCAATCTATCGCTCTCCTTCTGTGACCCCAAGGACGGGGAGCCCAAGTACACGCTGGGCGAGCCCAAATATGACCTGCGCGAGTGCCGGGACCGGGACGCCACCTATGAGGTGCCCCTGAAGTGCCGCGTGTGGCTCACCAACAAGCGGACCGGTGAGATCAAGGAGTCCGAGCTCTACCTCGGGGAGCTCCCCATCATCACCGATACGGGGACCTTCATCATCAACGGCCCGGCGCGGTGCGTGGTCAGCCAGCTCTCCCGCTCCCCCGGCGTCTATTTCCGGGACACCATCGACTTCAGCGGCCGCATTCTCTACAGCGCCCAGGTGATCCCCAGCGAGGGGGCCTGGCTGGATATCGACTCCGACGCCCATGACCTGGTCTCCGTGAAGATCGGCCAGGCGCACAAGTTCCCCATCACCACGCTGCTGCGGGCGCTCAACTCCATCAACCTCGCCCCCGACAGCGCCCAGCTGAAGACCGCCACGGACGAGGACCTGATGCGGCTCTTCGGCCGCGAGGAGGTGGTGAAAAAGCCGACCCTGGACGACCTGGTGGGCCGGCGCGTGTGGGAAAGGGTGGTGGAGAAGGAGACCGGGGAGGTGATCGCGGAGGCCGGGCAGCTCCTGGACGAGGAGACCGCGAACCTGATTCTCTCCCTCAAGCCGAAACAGATCAGCCTGGCGGTGATGCCGTCCCTGGTCGAGCAGACCATGCAGCGCGACCCCACCCACAACGAGGAAGAGGCGTTGCTGGACATCTACCGGCGGGAGCGGCCGGGTGACCCGGCGACCCCGGAGATCGCCCGCAACCGGCTCTCCGGCATCTTCGCGGACAACCGGCGCTACGACCTGGCGCGGGTGGGGCGGTACAAGCTGAACAAGAAGTTGGGCCTCGACCTGCCGGAGAGCGTGCGGGTGCTCACCAAGGAGGACCTGATCGCCATCGTGCGCTATCTCATCCGCCTGGGGGAGGGCGACGAGAACGCGACGGTGGACGAGATCGACCACCTGATGAACAAGCGGGTGCGGTGTGTGGGCGAGCTGCTCCAGAACCAGTTCCGGGTGGGCTTCCTGCGGATGGAGCGCATCTGCAAGGAGCGGATGACCAGCTTGGACCCGGAGCAGGTGACCCCCCAAAGCATCATCAGCACCAAGCCCATCTCGGCGGCGATCAAGAGTTTCTTCGGCTCCAGCCAGCTGAGCCAGTTCATGGACGAGACCAACCCCCTGGCCGAGCTGACCCACAAGCGGCGCCTGAGCGCCCTGGGCCCGGGCGGGCTGAGCCGACAGAGCGCCAAGTTGGAGGTGCGGGACGTGCACCATTCGCACTACGGCCGCATCTGCCCCATCGAGACGCCGGAAGGCCCGAACATCGGACTCATCGGCTCGCTGGCCCTCTACGCCCGCCTCGACGAGTACGGGTTCATCGAGACCCCGTACCGGGTGGTGAAGAACGGGGTAGTCACCGACGAGATCGTCTATCTCACTGCAGACGAGGAGGAGGGATACCGCATCGCGCCCGCCTCCGTTCCCATGGACGAGAAGCGCCGCATCACCGCAGATGTCGTCAGCGTGCGCTACCGGGACTCCTACCCGCAGGTGAGCCCGCAAGAGGTCGACTTCATGGACCTCTCGCCCAAGCAGATCGTCTCGGTGGCCACCTGTCTCATTCCGTTCCTGGAGAACGACGACGCCAACCGGGCGCTGATGGGCTCCAACATGCAGCGCCAGGCGGTGCCCCTGCTGAAGGCGGATGCGCCCCGGGTGAGGACGGGCATCGAGGCGCGGGCGGCGCGCGATTCCGGCGCGGTGGTGCTGGCGCAGGCGCCCGGCCTGGTCACCTCCGTCACGGGGAATCGGATCCTGATCACCCGCGCCGACGGCGCGGTGGACACGTACTACTTGCAGAAGTTCGTGCGCTCGAACCAGGCCACATGCATCAACCAGCGGCCCATCGTGAAGAAGGGCGACTTCGTGTCCGAGGGCGACGTGCTGGCCGACAGCCCCTCCACCGACGGCGGCCACCTGGCATTGGGGCGCAACCTGCTGGTGGCGTTCATGCCCTGGGAGGGATACAACTACGAGGACGCGATCATCCTCAGCGAGCGACTGGTGAGGGATGACGTCCTCACCTCCGTGCATATCGAGAAGTACGAGATAGAGGCCAGAGACACCAAGGTGGGGCCCGAGGAGATCACGCGGGACATCCCCAACGTGGGTGAGGAGGCGCTGCGGGACCTGGACGAGGACGGCGTGGTGCGCCTGGGCGCGCTGGTGCAGGCGGAGGACATTCTGGTGGGCAAGGTGGCCCCGAAGGGCCAGGAGGAGCTCACCTCCGAGGAAAAACTGGTGCGGGCCATCTTCGGAGAGAAGGCCGCGGAGATGCGGGACACCTCCCTGCGGGTGCCCCACGGCGAAAAGGGCAAAGTGGTGGCGGTGAAACGCTTCTCCCGCATCAAGCTGCGCTGCCAGAAATGCGACACCGAGTACCAGGTGGGCAAGAACCAGCACCGGCATTACTGCGACCGGTGCGGCGGAGAGCTGAAGCGGGAGCCCGGCGACGAGCTGCTGCCGGGCGTTAACCAGCTGGTGCGGGTGTATGTCGCCCAGCGCCGGAAGATCATGGAGGGCGACAAACTGGCCGGGCGGCACGGCAACAAGGGCGTGGTGGCCAAGATCCTGCCCGAGGAGGACATGCCGTTCCTGCCGGACGGCACCCCGGTGGACATAATTCTCAACCCGCTGGGGGTTCCCTCCCGGATGAACATCGGCCAGATCCTGGAGACCCACCTGGGCCTGGTGGCCGAGGAGCTGGGGGTGGCCTTCGAGAACCCGATTTTCGAGGGGGCGACCGACCGGGAGATTCTGGACTATTTCAAGGTTGCTGCGGACCGGTTCCGGAAGCGGATGCTGCGCAAGTTCGTGGTGGACCAGATGCATCTGCCGGGAGACTGGTATGACGACGGCAAGAGCTACGAGGAGTGCGCGGAGGCGCTGAAGGCGGCGCTCACCGGCGCGGCCCCGGCACAGGTGGAGCACGCCGCCCAGTGGGTGGCGGCGCCGCCGGCGGAATGGGAGGAGGTGCGCGGCGCGGAGGCGCGCGCCGCCTATGTGGTGGAGCGGATCGTGGAGCGGGTCAACGACCGCGTGGGCTTCGACCCGAAGACGGGGAAGTTCTGGCTCTACGACGGCCGCTCCGGCGAGCGCTTCAACCAGCCCATCACGGTGGGCAGCATCTACATGATGAAGCTCAATCACCTGGTGGACGACAAGATCCACGCGCGCTCCACGGGGCCGTACTCCCTGGTGACCCAGCAGCCGCTGGGGGGCAAGGCGCAGTTCGGCGGCCAGCGATTCGGGGAAATGGAGGTGTGGGCGCTGGAGGCCTACGGCGCGGCACACACGCTCCAGGAAATCCTCACCATCAAGTCCGACGACGTGCTGGGCCGGGTGAAGACCTACGAATCCATCGTGAAGGGCGAGCCCATCATGGAGCCGGGGATTCCCGAGTCCTTCAAGATCCTCATCAAGGAGCTGCAGAGCCTCGGGCTCCAACTCACCGTGGAGTCGAAGGAGGCGGAGCCGGTCAGCCTGGAGTCGCCCGAGGGCGAAGAGGCGCTGGCCTGAGAGGGACGTTTAGACGCACACCGACGCGAGAGGCGATACAAGGAGTGGGCAACTCATGGTAGAGACCAGCAGATTCGATCAGCTTCGTCTGGGATTGGCCTCCTCGGAGGAGATCCGGCGATGGTCGAAGGGAGAAGTCAGGAAGCCCGAGACCATCAACTATCGGACCTTCAAGCCGGAGCCGGACGGGCTGTTCTGCGAGCGCATCTTCGGCCCCACGCGGGACTGGGAATGCCACTGCGGCAAGTACCGCAAGATCAAGTTCCGGGGCATCACCTGCGACCGGTGCGGGGTGGAGGTGACCCGCGCCAAGGTGAGGCGGGAGCGCATGGGCCACGTGGAGCTGGCCGCGCCGGTGAGCCACATCTGGTATCTGAAGGGCGTGCCCAGCCCGATGAGCCTGCTGCTCAACATCTCGCCGCGGCCCCTGGAGAAGGTCATCTATTTCGCCTCCTACATCGTCACCGCGGTGGACTACGAGCTGCTCACGGCCAGCGTGGACAAGATCAAGCAGGTCATCGAGGACGAGCTGCGCCGGGTGGACGAGCAGCTGCAGGAGCAGATCGCGGCCCTCAAGGAGGAGCGGGATCAGAAGCTCGCCGCGCTGGAGGCGGGCGAGCTGGAGGAGGAGGTTTCCGCCTCCGAGATCGCCGAGGCGACGGAGACGCGCATTCGGGACGAGGAGCGGCTGGCCGATGAGCGCAAGAGCCAGTTGATGCAGGGGATGCAGTTGCTGCTGGGCAACAAGCTGGACGCCAACCCCGGCCTCACCAAGAAGCAGTTGATCACCGAGTCCGAGTACCGCGCGCTCACGAGGGTGGTGGACGCGCTGGTAGCCACCCAGGGCCGGGAGTACGAGGGGCTGTTCCAGGCCGACCTGGGCGCGGCCGCGGTGCGCGATCTGCTGAAGGAGATCGACCTGGAGGAGCTCTGCCGGGAACTCCGCCAGGAGATCAAGCAGAGCACCGGGCCGAAGCGGGCGCGCGCCATCAAGCGGCTGGAGGTGGCGGAGGCGTTCCGCAAGTCCAAGAACCGGCCGGAGTGGATGATCCTGGACGTGATCCCGGTCATCCCGCCGGAGCTGCGCCCCATGGTCCAGCTCGACGGCGGAAGGTTCGCCACGAGCGACCTGAACGACCTCTACCGCCGGATCATCAACCGGAACAACCGGCTGAAGAAGATCCAGGCGCTGCACGCGCCGGAGTCCATCATCAACCACGAGAAGCGGCTGCTGCAGGAGGCGGTGGACGCGCTGATCGACAACGGCCGGCGCAGCCGGCCGGTGACCGGCTCCAACAACCGCCCGCTGAAGTCCCTGTCGGACATGCTCAAGGGCAAGGAGGGGCGGTTCCGGAAGAACCTGCTGGGCAAGCGGGTGGACTATTCGGGGCGCTCGGTGATCGTGGTCAACCCGCACCTGAAGCTGCACCAGTGCGGCATCCCGAAGGAGATGGCGCTGGAGCTGTTCAAGCCGTTCGTGATGCGGCGGCTGGTGGAGAGGCAGTTCACCACCAATGTGAAGACCGCGAAGAAGATGGTGGACCGGATGCGTCCGGAGGTGTGGGACGCGCTGGAGGAGGTGATCCAGAATCACCCCGTGATGCTCAACCGGGCGCCCACGCTGCACCGGCTGGGGATCCAGGCCTTCGAGCCCGTGCTGGTGGACGGGAAGGCGATCCAGATTCACCCGCTGGTGTGCTTCGCGTTCGGCGCGGACTTCGACGGGGACCAGATGGCGGTGCACGTTCCGCTTTCCACGGCCGCGCAGGCCGAGGCGCGCATCCTGATGCTGTCCAGCGAGAATCTGTTCTCGCCGGCGGACGGCAAGCCGGTGGTGACGCCGACCCGCGACATCATCCTGGGGTGCTACTACATCACCCAGAAGCGGGTGGGGGCCCACGGCAGCGGCAAGGTGTTCGCCAATCCGACGGAGGCGAAGCTGGCCTATGAGATGGGCAAGCTGGACCTGCACGCGGACATCAAGGTGCGGGTGGACGGCGGGCTGATCGAGACCACCGTGGGGAGGCTGATCTTCAACGAGTTGCTGCCGCCGCGGCTGCGCTATCTGGACCGGGTGGTGGACGACAAGGAGTTGGGCCGGCTCATTCGGGAGTGCTACAAGCACTATGGAGGGGCGAGGACGGTTCAGCTGGTGGACGACCTGAAGGAGCTGGGGTTCAAGTTCTCCACCACCTCCGGCATCACCATCTCGATGGCCGATCTGGTGATCCCCAAGGCCCGGCGCCAGGATATCATCGCGCGCACCGAGGCCGCGGTGAACAAGGTGAACGACAATTTCGCCAAGGGGTTGATCAGCGCGGGCGAGCGGTCGGACTGGGTGTGCCGGCTGTGGAACCAGGCGGCGGATGAGGTATCGCAGGCGATCCTGGGCAACATCGATCCCTTCAACCCGATCTTCATGATGGCGAACTCCGGCGCCCGAGGCACTCCTCGCCAGATCACGCAGATCGCGGGGATGCGGGGCCTGATGTCCGACCCGTTCGGGAGGTTCATCGAGGACCTGCCCATCAAGTCGAACTTCCACGAGGGCCTCAATGTCCTGGAGTACTTCGTCTCCACCCACGGGGCCCGGAAGGGGCTGGCGGACACCGCTCTCCGTACCGCCGACGCCGGATACCTGACGCGGCGGCTGGTGGACGTGTCGCAGGACGTGATCGTGCGGGAGATGGACTGCGGCACCGCGGACGGCATCTGGGTGAGCGCCATTCGCGAGGGCGCGGAGGAGATCGAGTCTCTGCAGCGGCGGATCGAGGGACGGATCGTGCCCCAGGATGTGGTGGATCCGCGCAACGACCGGATAATCGTGCGCGCGGGGCAGGAGATCAGCGATCTCACCGATCAGCCGTGCCCGAAGTGCGGCGGCGAGCTGGCGGACTTCTACGCCTGTCACGGATGCGGCACGGTGTTGAGCGCGGAGGAGGCCACGGAGGCCTATTTCCAGTCCCAGATCGAGGAGGACGAGGGGGAGGACGAGGCGTCCTCTCTCCGGGAGATCGGGCAGGCGGCGCTCGCCGGGGGCGCGGCTCCGGAGAC
>WFSF01000002.1 GCA_015486155.1 Armatimonadota bacterium
AGCGGCGACGGGCGTTCCGTATCTGGGCGTATCCTGGGACATTCCGGGCGGCTTGGCTGCCGGAGACTACACTCTGGTGGTGACGATCGACGGCAACGAAGTGAACAGGCAGCCGGCGTTCACCATAGAAGAGTAGTGAAGAGCTAATGCGCTGGGGCGCCGACGAGCGTCCAGCGCAAGGACCTTGAGCGTCCGCCCCGGCCTCGGCCCGGGCGGACGCTCCCTTCATCGGGGGGTCGCTTTTTGGGGCAGGAAAACCGGCCCCTCTGCTTGACAATCCTGGATGGTGATGTCTATCATATTCTCCGAAGCATCACCGTCGTTCCCGGCGAGATGTGGCGCCTGACGGCCCCAGCGTAGTGCTGTGGGCGAGTGGCGGAACTGGTAGACGCGCAGGACTTAGAATCCTGTGGTGGAAGCCGTGGGAGTTCGAGTCTCCCCTCGCCCAGTTGATGGAGGAATGGGCGCGGGGATGGATGGAGCCGGAAGCGGGAGTAGCTCAGTGGTAGAGCGTCACCTTGCCAAGGTGAGGGTCGAGGGTTCAAGTCCCTTCTCCCGCTCCAATCGTCTTGGTTCTCGTGCGAGAGCCCAGGTCGCCCGGTGACTGCCGGGCGATATTTGTCTCAAATCACCAGGCTGCCGGCACGGCCGGGGAAGCGCGTCTCGGTGGCATGAGACCTGATGAACAAGGAGTGATACGTGTCTACAGGATCCACACCCGAACTCGAGGTGGAGGTCGAGACCCAAGAACTCGGCGGAGGTGAGGTGGAATTGGCCGTGCGCGTGTCCCCGGAGGAGGTGGGCCGCCTCCGGCGGCGGCTGATCTCCGCCTTCGCCCGCCGTCTGGACATCCCCGGCTTTCGCCGCGGGAAGGCGCCGCGCGCCCTGGTGGAACAACAGGTGGACAGGAAACGGCTCGACGAACAAGTCATGGAAGAACTGCTGGAGCCGGCCTATGAACAGGCGATGGAGAAGACCGGAATAGAGAGCCTGGGGAGGGCGCGCATCTCCGATTCCGCCATCTCCGACGACGGGGCCTTCACCTTCAAGGCGGTCGTCATCCGCCGACCGGAGATCGAGCTCGGCGAATACCGCGGCCTGAAGGCCGTCAGGCATATCACCGCGGTCACCGATGCTCAGGTGGAGGCGGAACTCGCGCGCCTTCGTTCCCACTACGCGCGGTTCGTGGAACTGCCCGAAGACGGGGCC
This sequence comes from Armatimonadota bacterium, assembly GCA_015486155.1. Classification (GTDB taxonomy): domain Bacteria; phylum Armatimonadota; class Hebobacteria; order Hebobacterales; family Hebobacteraceae; genus S016-27. The sequence goes on from WFSF01000002.1 coordinate 1,210, forward strand.
CTGGAAAAGGGAGACCTCGCGCTGGTCGACTATGAGGGATATGTGGAGGGGCAGAAGGTCGAGCAGGCGAGCGCCTCCGGATATCCCCTGGAGGTGGGCGCGGACGAACTTTTCCCCGAATTGAATGAAGCGCTTCCGGGCGCGCGGGTGGGGGAGACGCGTGAGGTGAGCGTCGCCAGCGCGCCGGAGCAACTGGGGCCGGAGTACGCGGGGAAGCAGATCGTGTACCAGGTGAAGGTGACGAGCGCCCGCAGGCGGGAGCTGCCTCCGCTGGACGACGAGTTCGCGAAACGGGTCTCCGATCTGGACACCATGGAAGCGCTGCGGAAGCGGATCCGCGAAAACCTGGAGGAGATTGGGCGGGCGATCGCGGAGGACGCGGTGCGCAATGACCTCACCAGGCAGGTCTGCGAGGGCGCGCGCCTGGACATCCCCGATGCTCTGGTGTCGCAAATGGTGGACCGCAGAGTCGCAGACATCGAGGAGGAGCTGCAGAAGCGAGGCCGATCGCTGGCCGAGCACCTGCGCAACCAGGGAATCTCGGCAGAGGACTGGCGGGCGGACCTCGAGGTGGAAATAAGGGACGATGTGCGCCGGGCCCTGGTGCTGGACGAGATCGGCACCCGGGAAAAGATCCAGGTCGGCGATGAGGAGATAAAAGAGGAGATCGCGCGCCTCGCGCAGAGCAGGGGGGTCAGCGAGGAGGAGATCCGGAAAGAGCTCGGCGCCCCGGAACAGTTCAACCGCCTGGTCACGCGCCTCTACCATCGCAAAGTGGTGCAGTTTCTGGTGGACAACGCGGAGATCTCCGAGGAGGTGGTGGAGCCGGCCGATGACACCTCCCCGCCGGACGAGGCGGAAACGCAGGAGGCGGACTCTGCGGAGAAGGAGTGACCGGGGGCGCGGGATGCGCGCTCAGGTGATGGCGACCACCTCATCGTCTCCCGCGGAAAGCCAACGCTCGACCTCGGCCATCACCTGTCGCTTGGTGGTCTCCCGGCCGCGCAGGGCCTGCGCCAGGTCGGACAACGCCCGCCGCTTGGCCTGGGGCTGGCCCATGTGAACCCGGAGCCAGGCGATCACGGCCGGCGTGAGATGCTTCGGGGCGGGGCGCCGGCCTGTGAGCGCGGCCTGCAGCAGCGCGGTGACCTCTTCTTTCACCTCGGGATCGGGGCAATGCTCAAGCCTCCTGCGCAACAGGGCCTCGTGTGACTGCAACGCCTCCCGTTGCCGCGTAAGCAAGTCCCCGACGCGGCCCGCGAGGCTTTCCCCGCCGGGCAGATCCAGGCCGCGCCCCAGTTCGATCCCGCACGAGGGACAGACCACGCACGATTCGGGCAGTGGATCCCCTGCCAGGCAACGGGAGGACAGCGCGCGCGCCATCGCCTCCTCCACTGCGCCTACCTCCGCCGCGCACAGCCCGGCCGCGCCCAGTCGCCTAGCCGCCTCCATGGAAGGGGATTGCCGGAGCCGGGAGAGGCGCTGGAATCCCTCGGCCGCGTGCACCTGTGCGTGCCAGGCGAGGTAGTGCCTGCGATAGGAGGCCAGGAAACGACGGGCGGAGGAAGCCGCCTCGTCGGGCGCGAGGAACAGCCTCTCCGGGTGCGAAAAGACGCGCTTGACCTCCTCGTGCTGCCGGGCGAGGAGAGAGCCGGCCGGAGGCCGCACCCTGGGATCGGAGATCAGGCGCCAGAGCCGGGCCAGTTCGTCCATGCGGGAATCCAGGAACTCCGCACAGGCGCGCCAGAGGGCGAGCTGTCGCACGGATTCCCGAACTCCGCCGGGGAGCCGCGCGCTGCCGTCCACCAGGGAGACAAGTCCCTGGCGCGAGGTGCGCGCGGGGACCACCGCGGCCGCCAGGGCCTCGGCGCGGGCCAGCGCGGAGACCGCGAAGGCCAGATCCTCGACTGTATGCCCGAAGGCCTGCGCGGCGCGGGCGATGGAAGAGCGGTAGCGCTCGGCCTGCTCGGAGAGCATTCCTCTCCACGCGATGAGGTCATCCCAGACCCGTTCCTGCGCGGGGAGATCCCAGCCCTCGCCGCGCTTTCCCGTGGCCGCCGCCCAGAGCTCCTGCACCTCCCGCGCCACGGCGCCCTCGAGCGGCCTGCCCCTCATAAGATACGGAATCCCCTCCACGAGGGGAAGCCGGACCGCGTCGAGGCGAAGGGGCTGGAGAAAGGCGTCCAGCGCGACCAGGCGGCCCGTGCGGACGAGGGCGGAAACGAGCAATTCCGTCTGCTCCACGGTCAGCCCCCACTCTCCCTTGGCCAGCCGGCCGGCCAGCTCGCGCAGAGAGACGACCCGCTCCGGGGCGACCTCCTCTCGGGTGGGAGCGGGCGGCACTTGGGAGAGCACCGCGGCCGCCAGATCGGGATGTTTGAGCGCCAACCGAAACTCCCGGCCCGCGCCCTCCACCTCCTCGGCCAATCCGAGAGGCGCCGCGTAGGCGCGGATGTGGGCCTCCAGCGTGGAGGCGGGGGGCAGGCGAACGGCGCCGGGGCGAATGAATCGGGCGATGACCTGGTTGGTTTGGGCGCGGCCCGAGAGCCTGCGCTCGGGAGCGATGGAGGGGAACTTGGGGAAGAGCGCGTGAAACGGGCCGCTGAAGGCGGCCGCAAGCGCGCCCTCCCAGTCCCCCTGCATGGACTCCAGTCGTTCCGCGGGGACGACCACTTCGCCCGTGAGGTCCACGATGCGCCCGCGGTAGTAGGCGCGGGTGAGGATCTGTTGCACGCAGGCTTCCGACTCCGACCAGCGCCGGCGCACCTGCTGCCTGAGTTCCGTCTCCCCGCGCCCGGCCAGGGTGCGGTCGGCGGCCATGCGGGAGAGCGCGGCGTGCTCGATGAGCTGCTCCCATTCGGGCGCGGTCAGCGGAGCCGGGAACCAGGCGAGTATGGACCGAGCAAAGCGCTCCCCTTGGCCGTCGGTGAGGAGACGCCAGTGCTCCTCGGCCGGGCGCAGGTCCATGCCCGGCATCGCCAGGTGGAGCATCCCGCTCTCCCTCGTGTCGGGGGAGGCAAGGGCTCCCGCCAGGTTGCGGATTGCGGAGGGAGAAAGCCCAGCCACATCACAGCAGACGAGAGACACAGGCCTCCTCGCGTTCCACCAGTCCACCCCCACCGTGCGAGGATCCATCAGGCCCGCCAGCGGAAGGGCCGGCTGGCTGCAGGCCGCGGCGGCGCCCCGCGCCACCCAGGATTCATGCGCGCGCAGTTCCCTGGCGAGTTCGTTGATGCGGCGGCGGAGGCGCGCGGGAACATCGGAGGACACGTCCACGTGATAGGTGTGGGAGCGGGTGATCTCGGACCACGTGCGCTCCACCCCGGCCCCCCAGCGGTAGAGCGCGGCCAGCACCTCCTCCAGCAGGCCGGCCTCCCGCCAGAGCGCGGGATGCTCACCCCCGAGGAGGGCGGCGCGCAACTCGCGCGGGGTCCACCTCCTCCCGGCCAGACTCGCCAAGATAAGCGCCTTCAGCACCGCGCGCAACAGGGACTCGCGGCCCGGGAGAATGCGGGCGGCATTCTCCGCCAACATCTCATAGCACCGCAGGTGCCGCTGTCCTGCGGGCGAATCGGCCAACTCCCCCCGCACCAGGTCGAAGACGACATCCGGCGTGATGAGCCTGTCCGCGGGGCGCGCCAGCCAATCCTGCTCGTGGGCTGCCTCCTGCAACGTGCGGATGGCGCTGCGCACGCGCGACAGGTGTTTTTCGGCCGCGCCCTGGAGCGCGGCCAGCGCAAGCGGATTCAGGGGATAGGAGCGCGCCAGTTCCTCCGGGGTGAAGACGGCCTCTCCGCCCAGTTCCCCCTGGAGGCGCCGGGCGAGGGCCTGTAATGCGCCCTCGTCCCGACGGTGGACCACGCGATGCGCTATCACCCAGCCAATCTCCCCGAGGTCCAGGGTGATGGGGGAGCGGAATCTGTCCCGCATCTGGCGGAGGGTGCGATGGTCGATGTCCCCCACCTCCTCGATGCCGCGCTGGGTGACGCATACCAGCCAGCAGCGCTCCGAGCCGGTGCGATGGGCGAGGTACTGGAGAAAGGCGGCGTCCTGATTGAGGGAGACGCGGTCCTTTCCCGCCAGGAACATGCCGAGTTCGTCGAGCAGGATCACGGGGCCGTCGAGCCCGTGCCGGTCGAGCACCCGGCGCAGCACTCCCCAGGCCTCGGCGCGGGAGCGCCTCCAGTCGAGCGGGAATCGCCTCTGCTCGAGGAAGGCGAGGGCCAGTTGCGCGGCGCGCTCGGGCGATTTGGCGCGCAACGTCCTCCACTCGGCGCCGCCCTCCGCCTCGGCCGCCGCGTCCAATTCGCCGCCGTCCCGCGGGACCAGATATCGGTCCACCAGATCGAGGAGATGTGCCTCCTCCGTGAGCGCGATGCGGATGCCGTGTCGCGCGGCGAGCTCTTTCTCCAGCGCGGAGAACACGATGGTTTCCAGGGAATGACTGCGGGAGGGATATTCGTCGAGGGCCACCGCGACCACCAGCCGCGGGCGCGAAAAGCCGGCGGAGGCGCGCTGATGTTCGGGGTGAGTGTGGAGGAAGACGGGCCAGGCCCGGCTGGGGTGGCCGGACAGCAGCGCGAGGACCGCGAGCAGATGGGATTTGCCCGAGCCGTATACCCCCTGCACGAGAAAGGCGTCGCCGCGCTGCCCGCGTCTCCCCAGGGATCGCAGCAACACCTCGAAGGCCGCCCGGAGGTCGGGATCTCCCAGATGGTAGCCCGCCAGCAGCTCTCCGAGTCCCGAAGCCGCTGCCAGGTCGTCCGACAATCGACCCTGGAGAGCGGACAGGTCCCGCAGCGAGACGACCGCGGGGAGGCGCGAGACCGAGATGAGATCACCGATGGTCTGCGGCGCGGTCAGCGCCTCGCTCTTTCCGCTCATGCCACTCATGGGAACGGATGTTCGCCATGGACGAAAAAACTCCTTCAGCCGATGTGACTGTTTTCAGACGCCGCCAGCCCATCCCACACGCGTTTCACCTGCCTGGCCACCGCCCGGTTGGAGTCGATCACCGCCACACCGGAGCCCACGATCCCCTCGATCTCGCGCCTGATGAGCGTGTAGTGGGTGCAGCCCAGCACCACCACGTCGATGCCGCGGTCCCGGTGCTCCCGCCACTTGTCGGCCACGATCTCCTCCGCCCGCGCCAGTTCGTCCCATTCGATCGCCTCGGCGAGCCCCTCCATCACCACCCTGTGGACGGTTATACCTCGACAGAACTCCGCAATCAGGCCGTCGAGGGCCGCGCTGGCGGAGGTGAGCGGGGTGCCGAACACGGCGATGTGTTTCGTCCTCGTCATCGCCGCGGCCGGCTTGACCGCGGGCACCACGCCCACGAAGGGCACCCGGTACTTGGAGCGGAGATGGGAGAGGGAGACCACGGAGGCGGAGTTGCAGGCGAGCACGATGAGACGCGCTCCCTTTTCCACCAGCAGGCCGCTGTTGTGGTCAATGATCCCCACCAGTTCCTCGGGGGAGCGGTTGCCGTAGGGGAAGTGCTCCCGGTCTCCATGGTAGTACACGTGAACGCCGGGAAGGAGCCTGCGCACCTCTTCGGCGATGAGCGTCCCCCCGACTCCGGAG
>WFSF01000003.1 GCA_015486155.1 Armatimonadota bacterium
AGATCGGGGTGGCCATCACCGGCCAGGAGGAGGTGCCCATGACCCTGATCGTGACAGAAGGGTTCGGGGCGCTGCCGATGGCCCGCCGCACCTGGGACCTGCTCCAGTCGCTGGAGGGACGACTCGCCTCCATCAATGGGGCCACCCAGATCCGCGCGGGGGTCATCAGGCCGGAGATCATCGTCCCCCACGAGGACCGCGCGGTTCCCGACACCCCTGCGGAATCCGCGGGGGAGAGCCACGGGGCGGCGCTGGAGCCGGGCGCGCGGGTGCGCGTCATTCGGGAGCCGCACTTCGGCGCGCTGGGGGAGGTGACCGCGCTGCCGCCGGAGCTGACCGAGATCGAGACCGAGTCCCGGGTGCGCATCGCGGTGGTGCGGCTGGACTCCGGGGAGGAGGTCACCATACCCCGCGCCAACCTCGAGATCATCCAGGGATGAAACGGCGACTTCCCGGCCGCCTCACGCTGCCGGTGATCTTCGGGGTCGCGCTGGCCACGGGGTTCTCCGGCGCGGTGGTTCCTGGTTCCGTGCTGGCCGTGGTGGTGCGGGAGTCCGTGCGGGTGGGCTGGCCGGCGGGGCCGCTGATGATGATCGGCCACGGGGCGCTGGAGCTGGCGGCGGTGGTGCTGCTGACCACCGGCCTCATCAGATTCGCCCGCGCGCGCCGCGTGCGCGGCCTCATCGGCCTCATCGGCGGCGGGGTGCTCCTCTATCTGGGCTACTCGACGCTGGGGCTCTCCGGAGAGGCCGCGGCGGAGGCGCTGCGCGCGGGCGCCCGGTCCGCGGCCGGGGCGGGCGTGTGGGCGCCGGGGAGCGCGCTCCGGCTGGCCGCGCTGGGGGCGCTGACCACGACCGTGAACCCCTACTGGTGGCTGTGGTGGGCCACCATCGGGATGGCTCATGTGGGCTGGGCCGCCGGGGGCGGGCGGCCCTCCCTGGGCGGGGCCGCGTACTTCGTCGGACACGTGCTGTCCGATTTCCTCTGGTATTCCGCGGTGGCCGCGGCGATCGCCGCCGGCCGCACCCTGTTCACGCCCCCGGTCTGGCGCGGCGTCTATCTCGCCTGCGCGGCCTTCCTGCTCCTACTGGGGGTGATCTTCGCCGCGGGGGGAGTGAGGAGGCTGGCGGCTGGCAGTACTGAGGGCGATTAGCCCTCCTCTGCCCCGCGCTTTCCCCCTCGGCCGCGAGGGAGGGTGACGAGGAGGTGGGGCGAATCACGCGGGCATGAACTCCAAGGAACGCGTGAGAGCGGCCATCGCCGGGGAGCCGGTGGACAGGATCCCGCTGGGATTCTACGTGGTGGACTGCGATACCATAGAGCGCGTCATCGGCCGCAAGACTTATGTGCGCAACAAGGTGGAGTCGCAGATCGCCTTCTGGGAGGGGCGGCGGGATGAGGTGGTGGAGAGCTACCAGAAAGACGCCGTCGAGTTCTACCAGAAGATAGACTGCGCAGACCTCATCTGCTTCAAGGAAGCCCCCATCGTGCCCCCCAGGGACTATGAACCGCTCCGGCCCCGCCAGGTGGACGAGGAGACCTGGGAGGACCGCCATGGGCGGGTCTACAAGGTCTCCCGCCTCTCCAACGAGATCATCTGTGTCGAGGATCCCACCCTCGGCGACCTGGACGAGTACAGCGAGGACATGTTCCCGGAGTTCGACGAATCCGAGTACCGGCCGCCCGATCCCTCCATCTTCGAGGCCTGCGACTACCTGGTGGAAAAACTCGGCTCGGAGCGCTACATCGCCGGGTCCACGGACATGGTGGCCTTCTCTCTCGTGGGCGGGACCGTCACCGGGCTGATGATGCACGCGCTCAAGCCGGAGGTGGTGCGGGCCGCCAACCGGCGCAGGACCAGGCGCGCCAACCTGGACGATCAGTACTACATCCGCCCCGGTCAGGACGGGGTGCTGTCGGAGGAGGATACCGCGGGCACCAACGGGCCTCTGATCAACCCGGAGCAGTATCGGGAGAATTGCCTCCCCTTCCTGAAAGAGCGCATCCGCAATGTCAAGCGCTTCGGCCAACAGGTGCTGATGCACAATTGCGGGGACAACCGCCCGCTGATGGACATGTTCGCCGAGGCCGGCGTGGAGTGCTATCAGTCTCTCCAGTCGAACGCGGGAATGGAGGTGGGATACCTCACGGAGCGCTGGGGGGACCGCATCACCTTTTGGGGAGGGGTGGG
>WFSF01000004.1 GCA_015486155.1 Armatimonadota bacterium
CTCCAGTCTCTTCCCGTACTCCTGGGCCCGCGCCATCGCCCACGCCTCCGCCTCCGCCCCCTTCAGCGGCGCGAACTCGATCCACAGCCCGTGTTTCTCGATCGCCCGCTGCAGGGAGGCGCGCAGCGCCCGCTGGCCGCGCCGGGGGCCGCTCTCCGCGGTCACCAGCGCCACCGCCACGTCACCCGGGAGCTCTCCCACCGCCTTCGCCAGCGCCTCCTGCTCCGCTGGCGGAATGCGCTCCGCCCGGTGCACCACCACCACCCTCACCCCAGCGAACAGCGCCCCCGTCTGCGACCGCAGCAGCAACTCCGCCGCCTTCAGGGTGGGCCCCTCCAGCGACTCCCAGCTCGGCTCCTCCCCCCCGGCCGCCCGGACCGCCTCCGCCCGCAGCCGGTCCAGCGCGTCCCGCTTCAGCCGGTGCTCCGCGCCGGCCAGCAGAGACCACCTGCCCAGGAAAGAGACCTTCCGGTCGGTCGCGAACTTCGCGTAGCTCAACTTCACGGTTCATCCTCTCCGCCGCGCGGCCCCATCCCGAAGGCGCCGGTCGCGCTCAGGATCAGCCAGCACGCGCCCAGCGTGATGAGCACATCGCCCACGCTCCCCGGGCTGTAGAACTTGGGCCGCGGCACCAGCAGGGGCAGGGGGAACACGTCGGCGAGAAAGCGCAGCCGTGTGCGCGGGGTGACGGGCGCGTGCTCGAAATAGCGCCCCGAGTCCATCAATCTCACCATCGCGAGGTTCCCCGATCGCACCGCCAGGTCCCGGTCCACCGGCATCGAGCCCCCGTTGGACGCGATCGCCGCGAAGTTCAGCAACACTCCCAGCGCCACCACGCGGAAGGGCCACTGCCGGTGATTGAGCGCCAGCCCCGCGAACAGCAGGAAGTAGGATACCACATTGCCGGCGCGGGCGAGCGCGGGCGGCACCTCCACCCCGCGCACGGCGAGCAGCGTCAGCGCCACCTTGAGGGCCGCGGCCAACATGAAGATCCACGCGCCCCGCAGCTCCAGGCGCTTCAGGCGGCCGAGTTTCCCCCGGCCCACCGTCACCGCCAGGATCAGCACCACTATCGCCGCGTCCATCAGCATGGGCCGCTCTTCCCTCTCGTGTCTGTTCTCACTGACCTGCAGGCACCACCTTGAGTGCGAGATAGGCGGCGAACGCCAGCCACCACAACAGCCCCGCGGCCAGCGGCCACGGCGCGATGACCTCCCTCCTGCCGAGGCGGACCCACGACAGCAACAGCAGGGCGCTCCCCAGCGCCATGGCGGCGGAGAGCAGCGCCGCCCCCCCGGCCGCCGAATCGCCGAAGTGCCATCGCGTCAACAGCATCCCCAGGGTCACCGGAAACGTGGACTGGAACACCATCGCGCCGGTGATATTCCCCATCGCCAGGGTTCCCTTTCCCTCCCGCACCCAGATCACCGAGTTGAACTTCTCCGGCAGCTCGGTGGCGATGGGCGCGATGACCAGGGAGATGATCATCGGCGAGAATCCTATCATGCTCGCGATTTCCCTCACCCCGTCCACGAAGATGTAGGCCCCGCCTACGATCAGCCCCAGCGCGATGAGCACCTGCCCCCACACCGCCCGGAGCCGGGGCGGCTGCTCCTTGATGAGCGCCTTGCGGGCCTGGAACTCGCCTCTGTGACGCCCCCCCGGCCGGAGCAGGGGCAAGGCCGCCCACATCAGGTTGAAGGTGAGAGGTTGGTCCTTCGCGCCCTCCGCCGTCTCCCGCAGATTCAGATACACGTAGTAAGCGTACACTGCGATCAGCCCCGCCGCCACTGCATACCGCCCCCAGTGTGTCTCCGGCGCGAAGCTCACCGCGATCGCCGTCCCGTACAGGGGGATGAAGAACGAGAGATCGCGGGACAACACCGCGCGGTTGATGCGCAGCCTCCACCCCGTCGGCCGCCTCCTCCGGTAGACGAAGGCGGCGAGCGCAGTGACGAAAAAGGCGAGCGTGGCAAGCATGAACGGCGCGCCCAGGATGGCCCCCACGCCGATCTCGTGGACGTCGGACCCCCTGAAGAACACCAGCGCCACGAAGGGGATCAGGGTCTCCGGGAGCGCGGTCCCCACCGCGGCCAGCACGCTCCCCACCGCCCCCTCGGACAGCCTCAGCCTGATCCCCAGCCACTCCACCCCATTGGTGAACAGCTCGGCCCCCACGATGATGATGACAAAACTCAGCAGTACGATGAAGATGTCGTGGCCCATGATTTCAGTCGCTCGGAGGATGCTCTTCGTCGCGCGCGTCCGCCTCGCCTGCCCGCGCCCGCCGAGGACCATTCAGGTCGGGGAGCAGCAACACCGCCGTCGCGGCCGCGCAGCTGAGCGCGGCCGCGCTGAGATAGAGCGGCCCCCGAATGCTCACCTGCCAGATGAATCCCCCGGCCAGGGGGCCCAGGAACGCCCCCACTCCCTGCGCGGTAGCCATCAGCCCGATGGTCCTGCCCGCGCCCCCGCGGGGCGCCAGGTCCGAGATCAGCGCCATCCACGAGGGAAGCACGAAGGTGAACCCGAGCGCCATCACCATCCCCACGCTCACCAGGGTGAACGCCGATCGGCACCACGGCGCCAGCCACAGAGCGCCCGCGGCCGCCGCGAACCCCGCCTGCACCACCCGCCTCCGCGGCAGCCGGTCGGACAGGTGCCCGATGGGAATCCCCAGCAGGCCCACCGGCACGAACAGCAGCAACAGGAGCAGGCCCACGTTGCTGCGCTCGATCCCGGTCACCTCACGCACGTAGAGCGCCAGATAGGGGGCGATCACCGCGGTCGCGAACATCTCCGCCACCGAGATAATGGTTATCACCGCGGCCATCCGCCCTCCCACTCCCGCCGCCCGCCCCGCGCCGTCATCTTCCCGACGCTCGGCGCTGGCCGAGGCGGGCAGCCGGGAGGCGAGCAGCGCGCCCGCGGCGGCCGCC
>WFSF01000005.1 GCA_015486155.1 Armatimonadota bacterium
GACGCGACTCCACCTGGGTGAGCAGCCTCCCCTCCACCTCGTCATAGCCGTAGTCGAGGTGCGCGCGGAGCAGCTCCGTCCCCTTGTCCACGCGGTCCAGGGCCAGCAGCGCCAACCCCAGCCAGGCCTGCACCAGCCGGTTCTCCGGGTCGAGGCGGGCCGCGGCGGAAAAAGCCTTCCTCGCCTCCTGGTAGTTTCCGGCGTCATAATGGACGCGTCCCAGGTGGAGCAGAGGAGCGTGGTTGTCCGGCGCGAGCTCGGCCGCGCGCCGCGCCGCGCGCACCGCCTCGCCGGTGCGTCCGGCCGCGCCCAGGGCCAGGGCCTTCTGGGAATGGGCGCGGGCGTGCTTGGGGAAGAGAGCGATCACCTCATCGAAGGCCTTCGCGGCCTCCCCATACTTGCCCTCCCGCGCCAGACCGCAGGCGCGGAAATAGGCGCGGTCCGCCCGCCACCACTTGCCAAGCCACCGGAACATGCCTTATCTCTTCTGCAACCCCACTCGTCCTCCCCTGCTTATCCAGGAGTCGCGCCCCCGCCTCTTGCCAAACCGCGCAGTTTGCGGTATCTATTTGTAGGCGGGGAATCGCTCCCGCCGTCACACCGTGGGCCTCTAGCTCAGTTGGTTAGAGCGCTGCCCTGATAAGGCAGAGGTGGCTGGTTCGAGTCCAGCGGGGCCCACCATCCGCGTCAGCGGATGGTAGGGTGAGGAGAAAGACCATACTGCATTGCCCCCGCGCGCTGGGTTTCACTCCGCCTTGGTTGAGCGGTGATAGCAGCCGACTCTCCGCCTCATCTCCTCTTCCCCCACGCCGCGCCTTCGTGTAGAATACATCTTGACGGGACATCCGCGCGCCGGAGCAGAAAGCGATGCCCACCCGCCTCACGTTCGACAAGAGAGCGCTGGCAGAATTCGCAAGGCGGAACCGAATCCGAAGGCTGGCCTTTTTCGGCTCCGTTTTGCAAGATAGTTTCGGCCCTGAGAGCGATGTGGATGTGCTGGTTGAGTTCGAGCCGGGAGCGCGCGTCGGTCTGCTGCGTATGGCCGCGCTTGAGCGGGAACTGTCCCAGATACTGCGGAGAACGGTTGACCTGCGCACCCCACAGGAGCTGAGCCCATACTTCCGGGACGAAGTGATCGCCCGTGCCGAGGTCCAATATGCGGCGTGAGGACGCGATCCGACTCCGGCACATGCTGGACGCGGCAGAGGAGGCCACGCGTTTCGCGGCAGGAGCCTCGCGGGCATCCCTCGACGGCAATCGCATGTTGACCTTCGCGATCGTGAGGGCCATCGAGATAATCGGCGAGGCCGCTGGCAAGGTGACGGATGAGACTAGGAGCAACTATCCAGACCTGCCTTGGGACAGCATGGTGGCGATGCGGAATCGCCTGATCCACGCCTACTTCGATGTGGACCTCGACCGGTTGTGGGACACCATAACGGAGGATCTCCCACCACTGATTTCCCGCCTGCGGGAGATTTTGGCCCAGCCAACGTCGCAGTCCGATTAGCATACCCCTATTCCTCCCCCTCTTCCCCCGCGCCGCGCCTTCGTGTAGAATACAGCCTGACGAGACGAGAGCGGACGGGGCTGACGGCCCCGTTTCTCCTTTCCCCTCTCTTCTCTCCACGTCTGGGGGCTTAGCTCAGTTGGGAGAGCGCCTGCCTTGCACGCAGGAGGTCGGGGGTTCGAATCCCCCAGCCTCCATTCCTCTCGCCTTGGGCGAGAGGAATGGAGTGAGGAGATATTGGATAGGAGAAAGGGGACACCGGTATATCCGGCCGCATGACCGGATCGTGTGACCTCAACCATCCTCCCCCTCCGAACGGTCATCTCTCTGCTTTTCTCCCCCCATTATCTCGGAAACCAACCCGCGCTGTCCCCCGCCTTCGGCGAGAGTAGTGGAGTGAGGAGATATTGGATAGGAGAAAGGGGACCACGGCCCCCTATCCGCCCGCCGCGCGCGTCACCCGCACGATGAGGTCCGCCAGGTCGCGGCGCGCGTTCAGCAGCGCCCCGGGGTCATGGCACCAGTCGGTGAAGGAGCGCACCACCGGCTGATTCTCCAGCCAGCGCCTCGCCTCGGCCGCGAGCTCCTGGTCGGAGCCGCTCTTCTCCAACTTGCGCAACCCCTTCTCCAGCAGCCACACGTACTCGTAGTCCTCCATCCCGTCCCGCAGCGCCTCCAGGCGGATGGAGGAGAGCGCGGCGCCGTCGGGGCCGGGGTAGATGAGCTGCCCGTCGCCGTTGAATTCGTTGCGCTTGCCCTCCCACTCGTTGGTGAAATTGGCGGCCACCCACGGCCGGTGGGGCCACTTATCCTGGGGACTGTTTCCCTTCAGGTTCTCCTTCCCCCAGTAGTTCGCGCTCCAGTAGAGAAAGCCCTGAATATCGTACTTCCAGAAGAGCCACGGCAGCACGCGGCAGTCCATCAGCGGATAGTCTATGAAGATGTTGGGATAGGGATGGTGGACATCACACGCCACGTACATCCACAGCACCCGGCCCTCCCGCCGCCAGCGGTCCATGTTGGCCTTGGCCTTCTCGCCGCCCCTGGCGAGGTTGAGAATGTGCATCCCCCAGATGTCCACCTCGTCCTCGCAGAGGTCGACCAGAGGCCCGGTCACCGGCCCGTCCAGCCTGGAGCGCAGCCGCGGGTTGGCGCGGTGGATCACCTGCAGTTCCTTCAACACCTGGGGCGCGCACTCGTCCCGCGGCTCATCCCACACCATCGCGAAGGCCTTGTCCAGCCAGCCGCGCTCTTCGAGATGGTTCGACAGGTCCCGCAGATATGCAACCGCCCGCGCCTGCTGCTCCTCCGTGAGATCCGGCCCATCGGACAGGAAGCCCGGCAGACGGGCCGCCTGAAAGGCGGTGAGCCCGCGGGGCAGGCAGTACTCCAGCCGCTCGTCGAAGGTGCGGTAGTCGAAGGGAGGAGAGACCTTGCCGTCCAACACCGCATCCATGCCTCCCGGAATCGGCGTCCCCAGGTCATCGCTGCTCAAGCGATGGGTGAACAGCATGTCCCAGTAGTTGCGGAGGACCGATTCCGGCACCTCCGACCAGCCGTAGAAGCGCGCCAGCTCCTCCTCGTAGATGGCGACGGCCGACGGCAAAGGCGGCGTGTCCCCGAGCGCGAAATCCCACACCGTCAGCTCCAGCGGCACGGTCTGGTCGGGAAGACCCTCCGCGGAGACGGTGATTACGCCCGCGTAGCGGCCCGCGGGCGCGGTCTTCGGCACATATACCGTGATCCAGAAGGGCTGACGCCGGCCGGCCTCCACGTCCACCGGGCCGGGCGGCAGCAGCGGATCCGGCCACCACCCCACGCGGTCCACGGGGTAGGCGGGACGATGGGTCTCCACATAGCCCACGGGGTTCACGGAGATGTGATCCGCGGGGATCACCCCCGCGCCCCCCTCCTGCCGAAGCTCCGAGACGGCCACGTTCACACCCCGGAGCGCCCGATCCCCGGCCTCCGCCACCACCTGCACCGACTCCCGCTCATTCCGGGCGGCGGCCAATTCGGCCTCTCCTTGCTTCAGGGGCGTCTCCCCCGCCTCCGGCTCCCGCCACACCTTGGTCAAGCTGTCGGCGACGAATACCTGCATCGCGCGCGTCCTTTCCCGAGTGAAATTTCCCTGGGCGCATCCGGCCCCGCCGACACACGACAGCAGCAACAATCCGCCGAGGCCGGCGGTCCACCGGAGGAGGTTATACGGTTTCATCGTCACGCCTCCCGGCCGCGCGCGATATCTGTCTCCCACAGCGCGCAACATTCCCTCCGCGCGGCCGCGCCCCCCTACTTCTCCTCCGGCAGCAGGCTGACCCCCTTGTACCGCTCGTAGAGGCGCACGATGTCCCGCTTGGTCTCGATGGAGAGCTGCTCGCCCGGGCGACTGCCGAACCCGAACTCGGGGTCGCGGCACACCACCGCGAAGGCCTGCTGGATCGCCTCCTCCCGGGTGAGGGCCGCGCCCTCGCTCTCCGCGTCATAGGGGCGAAGGAAGTAGGCGAGCGGCCTCCCCAGGGCCCGCGCGTACTTCTGCAGGGTGGACTGCTTGATCCACACCTGCTTCTCGGCATAGGAGACCGCGCGCTGGCTCACGCCGATCTTGCCGGCCAGTTCCTGCTGATTCAGGCGCAAGGCCTCCCGCGCCTCTCTGATTCTCCGTCCCACATGTACCTCGGGCATCTTTCTCCCTCGTGTCGCATTCAGATAGTAGTTTGCCCCGAATATCCAGCCTATAGTATATACCACATCCCATATCTTCTGAAGCGTCTAACCATGCGACATTTTACCTTCTTCCTTGACCGGTGCAGAAGATTTTATCGGATACGGGTTGACCGATTATACAGAATATGGTATATTATAGATGGCCATACGACATAACCGCGCATTACACTTCTTGAAAGTAGGATAAATTGCAATGACATACTCTAACCCTTGTTGCGAATCAGCTCCATGCCGGAAGGCGAATTTCACCCCTGGAGACGAGAAATCATGAGGGTCACCCGGGTGCGGGTTTACCACGAGGGCACCTTCCGCGCCCTGGTGCGGGCGGCCGGATTCGCCACCTCCCGGTGCCTGCACTACGGCGGGGCCTACTGGCAACCGGTGGAGAGGCGGCGGGGAATCAGGGTCTATCGCCGCTATCCCTATGACCTGGACTGGCTCCGGGACCGGATTGAGCAGTACGAACTGTTCCTCTACTCCCGCCTCCTCTCCGGCCGCGTCGGCCGGGACGGCATGATCCGCCGCCACACCCATGTGGTGCGGGCGCGCAACGGGGCCTATCGCCCCGCCCCTGCGCCCGCCAGGGGCCTATCCCAATTCTCTGGAGGGACCGCCGGTGATCAGTGACAGCATCCTCCCCCACCTGGTGCGCAAATACGAGGAGCTGGCCGAGACGTGCTATCGGGTGTCGGTCGCCTTCCACGACGAGCGCGGCCGCTTCCGCCCCGGCCACCGCAGCAGAGTCCATCCCGCGCTCATGAAAAAGGTGGACCTGGACAGAGCGCTGCTCAGGGTGTACGAGCGGTTCTTCGGGTCTCACTGGGAGGAGGAAACGCACTCCACCTCGGCCTCGAACAGCCGCCCCCAGGGCAGGCGCGTCGAGAACGAAAATCGCGAGCCGTCTCCCGCCTGCACGCCGAAGGAGTGAATCTCATGGGCAAATGGCTCTAGTTCCCCCTGCACATAGGACTCGAAGCGACCCGCGTCCCGGCCCAGCCGATACGGATTCGCGCCCTCGGCCTCCGCCAGTTCCATTGCCCGCCGGCGCACCCGGCTCTGGTAGGCCCAGTCGTCCAGCAGCCGGCACGCCAGGAACCGCGCCGAGGCCTCCGAGTCCGGCTCGGCCGCCCCGGAGGACAGCGCCTGGAGACACAACTGCGCGGCCGCGGTGCCGACGGTGTTCGCGGCCGTATTCCACCCCGCGAAGGCCTGCACGTGCCTGACCGCATTCGCCCGCCTCAGCGCCGCAATCAACTCCGGGTCGGCCCCATTGGCGTAGGCCGCGTCCGCCACTCCCACCAGATATCCTCCCCCGCGCGCCGCCTCCACCCGGCCCACGACGCTCTCCGCCTGGAGCGCGTGAGAGGGACACTCCCCCTCCGGCGGAGCCTCCGCCGCCTCCCCCTGCGGGCCGATGGGGGTGTGAACGAAGAGAATCGCATCCGCCCGGCCCGGGGTCGTGAGTTCTGCCCCCGCGGCGCGCAGCTGGCTCTCCACCGTCTGCCGGAGCGGCTGGTGCTCATACCGCGGCACCGCCGCCGCCCCCGCCTCGGAGGCATAGTCCACCGCGAGGCGCGGCCGCCGGCCCGCGAGCTCGCTGAGATGGCGCGCAAGCAACACCAGTCCCGCCTCATCGGCGCCCGGATGGAGGGCGACGCGGTCCTCCAGACCGAGACGCGCGATGTCCTCCCGCAGCACCGCCTGCTCGCCGACGTGCAGCCCCGCCGGGGCCGCGTCCTCCTGGCAGATGAGCAGGTAGTCCACCACTCCCTCCGCCGCCAGCCGCACCGCCTCCCTGGTGACGGCGTGGTTGCGCCTTCTCACCTCCAGATACTCCTCCACCACCTCCTCGCCCAGCCGCGCGGCCGCCTCCTCCATCTCCCCCCGCGC
This sequence comes from Armatimonadota bacterium, assembly GCA_015486155.1. Lineage (GTDB taxonomy): Bacteria > Armatimonadota > Hebobacteria > Hebobacterales > Hebobacteraceae > S016-27. Next base: position 6,128 of record WFSF01000005.1, read on the forward strand.
CGCCTCCTCGCCCAGCCTTTCCACCCGATCCGCCAGCACCGAGTACGCCACCAGATCGGAGTGGATGCGGAGCGACTCCGGCGAGTCCACGGTGCGGCCCAGCCGGGTGATGGTGGCGAAGGCGAAGATGGTGAGATCCCGGCCGCGCTCCTTGAGGCCGCGCAGCCGGCCCAGGCGCGCCCGCGCCTCATCGACGTCTGTGGCGCGCGTGCGGCTCGCCACCAGCCCCCCGTAGCACAGCATGTCCAGGGACACGATGAGGCGGGAGGCGTCACGGCTCTCCAGCCACCCCGCGGCCGCGTCGCAGTCCCCGGGCGCGTCGAAGGAGCCCAGCAACTCCCGCGGGGGCACGGCCAACTCGCACCCCGCAATGGGCGCGAGCTGCTGGGGGAAAAGCCAATTGCACGGCCGGTCGTCGAGGGGGAGAAGAGCGATCATGGGCCGGTAATTTCGTTACGCCCTCCGCCGCTTCCTCCTCGCGGGACTGCCGACTTGCCGCCTATGCCCGCCGGCCGTGTGGCGGGTATGCCCGCCACACCACCTCACACAAACGAACCACTCTCCGCAAGCTCCGCTTGCGTGGCGGGCTTAGGAAAGCCCGCCCTTGTATGTTAGGGGAGAGGAGTGATAAGTAGGGAGTAGGAGAGAGGAGACGTTGACGGAGGGAGGCGGGAGAAGCTGAGCCTGCCCTCAGTCACAAAGACTGAGTTGTAGATGAGCGCCCGCCACCTGGAAGCACAGGTCGAACAGTATCTGAGGCCTCCGCTCAGCGGAGCAGCCTGTATGTACAAGGTAGACCAACCCGAGCCGGCGTCAACGTCTCCGGAAAGATGATAGCGAGGGAAGCGATGATTGACAAGGTGTTGGGCATCGACGTGAGCAAGCGGAAGTTCGATGTGGCGTTGCGCTGGAAGGAAGGGAAAACCCGCTCCCACAAGTTCTCCAATTCCCAGAAGGGATTCCGGGAGCTGGCGGAATGGCTGAAGAAGATGGGGGCAGAGCGGGTGCACGCCTGTCTGGAGGCGACGGGGAGCTATGGGGTGGGGCTGGCGAAGTTTCTGCATGGGCAAGCTCATGTGGTGAGCGTGGTGAATCCCGCCCGGATCAAAGCCTTTGGTCGGAGCGAGGGGATCAGGGCGAAGACGGACCGGGTGGACGCCAAGCTGATCGCCCGGTTTTGCGAGGCGATGGAGCCGCGGCGCTGGGAGCCGCCGGCGGAAGAGCTGGAAGAGCTGCAGGGGCTGGTGAGGCGGATGGAGAGCGTACAGAGGATGCTGAGCCAAGAGCGCAACCGCCGGGAAGCGCCCGGGATATCGCCTTCCGTCAGGGAGTCGCTGGGGCGGACGGTGAGGATGCTGGAAGGGGAGCTGGAGAGGCTGAGGGAGCAGCTGCGGGGGCATCTGGAGAGGCATCCGGAACTGAAGCAGCAGCAGGAGCTGCTGAGCACCATTCCCGGGATTGGGGAGGCCAGCGCCAATCTGATGCTGAGCGAGCTGTGCGGGAGGGATTTTCACAGCGCCCGGGAGCTGGCGGCTTATGCGGGGCTGGTGCCGGAGATTCGGGAGTCAGGCAGCTCGGTGAGGGGGAAGGGGAGGCTGAGCAAAAGGGGCAATCATCGGCTGCGGCGAGCGCTCTGGTGGCCGGCTATCGTGGCGATGCGCCACAACCCTCTGCTGGAGCACTTCGCTCAGAGACTCCGGGAAGCGGGCAAACCCTCCAAGTTGATCATCGCCGCCGTAATGCGCAAATTGCTCCATATCGCCTTCGGCGTCCTCAAACACCAACGCCCCTTTGATCCTAATTACTCCCCCTCTCCCTCTTGACGCGGAACACAGTATCTACAGCAGGGCCGCGGCCCGCGAGGCCGGAGACTCTCATCCAATAGCACAGGTGCCCCACCTGTGCCGGGCATACCCATGCCCGCCGCTTCCCCCCCTGTCCTCCCGAGCCCGGGCGCCTGCGGCGCCAGGCCGTGATGACGCGAGGGATCCAACCGGCGACGCATGCGAAGCGCGTCGCCATAAATGAGCGTTCCTTACGGGAGTCTGGCCCCGGCGCGCTCGTCCTGCACGCCCTACGCCCAATACGCCTCCGGCATCGGCTCCACGATGCACATTTCCTTGAGGAAGGCGACCGCGCGCTGGAAACCCTCGTCCATGGACATCAGCGCGTCCTCGTGCTCGATGCTGAGCACCCAGTCATAACCCGCCAGCCGCAGGGCGGAGACCATGTCCTTCCACACGGAGGCGCCGTGGCCCCAGCCCACGGTGCGGAAGAGCCACGACCGGTTGCGCATGTCCAGGAACGACTTGGTGTCCAGCACCCCGTTGCGCGCGGTGTTATAGGGGTCGATCTTCACGTCCTTGGCGTGCACGTGGTAGATCGCCTCCCCCAGTTCGCGGATCGCGGCCACCGGGTCTATCCCCTGCCAGAACAGGTGGCTGGGGTCGAAGTTCGCGCCCACCGTGGGCCCGCACGCCTCCCGCAGCCGCAGCAGGGTCTCCGGGTTGTAGACGCAGAAGCCGGGGTGCATCTCGAAGCAGAACTTCCTGATCCCGTGCTTCTCCGCGTAGGCGACCTCCTTGGCCCAGTAGGGGATGAGTTTCTCCTCCCACTGCCACTTCAGGATCTCCTGGTAGTCGGGCGGCCAGGCGCAGGTCACCCAGTTGGGCCACTGCGAACCCTCGCTGTCTCCCGGACAGCCGGAGAAGCCGATCACCCTCTCCACGCCGAGCTCGGCGGCCAGCCTCACCGCGTTCCGCCACTCCCGGTGGTACCTTCGGGCCACGCTCTGCTTGGGGTGCACCGGGTTGCCGTGGCAGCTCAATGCGGAGATGACCAGACCCCTCTTCTCCACCGCGCGCTGGAAGCGCCTGCGCTTGGCCGGGTCCTTCAGCAGCGCGGCCGCGTCGCAGTGGGCATTGCCCGGATAACCTCCCACACCTATCTCCACCGCCTCGCATCCCGCCTCGGCCACGTGGTCGAGCATCTTCTCCAGCGGCATGTCGGAGAACAGCACCGTCAATACCCCAACCTTCATCTCAGCCTCCTTCGCTTTACGTGGTCTCCAGTCCGAGAAACCCTACTATCCGCCATACGCGCTCTAGTAGGCCACCTTGGTCCACTGCCGCGACCGGTGGCTCTCCAGGATCGCCTCCACCACGGCCATCACCCGATGCCCGTCCTCGAAGGTGGGATAATCGGCGCTCGGATCCTCCCCGGCCACCTTGCGATAGATGTTCAGCATCAGGTTCTTGGATCCGTCCGGATACCCCTCCGGATGTCCGCCCGGATAGTGGGCATAGGGCCGCGCCGCCTCCTTCAGCAGGGAGGGGTCACGGGCCACGATCTCGTTGGCCCGCTCCCGGTGGCCCACCCACAGCTCGTTGGGCTCCTCCTGGTTCCAGGCGATGGCGCACTTGGACCCGTCGATCTCGAAGCAGTGATAGTTTTTTCTTCCCGCGGACACCTGGGAGACGTTGAACATGCCCCGCGCCCCGTTGTCCAGCCCGAAGAGCACGTTGGCGTAGTCCTCGACGGTGATGGGGACCTCCTCATAGTCCTCGGGTTTGAGCAGTTTTCCCGCGAACGCCTCCACGTTTCCCCTGGGCCGCTTCCTCACCTTGTGGATGGTGGCCAGGTCCCCCAGCACCTCGGTGATGGCGAGGCCGCTGATGTACTGCACCAGGTCGCAGAAATGTGACCCGATGTCGGCCACCGCGCAGCTCGCGCCGGACAGCTCCGGGTCCAGCCGCCAACTGTAATCGGTGTCCAGGAACAGCCAGTCCTGGAGATAGCGCCCGTGGATGGCGTAGATCTCACCCAGCTCCCCCGCCTCCCGCATCGCCTTCGCGTGCTGGCAGAGCGGGTAATAGCGGTAGTTGAAGCACACCGCGTTCACCAGATCGGGCTTCTCCTTCGCCAGCGCCACCAGCCCCCGCGTCTCCTCCGTGGTGCGCCCCAGGGGTTTCTCGGAGACGCAGTGCTTGCCGGCCTCCAGAATCGCCCGGTTGATCTCCGCGTGCAGGTGATTGGGAGAGCAGTTGTGCACCACCTCGATCTCCGGGTCGTCCAGCACCCGCCGGTAGTCGTCATAGGCCTTGGGCACGCCCAGCGCGGCGGCCTTCTGCTCCACCTTCTCCCGGTCGATGTCGGCGAGCGCCGCCACCTCCACGAACCCGAGCCTGCGCAGGGCCTCCACGTGCACCGGGCCGATGAAGCCCGTGCCGATCACCGCCGCCTTAACCGTTCTCATCGCTGCACCTCCGATAGCCTTCTTCCGCGCTAGCCCCCGGACTTCTGGGGCTGCTGCTCCTGGGTGGACTTTTGCCCTTTATTAGCCGGTATCACCTCGATGGAGGCCCCGGAGAGCGCCGTATCCAGCCATCTCGGGTACACCTCCTCCTCCAGCTTTCGCCTCCTGATCTCCGCGCGGATGATCTCCTTTGCCTCGTTCAGGGTGAACTGATGCTCGTCCCGTTTGCTCTCCACCTTGAAGATATGGTAGTAGTCCTTCCCCCGGTAGGTGGTCTTCAGCGGGCCGATCACCTGGGCCAGGGGGGCGGAGAACAGCGCGGCCTCGATCTCCGGCGGCAGGGCCGGCTGCTGCCCCTTCTGATAGGTCGTGATCTCGCCGGCGATCGCCTTCTCCACCGGAGTGGTTGCGTGCTCCTTGGCGATCTCCTGGAAGGACTTTCCCTTTCTCAACTCTGCCAGCGCCTCCTGCGCGGCGGCCTCGGTGGAGAAGCTCATCGCCCGGTAGGACACGGAGGCGGGGCGATAGTAGGCCTGCCGGAAACGGTTGTAGAAATCCTCCACCTCCCGGTCGCTCACATGCACCTTGTCCGACAGCAGCTTCTCGATCAAGACATAGTCCCGAACCTTGTCGTAGAACCAGGCCTTGGTCTTGCGCTGCGAGGCCAGGAACCGCTCGAAGGTGGCGTCGTCCGAGAGACCCTGCTCCTGCCTCATCTCCTTGGCCTTCGCCTCCACCTCCGCGTCAGTGACCGTGATCCCGCGCTGCTTCGCCTCCTGATGGAGCAGCGTGGCCGCCACCAGGTCGCGTACGATGTAGGGCCCGGAGAATTCCACCGCCCGATCGCGCACCTCCTTCATGGTGATGATCTCGCCATTCACCACCCATCCGCTCACGCCCGAGATGCTCTCCAGTTGCTTGGGGATGTGGACCGGCCTGCCCACCGTCACTGAGGGCGGGGCGGGATTCGCCGTCTGCCCCCGCGCGGGCGCCGTCACCCACAACAATGCCGGGACTACCGCCGTCAGGCCCAGCAATACGTTGCTCTTCACAAGCCGGCGAAAGTTGATCATGCTTCAGACTCCTTCTCGACTGTATTGCCCCCGCGCCTTTGCTCCACCCGCTCCGACAGACCGCCGGCCGCCGCCAGCAGGCCGGCGATGGCCGCCGCATTCTCCACTTCTCCCGCCGCGATCATGTCCACCCCCTTCTCCAGGGGGATGACAACCGGTTCGACCCGCTCGTCGGCGTCCGGTCGCGGGGAGGGAAACTCCATCTCCCCCGCGGGCCGCAGGCCGGTGGCGAGAAAAATGTGTATCCGTTCCGTGCAATACCCGGGACTCACATACATCGACACCAGGGGCAGGAGGCGCTCCGCCCGGTATCCCACCTCCTCGGCCAGTTCCCGGCGGGCGCAGGCCTCGGGGGATTCCCCCTTCTCCAGCGTCCCCGCGGGCAGCTCGTACAGCACCTTCCCGGCCGCGTGCCGGTACTGCCGGATCATCACCACCCGGTCTTCGGGCAGCAGGGGCACGATCGCCACCGCCCCGGGGTGATCCACCACCTCCCGGGTGGTGTGCACCCCGTCCGCCAACTCCACCTCGTCCACCCGCACGGAGATGAGCCGCCCGGAGAATACGGTGGTGGAGGAGGTCAACTTCTCTTCGAGTCTCTTTCCCATCGCACTCTCTCCGCCGCAATCGCGCCGCACGCCGCCGCGGCCAGGAAAAACTCAGGATCCTGGTCCACCCGCCTCCCCATGGTCTCCACCTC
>WFSF01000006.1 GCA_015486155.1 Armatimonadota bacterium
CTCTCCTACTCCCTACTTATCACTCCTCTCCCCTAACATACAAGGGCGGGCTTTCCTAAGCCCGCCATGGCTGGCACGGGTCCCTAGGCCGGCGGTCTCCTGTGGCGACTTAGCCAAGTGCCAGCCCTACAGAGGTGTGCGGGGCAGGTAGCGGCCGGTGAGGTAGTTGCCGCGGAAGCCCAGCCGGAGCAGTATCCCATCCGCCCACCGGAAGAGGCGCAGCAGAGCGAGGGCGGCGCGCTGCTGCCAGCGGGCAGGGGACATGGTGGCATAGGCGTACTGGGGCAGCCCCTCCCAGAACCAGGTGCCGGTCCTCCAGCGTTCCACGGGCGCGAATTCCGCATCCAGGGCGCGCTCGATGTCCCCCGCCCCCACTCCCTCGAAGGGGGAGTCCACGGCGCAGGCGGGGGGCTCAGGCGCCGACTCCGCCGGCCTTCCCCCCGCGGTCAGCCGCCCCAGCCGAGACAGCAGGAGCAGGGCGAACTTGGCCGCCTTGCGCGGCAGGGAAAGCGCGGCCCGCTGGAGGCTGCGCTCCTCGTGGTCCAGCAGGGTGTCGCAGACCAGGAGGCATCCCCCAGGGCGCAGCGCCTTCCGCACCTCCCCCATCAGGCGCGGCACCGCGAGCAGGTGGTGGAGTGAGTGCCACGCGATCACGGTGTCGTACTCCCCGGCCGGGAGCGAGACCTGGTTCAAGTCGGCGACGCGGAAATCGAGGGCGGCGGAGTCGAATCCCTGCCGCCGCGCGTGGGCGCGGGCGGCCTCGATCAGCGGCTCGCAGGCGTCGAGGCCGGTGACTTCGTGTCCCCGCCGCGCCAGCTCCAGAGAGAGCCAGCCTCCCCCGCACCCCAGTTCCAGCACGCGGCCGCGCGCGTGCTCCAGCACGAAACGCAGCTCCCGTCCCCAGGTGAGGTCGGGGTCGATGGCGGGCTGCCACCAGAGGGGGCCGTCCCGGCGGGCGCGCGCCCATGCGGTGCGGTCGATCAGGTGGGAGGGGGAATCGCCGCCGGCCTGCGCGCGTTCCCAGGTGAGCCGGGACTCGCGCGCCAGGAGACGCTGGTACTGCTCGGAGCCGGGCTGGGGCTCGGTGTTTGAGGACCTGTCTTCGGCCATTTCCCGCCGCGGGCGATCGATAGGATAGGGCGTGTGGGTGGATTCTACTGGGCGCGGCCGGCCCCGTCAAGCGCGGCCGCCGGCCCCGGACGACGGCGCTGCGGGATGCCGCGGGTCAGATGGTTGCGTTACCTCTTCTTCACGAATTCTTCCCCTTACCCGCGCAGAAGTTTCATCTAACTGTTACCAACACTTTACAAACTTCCTCTATCTTCGTGCGCGAGGGGAGCCCAGGGAGAATCCCCCGTGATCAAACGAGCGAAGGAGGCAGCGCAGAAGATCATGCGATATGTAAAGACGGCCGGCGGTCCGGCGGCAGGCATCGTTTCCGCCACTCTCCTCGCCCTGGTGAGCGGGTGCGGCACGTCTTCCGCTCCGTCCGCCGGAGGGAGGGCCGGCGAGGCGGCCGGCGGGACCACAAAGTTCTACGTGTTCCACGCGGCCAGTCTATCCCGCGCTTTCGAGGACCTGGAGAAGGAATTCGAGGCCCGGCACCCGGGGGTGGACGTGCTCCGGGAGTCGAGCGGCAGCCAGACGGCGGTGCGCAAGGTGACGGAGCTCAACCGGGAGGGTGATATCATCGCCTCCGCCGACTACACCATTCTGCGGGATCTGATGATCCCCGACCACGCGAAGTGGCAGATCCTGTTCGCGCGCAACCGGCTGGTGATCGCCTACACCGACAAGAGCCGCTATGCAGATCAGATCAACGGCGACAACTGGTATCGCATTCTCCTCAAGCCGCACGTGATGTTCGGCCGCGTCAATCCGGACACCGGGCCGGTGGGCTATCGCACGCTTCAGATGTGGCAGCTGGCCGACCTTTACTACAAGGAGAAGATCGGCGGAAAGAGCATCTACCAGGCATTGCTGAAGCGGTGCCCGCAGGACTCAACCCGCACCACCTCCGATGTGGAGGAGTTGATCGGGCCGCTAGAGTCCATGGGGCTGGACTACGCCTTCGTCTACGAGAACGTCGCCAAACAGCACAACCTCCCCTACGTGACCCTGCCGGAGCAGATCGACCTCAGCAACGAGCAGTACGAAGACTTCTACCGGAAAGCGAAGGTCGAGATCATCGGCAAGAAGAAGGGCGAGCGCATCACCGAGGTGGGCCGGCCCATCGTATACGGCATCACCGTCCCCTCGGACGCGCCCCACCCCGACCTGGCCGTGGAGTTCGTGAAGCTGCTGCTCAGCGACGAGGGGGCGAAATCCCTGGAGAAGGGATTCTTCACCCCCATCCGCCCCGGACTGACCCCTGATATCGATGCCGTTCCGCCCTCTCTGCGGCCGCTGGTGAAGGAAGCGAAGTTCTGATGAAGGAACCGCGCGGCCGCCGGTGGCTGCTGCCGGCGGCGATAGTGTTGTTGACTGCAGGGCACGTCCTCTGGTCCGCGCGGAGCGGCGACTGGGGCCAGGGCGTGGTGTTGTGGTGCGCGAACCTGTTCGCGCTGGTGCGCGGGGCGATGCTGGCCGAGGAGCGCTCCCCGCGGTACGCGGCCAAGTACGCGGCCGGCTATCTGCTGCTGGCAGGGCTGGTGGCCTGGGTGAGCAAGGCGCCTCTGCTGTTCGCGATGTTTGCGTTCATCTACGCGGGACTGGGCCACCGGCCGTATCTGCTGGGCTATCTGGCCGTGTTCGTGTTTTCCATCATCATCGTCACGCCCTACTGGGCGCAGGCGGCCATCCTGTTGAGCCTGGTCTATGCGGTGGTGACGGCGGTGCAGCGCAGGTGGCGCGAGAATTTTCTGCTGGCGTTGCTGCTGGTGGGAGCGGTGCTGCTGGTGCTGGTGGCGCTTCCCATCCTCTACATGGTGATGCAGACGTCTCCGCAGACCCTGCTGGTCACCCTCAAGGAGGGAGAGTTCGGCCGCGCCCTGATCACCACGTTGGCGACCTCCTCCATCACCACGCTGCTGGTGCTGGTGTTGGGGGTGCCGCTCGCCTATGTGATGGCCAGGACGGAGTTTCCAGGCAAGCAGGCCTTGGACAGCATGATAGATATCCCGATTCTCATCCCGCAGTCGGTGGTGGGCATCGCGCTGCTGGTGCTGCTGGGGCCCAAGGCTCCGGTGGGGCAGTTCCTGCTTCAGCGGTTCGGGGTGACCATCTCCGGGACGCTGTGGGGAATCGTAGCCTGCCAGTTGTTCGTGAGCAGCCCGTTCCTCATCCGCAGCGCGCTCAACTCATTCGAGCAGACCGGGCCCCGGCTGGAGCACGTGAGCAGGACGCTGGGCGCGCCGCCCTCCAGCACGTTCTTCCGCATCTCGCTGCCGCTGGCCTCGCGCGCCATCTTCGCGGGGGCCATCCTCACCTGGGCGAGGGCGATCTCGGAGACCGGCAGCCTAATGATCGTCGCCTATCACCCGTTCACGGTCTCGGTGCTGGCCTATGACACCTTCACCCAGTACGGGCTGGAGGAGACCAGGCCCCTAGCCATCCTGCTGGTGCTGGTATGCCTGTGGGTGTTCGTGGTGCTGCGGTGGATGAGGGGCAATCCGCCCCGCTTCCTGAGCCGGTCTCGAAGGAGGGCGACGATATGATCCGGTTGGAGGGCGTTTCCCGCTCCTGGGGATCGTTTTCCCTGAGGGAGATCTCGCTGCGGGTGAAGGCGGGCGAGTATTTCGTGATCGTGGGGCCCACGGGCTCCGGGAAGACGCTGTTGCTGGAGACCATAGCCGGCATCTACCGGCCGGACTCCGGGCGGATATTTCTGGAGGGGCGGGAGGTCACGGACCTTCCCCCGGAGCGGCGGCGGGTGGGATTCGTATACCAGGAGCACTGCCTGTTTCCCCACCTGACGGTGCGGGAGAATATCGCCTACGGGCTGCGCTATCAGCGCAAGGGCCGGGCGGAGATGCGGCGGCGGGTGGATGGGCTGGTGGAATTGCTGAAGCTCCACCAGATCGCCGACCGCCCCAGCCCGGAGGGACTGAGCGGCGGAGAGCGTCAGAAGGTGGCGCTCGCCAGGGCGCTGGCGGTGGACCCGGCAGTGTTGTTGCTGGACGAGCCGCTGGCCGCCATGGACTATTCCTCCCGGGAGCAGGTGATGGAGACGCTGCAGGAGATCAACCGCGGGCTGGGCGTCACAGTGGTGCATGTCACCCACCAGTACAGCGAGGCGGGGGCGCTGGCCGACCGGATCGGGGT
>WFSF01000007.1 GCA_015486155.1 Armatimonadota bacterium
CTTCCGGGGATTGGTCCCGTGCTCGCGGAGCGGATAGTCAAACACCGGGAGCAGCTGATCGCGGAGCGCGGGCATGGATTCGAGAGCGTGGAGGAACTGCTCGAAGTCCCCGGCATCGGGGCGAAACGTCTGGCCGCGGTGCGCAACCTTGTCGCGCTATGACCACAAAATGTCCAGGAACTATGAGGGATGAGGCAAAGACGCGATAGGTGAGCGGGGGGGCGAGAAGGTATCTGGAGATAGTGCTGATTCATGTGTGGCCTGGGGGGTCCAGGCGAGCGCCGGGGCGGCGCTCGCCTGGAATCGCGCACGGTGCAAGAGGGGATTGGCTGAGTTGCGGGACTTGAGAAGACCAAGGGCGCACGGCCCGTAGCGGAAATCGGATGGCAACGTGGCAGATGAGAGAGGGCACACAAAGCCGGGCGAGGAGTCGGCCCCGGCCCTGAGCGGAGCGGCGGAAGTCATCTACGCATGGCTTGGCGACCTCGAGCGGTCAGGCAATAGTTTGCTCGGAGGGCGATGCCGGGATGAATGGTGGCAGGATCTCGGCCCGCTCGAAGAGGAGCATTGTATCTCCGCGATCGCCGGCGGCATGGCCGCGGATTGCTCCCCCCGGGACCTGGCCGAGGCGATCGTGCTGCTCGAAAAGAGATCGTGCATGTGCCTCGGGCCGGGCGGAGTGAGCAACGGGGAGGAGCGGGTGCTGGCGGACCTGGGCCGCACCCTGCGCCGGCGGGCCCGGGAGCGGTCGGAGGCGGGAGGTCCCGCCGATCCGGATTCCCCCGTGGTGGGGCCGGAGATGGTGTGGGAGGCCGCGGTCGAGATTCAGCGGGCGCGGCGGCCCGCCGCCGTGATGGAGGCGGCCCTGAAGTGGGCGGAGCGCGTTTGTCCTGACACGGGCCTGGTGTGGTGGGAGCAGGACGAGGCCCGGGGGCGGCTGACCGCGCGGCGCAGCCGCGGGGTGCGGCTGGAGGGCAGGGCGAAGACGTTCCAGCCGGGCCCCGAGTTCTGGCGGGCGGGGGAAGAGCCGGAGCACCCGGCGGTGCTCCAGCTTCGCCCGGAGAGGCGAGAGCACGCGGCCTTCCTGAGCCAGGTGGGAGCCGATGGAGCCGTCTTGATACGGGCGCACGACGGCGAGCGCTGGGTGGGGGCACTCAGCGTTCACCGCGCGGGGCTGCCCCGGGGGGAGATCTCCTTCCTGGCGGGGGTGGCGCAACAGGCGGCGGCCGTACTCCGGGCCAGGCAGATCGAAGACCGACAACGGCACTCCGACCAGGAGCACCAGCAGTGCATCGCGGACCTCGGCCATGCGCTGGCCTCCGCGCTCGACCTCAAGGAACTCCTCGGGGCGGTGTGCCGCGTGGCCATTCGCACCACCGCGGCCGACGCCTGCTGGCTTCTCCTCGCGGACGACGAGGGCCGCCCCGTGGTGCGCGCCAGCGAGGGGAGGGATGAGTTCCCCGAGCTGGCAGACACCTCGATACTATCGGCGATGGCGGAACTCACCGCGGCCGAATCCGACGAGAACCTCTGGTGGAGGCCGAAGGCGGGACATGCGGAGATCAACGAGCAGCTGCGCGCGGCCGGCATCGGAAGCGCCCTCGGCCTTGCCCTGCCCCTCCGCGGCCAACCGGTGGGCGTCCTCATCCTGATGAGCGAATACGCGGACGCCTTTCGCCGGCTGGATCGGGAGGTGCTCTCCGCCTTCGCGGCGCAGAGCGCGGTGGCCATCGAAAATCTGCAGCTCTTCGAGGACATGCAGCGGCGGCTGCTGGAGATGGCCGATCTCACCTGGGTGAGCACCCACATCGCGGCCACCCTGGAGGCGGACAAGATCGCGGCCGCGGTGGCCGAGGGGGCGGCCAAGGCGTTGGGCGTCCCGCGGGCGGCGATTCTGCTGCCGGACGAGAAGGGCAGGCTGGCCCCCGTCCCGGCTGGCTGCGTGGGGCTGGAGGAGGAGGCGGAACGCGCGCCCCTGGGGGAGAAGCACGTGGGGATGGAGGCGCTCGCCTCGGGCGCCCCCGAGGGGGTGGACGACGTGGAGCGGGAGCACCGGGGCGACGACCCGCTGGTGAACCTGCTGAGCGCGAAATCGCTGCTGTGCGCTCCGATGACGACTCAGCAGGGATTACAGGGCGTGCTGGCGGTGGCCGACGACCGCCCGCGGCATTTTCCCACCCACCTGCGCGCCCTGCTGGCCGCCTATGCCAATCAGGGGGCGCTGGCCCTGCAGAGCGCGCTGCTCTACCGGGATGTGGTGCAGCACCTGGATGATCTCACGAAGCTCTTCGAATTGTCGCGCAAGCTGGCCGCATCGGAGGATCTGAACGATGCGCTCGATGCGGTGCTCGCGCACGCCGGCGAAATCCTGGACGCGCCGGTGGGATTGCTGATGCTGGTCGAGCGCCAGACGCGGGAGCTGGTGGTTCGGGCGGCGCGGGGCTTTTCTCCCGAGACGCCCTTCGAATCCGCAATCAGGCTGAAGCCTGGGGAGGGAATGGCCGGCAAGGCGGTGCAGTCCGGATCGGTGCTCACCAGCGCGGACGTGAGCCGGGACGGCCGATTCAAATATAGGGACCTGGCGCGCGCGGAGCGGCTCCGCGCCGGCGCCGCGGCCCCGATGATGTCCCGGGGCGAGGCGCTGGGGGCACTGTGTCTCTACCGGCGCACCCCGCAGCAGTTCACGGAAAAGCAGAAGCGCATGTTGGCGGCCATCGCGGGCACCGCCGCGCTGGCCGTGGAGAATGCGCACCTGAGCCAGGAGGTGCGCCGGCAATCCGAGTTCGTGGCCGCCCTGATGGGCAAGATCAACCACCTGGTGCGAAACAGCTTGGAGTCGGTGGCGGGAGTGCTGAGAACCGAGTTGAGCCGCTCTCGGGATCTTCCCGCCGAGGATAGGATCAAGCGGGCCATCGCGCACGTGCAAACCATGGCCGTGGTGCACGAGCTGGGCCCGGGCCGCGATCCCGAGCTGGTGGACGCGCGCCAGATGACGCGGCGGGTCATCCAGGTGCTCAAACAATCCACGCGGGGATCCGGGCGCGCGGCGCCCGCGACCAAGGTGACCGGCGCGCAGCTCCGCCTCCCCTCCCACAAGGCCTCCCGGCTCGCGGTGGCGCTGGGAGAACTCGTGGACAACGCCTTCCGCCACGGCCCGGCCGAGAGCAAGTCGGGCAGGCTGACCATCACGTTCTCCGAGGTGGGCGGAGACGTGATCGTACAGGTGAGCGACAACGGCCCGGGGCTGCCGGCCGAATTCGACCTGGACGCCTCCGCGGGCCTGGGCCTGAACATCGTGCGCGGGGTGGTGGAGAGCGATCTCAGGGGCAAGTTCCACCTGAAGAGCAAGGACGGGGTGACCGCGGTCATTCGTTTCCCGAAGCGCTGATGGCCTCGGTCTGCGCAAATGGCGACAGGGAGTCGCGCCCTCGAGGTCCAAGAGAGTCGGAGCACGGTCACACTAGCTTTCACACATGAAGGGAGACTGAACGATGACCAAGATGGGCTGGACGCTGTTGATTCTGGTGGCGGTGGCGATGTTGCTCGCCATGGGCACGGGCCCGGCCGCGGCGGATGAGTATCCGAACGTGTCCGGACTGCAGCCGTTCGCTGCCGAATCCAACTACATGTCGCTGGCCGGATACCTGCGCTGGATGACGTTCAAGGAGCAGGGCATCTGGCTGTCCATGGGGGAGGCGCAGCGCATCGTCGCGGAGCAGCAGTGACACCCTCGCACCTTCCTCTCGCTTCGCGCCTCCTCAACGGGCGGCGAGGCGGGAGGGCCTCACCTGCAGCGGGCGGCGGCTGATGGCGAAGGGCGCCGGCCTGCCCCTGCGCACGGTTGAAACGCGGCGATTCGGCGGCGTGAAGCCGAACCGGGCCCTCTTTGGGCGCTGGGTTCGGCTTCACTGTTTTTGGGCGGCGCTGGTCTGGATCGCGGCCGCCCTTGCAGCGGCGCCGGCCGCCCCCTTCCTCGGCGCGGACCTCGACGCGCCCGCGCTCTCCCCGGAGACGCAGACCGCGGAGCTGTCCCGGCTCTCCTCCGCCGGGGCGCAGGGCGTGCGCTGGACTCTGGACTGGAACCGCGTCGAGCCCAGGGAGGGGGAGTTCCACTGGCAGGCCGACGACGCGGCGGTGGACGCGGCCGCAAAGTGCGGCCTGGAGGTCACTCTCGTGCTGGGCCCGTGCGCCGAATGGGCGGTGGATCCCAGGCGCAATGTGCCCCCCGACCAGCGCACGCGGTCGGTGCCGCGGGATCTCGACGCCTGGAGGCGCTATGTGCGGGAGGCGGCCGCGCATTTCGCCGGCCGCGTGCGACACTGGCAGGTGCGGAGGCAGCCCGATCTGCACCATTTCCGGGGCTCGCGCGGGGAGTACCTGCGCCTGCTGTCCGCCGCCCGGGAGGAGATCAAGCGCGTCGATCCCTACTCCCTGGTGGTCATGCCGGAGTCCGGCTCCCTGGGCATCGCCCGCATCGCCCAGCTGCAGGCCTCGGACGCCTGGCGGCAGTGCGACCGACTTGGGATTTATCTCGACCCGCGGCCCGGGGGACTTTCCTCGCTCGCGCTGGCCTGGTCGGTGCTGTCCACAGAGGAGCTGCCCCGGGGAGGGGGGAGAGGGGTGTGGGTGTTGGGCTCCGGCCGCGCGCTCTCGGCCGACCAGTGGGTGGAGCGCTACCTGCTCGCGTGGGCGTTCGGGGCGGAGCGGTGCTACCTGCCCGCGGACGCCGTCAGCTCCGAGTGGACGACCCCGCTGCAGGGCGCGGAGCTGGCGGGCTGGCTGCGCCTCGGCCCGGACCTGTGGGCACTGGGGATGCGGAACGGTGAGGCGTGTTTCGCCCTGGCGTGGAGCGAGAGGGAGCAGGTCGTTTCGGCCTCCGCGCTGGCCCCCATGGCGGACGCCGCGGCCGCCCGAGGGGCGCGGCCGCTCGGGGGGAGGCCGGGGGCGGCCGTCGCGGATGGCGGCCGGTTGCGCTTTCTCGTGGGCCCGCGGCCGGTGTTGATTCCGGGCGCGGCCCCCCAGGCCATGCATCCTCTTCCCATCACCCGCCAAGACGTCCTCGCGGCCCGGGGCGGGCTCGACCTGGCCGACGTCCCCCTCGTGTACGCCGACTGGAGCATGCCGGAGCGGCCGGAATTCGGCCTGGCGCAGGCGCCCCTGCGCAACATGACCGGAGGCGAAGTCACCGTCGAGGACCGCGGCGGTCGCCCGTGTGTCCGCACCCACCTGCGCCCGGGGCGGGGAAGAGAGGATCTGGACAACCCCTGGATCTACTTCGACGTGGACGACGGCTGGATGTACTTCGCGCAGGGCACACAGAGGGTGGCGATCACCGTCGAGTGCGAGGGGGCGTTTCTCGGCAAGAAGAAGCTCGGCTTCAACATCATGTACGACTCCGTCACCGGCTACAGGTTCACGCGCTGGCAATGGGTGGACCCGGGCCCTGGGTGGAGGCGATACCGTTTCGAATTGGACGACGCCACCTTCTCCAACCGCAATGGCTACGATTTCCGCATCAACGCGAAGGGAAGCAAGCAGGATCTGTGGGTGGCCTCGGTGACCGTGGAGAAGCTGCCTCCCGCCGCGGACGCCCCGCGCGCCGCGCGCTGACCGGAAGGCGGGCTACACCAATTCCACCTGGGTCTCGAGCGCGCTCCCCGCGGTCGCCTCGTGCAGCAGCGCGGTCAAGTCCAGGCCCAGCGCGTTGGGATCCAGCACCGTAATGCCGCCCGGCGCGGCGCTCAGCTCCTGCAGGGGCAGCTCCTCCCGGGAGAGGCGGTTTCCGCCCGCGCTCTCTTCCACCCTCCGCACGAACGGATTCTCGGGCGCGTCTCCGTTGGGCCTGGTCACCACCGCCATCCGCTCCCCGGGAAGCCCCAGCAGCGTTCCGGAGGGGTAGGGGCCGAGCATGGCGAGGAAGCGGGAGAGCAGCCGCGGCTCCAGCCGTCCGGACTGCTCGCTCCTCATCACCTCCACCGCGCGCAGGGGCGGCAGGGCCGGCCGATAGGGGCGAATGGTGGTCAGCGCGTCGTACACGTCCGCGATGCCGGCGATGAGGCTGTAGAGATGGAGCGGGCGGGGCCGAGGCACGCGGGGATAGCCGCTGTGGTCGTAGTGCATGTGGTGCTCGAAGGCCACAATGGAAGCCGTCTCCGGCACCTGCGGCTCCCGCACCAGCGCCACCGCGCCGTCCACCGGATGCCGGCTCATCACCGAGAATTCCTCATCGTCCAGGGGGCCGGGCTTGCGCAGGATCCCCAGGGGCACGAAGATCTTGCCCACATCGTGGAGCAGGGTGGCCAGCCCGAGTTCCTCCAGACGACTCCGTTCGAGCCCGATCTGCCGGCCCAGCTCGATCGCCAGAATGCAGATGTGCACCGCGTGGATGAAGGTGTACTCGTCCATCCCCTTCAGGGAGTTCAGGTTGAAGAGAATGGAGCGCTCGCCGAGCACGTCGTCCACGATCTCCCTTATGCTGAGGCGGACCCCCGCGATATCCAGCGGCCGATGGGTGCGCACCCCGACCGCGGCGGAGCGGAGCACGTCAATGGTGCGCGCGTGGACCCACCGCCAGTCGCCTCTCGGCCGCTCGCTGAAGCGCTCCACCACGATGTGCTGTATGCCCTCCCGCAGCATCAGGTTGGAGATGCCCCCCGACGACTCGACCGCCTCGGGGTCGGCGGCCAGCAGGGCCGCGAACCCCTCGATGTCTCCGGCTCTCACCCCCCGCTGGAAGGTGACGGCCTCCACTCCCCTTCTGGCGCAGGCGCCCGCCAGGTTGCCGAGGGCCGCATGCCGCCCGGTCACGGCGCGGTTGTCGATTGCGACATATCCGCTCACGAACTTGACCACCAGCTCCGGCCGGGACTCCAGCAGCGTGAGGAGGTCGTCGAGGAATTTCTGGAGCACCTCCCTCACCACCGGATGGGAGGGTTCGTAGAAGCTCACGTTCTTCATGGCGCGCGCGAAGGTGATGACGGCGCGCGCGGCCAGCTCGTGCTGCGCATCTTGTCCGGCGCGGCCGCTCATCCGCCCACCCCCTCGTCGGCCGATCCGGCCGGGCCCGCCCCGGCCTCCAGCGGGGAGAGCGCCTCGCGGCAGGCCTCCCGCACCACGCGCTGGCGGCTGCGGGTGAACCGGTTCAGCGCCTCCCTTGCCTCCGGCGATCCGATCGCGCCCAACGCGCGCGCGGCGGCCACGCGGAGGGCCGGGGACCGCAGCCGGCCCAGCAATCCGCCGCCGGCCAGCGCCTCCGCCAGCGCGCTCACCGCGCGCGGAGAGCCTATCTTTCCCAGGGCCGCCATCGCCGCCTCCCGCACCACCATCGGCTCCCCCTGGGCGGTCGGCCCGCGGATGAGGGAACAGAGCGCCGGCACCGCCCCCGCCGCCCGGCGCTCTCCCAGCGCCCTGATGGCGGGCAGCCGGACCTCCAGTTCCTCGTCCCGCGCAAACTTGATCAATATTTCCGTCGTCCCCTCCCAGCGGCAGTCCCGCAGTAACCACACCGCATCACTCCGCACCTGGGGGTCGGGATGGCGCGCCAGCGCGTGTAACCGCTCCCGCGCGCGATCCTCTTTCCCGAACAGGATCGCGGGCACCACCGCGCCCGCGCCCTCCGGGGAGAGGGACATGAGCAATTTCTCCAGATGCTCGTAGCCCGGGGCGTCGCGCGCGGCCAGCGCGCGCGCCGCCTCGGCGGCGAGCTCCGGATCCGGCTCGAGCGCGAGGGCGCAGAGCGCTTCCAGCCCGGACTTCCCCAGGCATCCGAGCAGAGCAATCGCCTCCGCCCGCCCTTCGCCCGAGCCGCGCTCCGCCTCCTCCCGCAGGGCTTGCGCGACCGGGGGCGCGTCGAGGCGGGCCATCGCCCTTTCGGCCGCGGCGCGCGTCTCCTCGTCGTCATCCTGGGTGAGACGGAAGAGAACCCTGACGCCCTCCAGCGCCAGTTCGGCGTCCCCGTCTTTCACGCACTGCTCCACCTGCTTCCCCAGGGCGGGGAATACGATCGCGCGCTGCACCCCGCGGAGGTCGCACCCGCTGAGGTCCATCAGAAGGTGTGCGCGCGCCCGACGCCGGCCGTCATCATCCTGACTGGGGATGAGATCGGAGAATTCGTCCCGGTCCTCCCCGTCGGAGGCCGGGGCGCGGTGCGCCGGTTCCGCGGTCAAGCCGTCCGAGCCCCCCTGGCGGACTTCCATCAACAGCACCCCGACGACGTTCTGGTAGAGTTGCTCCTCGATCCCCGCTTCCCGCGCGGCCTGATGGAGCGCCGGCGCGATGGTCTCCGCCCGCTCCGGGTCGGAGATGATGCGGTTGAGCAGCCTCCTCAGTCCTCCCGACCGCTCCTCGGCGATGGCCCCCGGATAGTCCAGCACCAGGGAGGCGCACTCCTCCGCGGACAGTTCCCGGGCGATCAGGGTGAGCATGTCCGGGAAACCGGGGGAGGCCCCGGAGGGAGATCGGAAGACATGGGCCCGCCACTCCGGCGGAAGCGCCCTCAGGGATTCCAGGAGCTTCAGCCGCCAGGTTCGGCGCGCCTCCTCATCGGGGAAATGCGTGTTCTCGCCGGTCCGCTGGACAAACCGCGCAAGCCCCTCGGCGAGCAATTCCCGCGATGAGCGATCCTCCCCGTAACTGGGGTCCGCGCCGGCCGGAAGCATCATGGGAGGGGGCGGCGCGTCGCTCCAGCGGTGCACGTCGAGGCAGCTCTCCACCACGCGCGCCAGGGAGTCTGAGGCCTCCGGGGCCACCTGCTGACAGTAATCCAGCCAGGCGGCCTCCGATTCCCGCAGCCTTTGGGCGAAGTCCACATCCTGGATGCTGACGCCACTGGAGGGCCGCCGCGAGAAAACCTTCATCGCTCCGCCGGATTCGGCCAGCGCCTGGGGGTCCTCCGCCAGCACGTCCAGCAGTCTCGCCGCCTCCTCCGGCTGGACGGGAGGCAGCAGTGAAATGGAGGCGATGAGGCGGTCCCTCATGCTCTCCCGGAGCCAGGAGACGTGTGGGTGGGAGGCGGGCAGGGGAACTCCGTTCCAGAGCAGGTCGTCCTCCTCGACCGCGATCTCGACGGTCTCGCCGGAGGCATGGGAATCCAGAATCTCCACCGCCCGCGCGGCGGCGGTCACGCTGACGGGGTGGCCTCGCCCGTAGAGAGACACCTGGCGCGCGGCGCGCGCCAGCGCCTCCGCCACCGCGACACCGTCCTCGGTGTGCGGCGTGGGTCCCTCCGGAGGGGCGTCTCGTACAGCCTTCTGCTCTGGAGGAGAGGTTTGGCTTGGCATCTTGCCGGGACCGTTCTCGAGCCCGTATTTCCCATCTTGCGGCGGGACGGAGAGGCCACGCGAACATGCGCCCTCTTTCCCTCAGGGTTTTTCCACAGGGCGGGCCGATAACTCACAGCAAATAGGCCCGTAGTTGGGCGGGAACCGGCCTGACAGTCCCGCAGAGGGCGGCAGAGCCCGCTCTGCTACTCCGAGGGACGGCTGCCCGCACCTGCCTCCTCGGAGAGGCTCTTCGGGTCCCCCTTCACGTGGACGAGAATCTCCGGCACCACCTCGCCCCCGGGACCCACCAGGCTGGATTTCTGGTGGTACTCGGCCCGTACGATCTGTTTCTCCCCCTGGAATCCCAGGATCTTGAGATCGCGGCCAGGCCGCTCCTGGATGAGCACTTTCATCACCTGCCTGGCGGCGTCCCTGAACTGGTCTCTCGCCTTGCTGTCGGTGGTGGAGAGTTGTGTCGAGAGCTCCAGCCGCAGGGTGTTCGCGGAGAGATAGCGCGCGCCCACCACCACGCCGTTGCGCCAGGACTCAAGGGTCATCAGGCGTCCCCTGAGCCGCGTCTGGGCGTCCGCCCCGGGCGGCAGATTCACCACCGCCCGCCCGGCCGCATACACGAGGGCCGCCGCCGCCAGCACCCCCAGCACCATCAGCCAGCGGCCGCTCCGGCGCTCGGCCGCGGCTCCGGCCTCGTCTTTCTCGGGGGCGGCGATCTCGTTCATCGCCAGAGAGTCGAACCCGAGCCCGACGTCCTCCCCTCGCTCGCCCTGTTCGTCCCCGCCCGGCGGGGGTGACTGTTGAAGGTCATCTTGAGCCATTGCCCGTTCCTCTGCACAAATGATGCGGCCGCGGAGGGCCCGCGCCATAGTCTAGCAGGTTAGGGGAAATGCGAAAACCCGTCTCCCCGCGCTCCCGGTCGGCCCGCTACCACGGCTCGGGGAGATCGCGGTTGATCCATCCGATCTGATAGCCGAGGCCGGGGCCCTGGAGGGTCCGAGTGTCCAGCATTCCCTCCCGGCGGCGGAAGATGCCGGGGTGGACCGCGGCCTCCGGCTCGGAGGCGTTGGGGAAGAATTGGGGAGAGTTCGCCTCCACCCCCATCATGGGATAGAGGCGGGCGGCCATCCCCGCGGATTGGAGCAGCGCCAGAGCGGGATTGGTGAGGTCCTGAATGGCGTAGGGGACGCCCTGGTGTCTGGCGCGGGCGGCCAGCAGCAGTTCGACCGACTGGCACTTGCACGCCTTCAGCGCCAGCCCCGACCAGCCCAGCTCCAGCGCGAGGTCCATGTCCGCCAGGCCGGTGAGGCTCTCGTCCACCAGCACCGGCTTGAGCGCGGCGACGGGCCTCATGTCCAGCCGCCGGGCCGCGAGGTCCCGCTCGGTGGGCTGCTCGAGGTACAGCAGGTCGTCGTAGGTGCGGGGATCCTGCTCCCGCAGCCGGTGGAGGAATTCCACCACGTAGTCGGGCGTCTCGCACATCTCGTTGGTGTCCGCGGTGAAATAGAGCCGGTGGTCGCCGATGCGGGCGCGCGTCTCCCGCGCCACCGCCGCCACCTCCATCATGCGGGCGAGGTCCCACTCCAGGTCTGTGCCCCGCAGCTTCACTTTCAGGCAGAACAATCCGTCCCGCTCTATCCACTGGTCCAGGGAGACGGGGAGGCCGTCCCGGGGGTCGTTTTCGTCTATCTCCCCGGCCCGCAATTTGTCCAGCCCCCCCACCAGGTGAAACACGGGGATGCGGGGTTCGTAGTGGTCCTTGATGTAGTCGGCGAGGAAGCGGCCGCGGAACTCCGGCCCCAGGTATCGGCTGAGGTCGTGCTCCATGAAGTCGGGGCCGTATCCGTCATAGGTGGAGATGCCGTTGGCGACGCCGAAGGCGTCGTGGAGGGCCGCGTCGGTGGGGGAGGCGCACACGAGGGCGGCGAGAAACGGCATCGGCACCGGCAGTCCCAATCCTTCGCTCACCTGGGCCGCGGCCTCCCGCAGGCCCTCCTCGGTCTCGAAATACAGGTCCACGGGATGGCCGAACCGGCCGTGGTCGGCCGCCAGACGGCAGTAGCGCCTGGTGAGCTCCTTCATCGCCTGCAGTTTGAGCGAGTGCGGGGCCGCCGGATCGGGGAAGGGCCAGAAGTCCATCACGAACATGCCTCCCCAGCC
>WFSF01000008.1 GCA_015486155.1 Armatimonadota bacterium
ACCACCGCCGCGGCGGGATTCGCGGCCCTGTGGCTGTTGACGAGGGGTCGAAGGAGGCCGGGGCACGTGCTGGCGGCGGCGGGGATGACGCTGGCGGGGGCGTTGTCGCCGGCGGCGCTGGAGTTGCTGTTGCCGGGGACGGCGCGCACCCATATCGGCGCGGGCGCGGCGGCGCTGCTCTCCGGGCACCTGGGCCGGCTGGTGGACATCGCGGCGCGCAAATTGATGCGCAATTACGCCATTCTGCGGGTCGCCTTCTGGAGTCCGCTGGCGGCGGCGCTCATCGCAGGGGTGTTCTGGGGGTTGCTGCGGAGGGGAGGAGGGGCGCGCGCCGCGCTGGAGGGAAAGCGGGCGTTGAGCGCGGGCATTTGGGCGGCGCTCGTCGCGGGGGTAGTGGCAATGATGGTAAACGACTCCGGGGTGGCGGCCGGGTTTGGGGCGGTTTTTGCGGCCCTGGGGACGGTGGTGTTTATCGGGGCGCGGGAGGCGGAGGCGTGATCGTGCTTGGTCTGGATCCCGGAGAGCGTCGTATCGGGGTGGCGGTGAGCGACCCTAGGGGCGTCATCGCGCGGCCGCTGACGGTGATCGAGAGGAGATCTTTCAAGGAGGACGCGGCCCGGCTGCGGGCGCTGGTGGAAGCGCGCGGGGTGGAGCGGGTGGTGGTGGGCCATCCGGTGGGGATGGATGGGAAGACGGGAACGGCGGCGCGCAGCGCGCGGCGGTATTCGAACCGGTTGAGGGCGGCGCTGGGGGTGGAGGTGGCGCTCTGGGACGAGAGATTGACCACCGCGGAGGCGGAGCGCGCGATGCTCTCCGCGGGCGAATCGCGCGCCCGGAGGCGGGAGGTGCGGGACGCGGTGGCGGCCGCGCTGATGCTGCAGAACTACCTCGACGCGCAGGCGCGGAGGGAGCGGGAGTGAGCGGACGCGCGCGGTCGGGAAGGGTGAAGCGGCGCGCGCTGTGGGCGGGCGCGGCGCTGGCGGTGCTGGCGGTGCTGGCGGTGCTGTGGCTGGTGGTGGTGCCGGCAGGGTCCGGGCCGCCGAGGCAGGTGAACCTCCCGCGGGGAAGTTCGGCGTGGGAGGCGGCGCGGATCTTGAAGGGGGAGGGCCTGGTGAGGAGCGCGACGGCGACCGCGGCCGCCGCCTATGTGACCGGGAAATGGCGTCATCTGCGCGCGGGCCTACACGAGGTGGGGCCGAGCATGAACGCGCTGGAGATGCTGGACGCGCTGAGCCGCCGGGGAACCGACACGTGGACCTGGCTGACCATCCCGGAGGGGTATACCGTGCGGCAGATCGCGCGCGCGGTCCAGGATGCAGGGCTGGGCAGCGAGCGGGCGGTGCTGGACGCGGCGCAAGACGCCGGCCGGTTCTCCACCCCGTTCCCGCTCCCGGGGACCGGGCTGGAGGGATATCTCTTCCCTGATACCTATCGGGTGGACGCCAGCGAGATGGAGACGGATATCCTGGAGCAGATGCTGCGGAGGTTCCAGGAGGTGGTGTGGGAGGGGCTCTTCCAGGGCCGGCGGATGTACCAGGGGAGGACGCTGAACGAGATCATCATTCTCGCCTCTCTGGTGGAGGCGGAGGCCAAGCTGCCGCAGGAGCGGCCGATCATCGCGGGGGTGCTGATGAACCGGCTGCGGGCGGGGAGGAAACTGGAGTGCGACGCCACCGTGCAGTACGCGCTGGGGGATCGGCGGAAGGAGCGGCTGACCTACGCGGACACCGAGATCGAGAGTCCGTATAATACCTATCTGCACCCCGGCCTTCCCCCGGGGCCCATCTGCAATCCCGGGGAGGACAGCATTCGGGCTGCCATGAATCCGGCAGATGTGCCATACTTGTATTATGTGGCGCGGGCGGATGGCTCGCACGTGTTCAGCAGAACTCTGGAGGAGCACCGGGCGGCGAAGGTGCGCATTCGCCGGAGCGCCCGCAAATGAGGGATAGACGCTGGTGAGAAGAGGGAGGAACAATTCATCTCCCCCGCAGCATCCGGCCAGCATTGGGCAGTGGCCGAGGCGGAGGCCGCGGGTGCGGCCGCTGTGGCCGCAGGTGTTGCAGTTGCTGGCGATCGTGGGGTTCGTGGTGGGGGGATATCATCTGGGGATGTGGTTGTGGGTGAAGACCGCGCCGAAGCAGGTGAAGGTCCCGGAGATAGTGGGGATGGCCCAGGATGAGGCGCTGAAGGTGCTGGAGGGGCGGGGGCTCGAAGGGCAGATAGTGGCGGAGAAGCCCAGCGAGAAGGTGGCGAAGGGGCACGTGCTGGAGAGCGATCCGCCGGCGAAGCGGCCGGTGAGGGTGGGGCGCATCGTCCGGCTCACGCTGAGCAGCGGCTCCAAGTGGGCGAAGGTGCCCGATGTGCGCGAGATGTCGGTGGACCGCGCGCGGGCGCTGGTGCAAGAGGCCGGCCTGGCGGTGGGAGGGGAGACGGCCGCATATCACGACAAGGTGCCCATCGGCTATGTGATAGGGCAGAGGCCCAAGCCCGGGGAGAAGGTGTTGCGGGGGTCAGAGATGGCGTTGGTCGTGAGCCGGGGGCCGCGTCCGCCCGAGGAGGTGGTGGGGGAGGAGACGCCGCAGACCGGGGAGCGGAGCACCGAGGTGGAGGTGGTGGTGCCGCCGGGGCCCAGCCTGCAGGAGGTGCGCATCGTGGTGAAGGACCGAAACGGGGAGCGGGAGGTCTACACCGGATACCACCAGCCGGGGGATAAAGTTGTTCGCACCGTCAGCGGCGAGGGGCCGGGCGTAGTGGTGCAGGTGTATCTCAGCGGGATCCTGGTGCAGGAGAGGAGCTTCTGAGGGAGCGCGCCGCGCCGCACGAGAGGGCGATCGCGAGGAAGGGGCCGGGGCTGCGGCGAAAATCTTGCCCCTGGGGCCGCGGGGTCGCGCCACGCCAAGGGGGACGGGCAGTTTCTCGAGA
>WFSF01000009.1 GCA_015486155.1 Armatimonadota bacterium
ATCTGTGGGAGGTGGGGTGCAGGCCGCTGGTGGTGCCCCACACCGTGACCGCCGACCAGGTGCTGGAGGAGAAGCCGGACGGCGTGCTGCTCTCGCCCGGACCGGGGGATCCGCGGCGGCTCGGGTACACGGTGGAGATGATCCGCGGGGTGCTGGGCAAGGTGCCCGTGTTCGGGATCTGCCTGGGCAATCAGCTGCTGGGGTACGCGCTGGGCGGGGAGCTGTACAAATTGAAGTTCGGGCACCGCGGGGCCAATCACCCGGTCAGGGACGAGATCACCGGGCGGGTCAAGATCACCTCCCAGAACCACGGCTACGCGCTGGACGCCGACAGCATGCAGGACACCCAGGCCCGGGTCACCCAGGTGAACCTGAACGATTACACCGTGGAGGGGTTGGAGTGCCCGGACCTGCTGGCGTTCGCCATCCAGTACCACGCGGAGGCCAGCCCCGGCCCCATGGACAGCAGGGGGGTGTTCAAGCAGTTCGCGGAGCGGATCCGGGACCCGAGGCGGTGGCGGGAGATCTTGCCGGAGGTGTGGTGAGGGAGGGGGCTTGGAGAAGCCCGGCCTACAGAGGGGTAGGCGGGGTTGTGTGTGGGGTGGTTGAGGCAAGTGACGTGGTTTGGCGGGGATGGGTATCCCCGCCCTACAGCGGGAGACGCGGAGGGCAGAAGTGAGGAGTCGTTATGTCGGGACGGGGCAAAGTGAAGAGGGGCTGTAGGGCGGGCACACCTTTGTCCGCCCCGCAAGCGAAGCTTGCGCAGCAAGGGGTGTTGGCAGAAATGGACGGGGAGGAGTAAGTGAGGTGGTTTGGCGGGGATGGGTATCCCCGCCCTACAGCGGGAGACGCGGAGGGCAGAAGTGAGGAGTCGTTATGTCGGGACGGGGCAAAATGAAGAGGGGCTGTAGGGCGGGCACACCCGCCACACGGCCGGCGGGCAGGCCTATGCCCGCCCACCCTACAAATCTCCTTCCAGGAGGGCATAGATGCCCCGCCCTACAGCAGAGGAGGTTGAATGCCGAGGCGTGATGATCTGAAGAAGGTGATGGTGATTGGCTCCGGGCCGATTGTCATCGGGCAGGCGGCGGAGTTCGACTACGCGGGGACGCAGGCGTGCAAGGCGCTCCACGAGGAGGGGATCGAGGTGGTCCTCATCAACTCCAACCCGGCCACCATCATGACCGATACCAATATGGCCGACCGCGTCTATGTGGAGCCGCTCACCGTGGAGTGCGCGGCGCGCATCATCGAGCAGGAGCGGCCCCAGGGGTTGATAGGGACCCTGGGGGGGCAGACGGGGCTCAACCTGGCCACCCAGCTGGCGCGGGCGGGGATCCTGGAGCGCTATGACGTGGCGCTGCTGGGCACCTCGCTGGACGCCATCGAGCGGGCGGAGGACCGGGAGCGGTTCAAGGAGACCATGAACGCCATCGGAGAGCCGATCCCGGAGAGCGCGATCGTGACCAGTGTGGAGGAGGCGCGCGCCTTCGTGCGCGCCATCGGCTACCCCGTAATCATCCGCCCGGCCTACACCCTCGGCGGGACCGGCGGAGGGATCGCCTGGGACGAGGAGGAGCTGCGCGATATCTGCACCCGGGGCCTGAAGATGAGCATGATCCACCAGATCCTGCTGGAGCGGTGTGTGGTGGGCTGGAAGGAGGTGGAGTACGAGGTGATGCGGGACGCCGCCAACACCTGCATCACCGTGTGCTCGATGGAGAACCTGGACCCGATGGGGATCCACACCGGGGACTCCATCGTGGTCGCCCCCACCCAGACCCTGGGCGATCAGGAGTACCAGATGCTCCGCACCGCCTCCCTGAAGATCATCCGGGCGCTGGGGATCGAGGGAGGGTGCAATATCCAGTTCGCGCTGGACCCGAAGAGTTACCAGTACTACGTGATCGAGGTGAACCCCCGGGTGAGCCGTTCCTCCGCGCTCGCCTCCAAGGCCACCGGCTACCCCATCGCCAGGGTGGCGGCGAAGATCGCGGTGGGGTTGAGGCTGGACGAGATACCCAACGCGGTCACCCAGAAGACGCTCGCCTGTTTCGAGCCCACCCTGGACTACATCGTGGCCAAGATTCCCCGCTGGCCCTTCGACAAGTTCCGGCTGGCCGACCGCACGGTGGGCACCCAGATGAAGGCCACCGGGGAGGTGATGGCGATCGAGCGCACCTTCGAGGCGGCGCTGCTGAAGGGGATCCGGTCGCTGGAGATAGGCGCCTACGGCCTGCGCTGGAAGGAGGTCGCGCAGTGGGGGGAGATGGAGCTCGAGGAGTGCCTGAGGAGGGCGACGGATGAGCGCATCTTCGCCATCGCCGAGGCCTTCCGGCGGGGGATGATGGTGTCGGAGATCGCCGAGATGTCCGGCGTGGACGCCTGGTTCCTGCACAAGATCAAGAACATCGTGGACCTGGAGGAGGAGCTGCGGAAGGCGGGCGCGCGGGGAATCTCCGACGACCTGCTGGCGCGGGCCAAGCACATGGGTTTCTCCGACCGCGAGATCGCGCAGATCTCCGGGGCCCCGGAGCAGGAGCTGCAGGCCCGCCGCCGCGCGCTGGGCCTGATTCCTCCCTACAAGATGGTGGACACCTGCGCGGCTGAGTTCGAGGCGGCCACCCCGTATTACTACTCCGCCTATGAGGCCGAGGACGAGGTGGAGGTGGCGGAGCAGCCGCGGGTGATCGTCATCGGCGCGGGGCCCATCCGCATCGGGCAGGGGATCGAGTTCGACTACTGCACGGTGCACGCGGTGTGGGCCCTGCGCGAGGAGGGCTATCAGTCCATCATCATTAACTCCAACCCGGAGACCGTGTCCACGGACTTCGACACCTCCGACAAACTCTACTTCGAGCCCGTCACCGAGGAGGACGTGCTGCACATCATCGAGCGGGAGCGGCCGGAGGGGGTGGTGGTGCAGTTCGGGGGGCAGACCGCGATCAACCTGGCCTCCGTGTTCCACGAGCACGGGGTGCCGATTCTGGGCACCGATTTCGACGGGATAGACCTGGCCGAGGATCGGGACCGCTTCGAGGTGCTGCTGCGGGAGCTCGACATCCCCAAGCCCGCGGGGCGCGGGGTCAGCTCGGTGGAGGAGGCGGTGGAGACCGCGCGGGAGATCGGCTATCCGGTGCTGGTGCGACCCTCCTATGTGCTGGGGGGGCGGGCGATGGAGATCGTGTACTCGGAGGAGGAGCTGCTGTCGTACATGCACCTGGCGGCGGACGTGTCCCCCCGGCACCCGATCCTGGTGGACAAGTACGTGGTGGGCAAGGAACTGGAGGTGGACCTCATCTGCGACGGGGAGGAGGCCCTGATCCCCGGGATCATGGAGCACATCGAGCGGGCCGGCGTCCACTCCGGAGACTCGATGGCCGTGTATCCGCCGGTGAGCCTGAGCGAGGAGGTGCAGGCGCGGGTGGTGGACTATTCCACCCGGCTGGCGCGGGCGCTCCAGGTGCGGGGATTGATGAACATCCAGTTCGTGCTGGACGGAGACGAGCGGCTGTACGTGCTGGAGGTCAACCCGCGCGCCAGCCGCACCGTCCCCTACCTGTCCAAGATCACCGGCATCTCCATGGTGAACGTGGCCACCAAGTGCATGGTGGGCAAGACCCTGCGGGAGCAGGGATACCGGCCGGGGCTGCATCCGGAGCGGCCCTACTACGCGGTGAAGGCGCCGGTGTTCTCCTTCGCCAAGCTGACGCAGGTGGACATCCACCTGGGGCCGGAGATGAAGTCCACCGGGGAGATCATGGGCATCGATCCCGAGTACCCGAAGGCGCTGTACAAGGCGATGATCGCCTCCGGGGTGGAGGCCCCGGAGGAGGGGGTGCTCATCGCCACCATCGCGGACCGGGACAAGGAGGAGGCGGGCGAGTTGGTGCGCGCCTTCTCGGACCTGGGGTTCCGCATCTACGCCACCGGCGGCACCCACGCGCACCTGAAGCGGATAGGGGTGGAGAGCACGCCGGTGAAGAAGATCAGCGAGGGAGAGCCGAACATCATCGACCTGATTCGCTCCGGCGAGGTGCACCTGGTGCTGAACACGCTCTCCCCGGACCGCAACCCGGAGCGGGAGGGGGCGCGCATCCGCCGCGCCTCGGTGGAGCACGCGATTCCCTGCCTGACCTCGCTGGACACCGCGCGCGCCCTGCTGTTCGCGCTCTCCAACCGGAGGAAGGGCGGGGATTTCACCTATCTGCCGCTCCAGGAATACGCGGCGATGCCCGCGGGGAAGAGGGGGGCATGAGATGAAGGAATACGGGAGGCGATGATGTCGGATAAGGTTCGCGTGGCTGTTTTCGGGTCTTCGGCGGGGTTCCCCACCAAGGCCCGCACCAACACCTCGATAGGGATCTGGAGGGGGCGGGACCTGCACCTGTTCGATGCAGGGGAACCGGTGGCCTGGCATCTCGCCCGGCGGGAGGTGGCCCCCGACCAGGTGCGCTCGGTCTTCATCACCCACATGCACGCGGACCACAGCGGCGGGCTGCCGATGTTGATCCAGTGGCTTCAGTTGAACCGGCGCACTCGTCCCCTCCCTCTCCACCTGCCGGGGGTCGCCGTGGAGCCGTTCAGGCGGGTGCTGGAGATGCACTATCTGTTCGACGATATCCTGGGCTTCGAGCTCGACCTGCGCCCCGTGCGCGGCGGTCAGGTATATGAGGCGCCGGGCCTCTCGGTGATGGCGCGGGAGACCCGCCACCTGGACGTTCACGCCGACCGGATGGAGCGCGCGGGGAAGGAGTCCAGGAACCACGCCTTCTCATTCATCGTCACCATCGGGGGCAAGCGGATCTTCCTCTCCGGCGACCTGGGGCAGCCGAGCGAGGTGATCGCGCCCGCCTCGGGCGTGGACCTGGCCGTGGTCGAGATGGCCCACTTCACGCCGGAGGAGCTCGGGGAGGCGCTGGCTCACACGGAGGCGCCGCGGGTGGTGCTGACCCATCTCATCCACACCCTGGAGCCGGTGGAAGACGAGGTGCCGGCGAGGGTGAAGGCGGCGGGATATACGGGAGAAGTGCGCCTGGCGCGGGACGGAGACGAGTTCGAGGTGTAAGGGCGCGGGGCCGCCATGTGTGATACGCAGCGGAAACCTCGCGGAGCCGCCGCCGCGCTGGGCCGGTGACAGGACTGGGGCTCTTCCCTGGGGAAGAGCGTGGGTGCGATGCCCCAGCGTATCATCCTCCACGTGGACATGGACGCGTTCTTCGCGGCCGTCGAGCAGAGGGACCGGCCGGAGCTGCGCGGCCGGCCGGTGATCGTGGGAGGGAGGCCGGAGCAGCGCGGGGTCGTCTCCGCGGCCTCCTATGAGGCGAGGGAGTTCGGCGTTCACTCCGCGATGCCGGCGGCCACCGCCCGCAGGCTCTGCCCGCACGGCGTCTTCCTGCCGGTGGATGGGAAGAAGTACCGGCGGGTCTCGGAGCAGGTGATGGCGATTCTGGCCCGGCACGCGGACGTGCTGGAGCGGCTGTCCATTGACGAGGCCTTTCTCGATGTGAGCGATCGGGTCTCGGACTTTCGGGAGGCGGAGGGGCTGGCGCGACGCATCAAGGGCGAGATCCGCCGGGAGTTGAACCTCACCGCCTCCGTGGGCGTGGGCCCCAACAAGTTCCTGGCCAAGCTCGGCTCCGATCTCGACAAGCCGGACGGGCTGGTGGTGATTCGGCCCGACGAGGTGGAAAAGGCGCTCGCGCCGCTGCCCGTGGGCCGGCTGTGGGGGGTGGGGCCGAAGACGGAGAAGCGCCTGCAGGACCTCGGTCTGCGGACCATCGGGGACATCGCGCGCACCCCGCCGGAGCGCCTGCGCGCCCTGCTGGGGGCCTGGGGGGAGGTGATTCACGAGCTCGCCCGCGGGGTGGACGAGCGGCCGGTGGAGCCCCACC
>WFSF01000010.1 GCA_015486155.1 Armatimonadota bacterium
GCTGGCGACCGGAGGAAAGGAACTCCGCGGGGAGGCCGCCGAGAACCTGAAACGCCTGGAGGGGGCGGATTCCGTGACCGTGCAGGAGGCGGACGCGGAGGCCGTGCGACGGGAGTGCGAGGGGGCCGCGCTGGTGGTGGACGCGCTGCTAGGCACGGGGTTGAGCGGGGAATTGCGCGCCCCGGCGCCGCAGGTGATCGAGGCCCTCAACGCGGCCGCCTGCCCGGTGCTGGCGGTGGACATTCCCTCCGGCCTTGACGCCGACACTGGAAAGCCCTTGGGCGGGGCGGTGACGGCGGAGGAGACGGTCACCATGGGGCTGCCCAAGCTGGGGCTCTTCCTGTCCCCCGGGGCGGACTACGCGGGGCGAATCACCGTGGCCGACATCGGCTTTCCGAGCGACCTGGTGAAGGAATCGGAGGCGGCGGCGGAACTCATCGAGCCCGCGTGGGTGCGCATGTTGCTGCCGCGCCGCAGGCGAACGGCTCACAAGGGAGATTTCGGGCAGGTGCTGGTGATCGCGGGCTCGGTCGGCATGACCGGGGCCGCCTGTCTCTGCGCGGAGGGCGCCCTGCGGGTGGGCGCGGGGCTGGTCAGGGTGGGCTGCCCGGACAGCCTCAACGACATCCTGGAGGTGAAACTGACCGAGGCGATGACCTTTCCCCTGCCGGAGACCTATGAGCGCACCCTGGACACGCGCGCCCTGGCGCTCATCCTGGACCTCTCGGAGCAGGCGACCGTAGCGGCGATCGGCCCGGGGCTCTCCCGCCACCCGGACACCGAGCTGCTGGTGCAGCGGCTGGTGGGGCGGATGGAAAAGCCGATGGTGCTGGATGCGGATGCGCTGAACGCGCTCTCGGAGGCCCCAGGGCTGCTGGAGAGCGACCACGCGCCGATGGTGCTCACCCCGCACCCCCGGGAACTGGAGCGCCTGCTGGACCTGCCGCCCCGCGAGGTGCAGGCGAACCGCGCCCATTACGCGCAACTGGCGGCGAATCGGTTTCGATCTGTTATAATACTGAAAGGAGCCTATACTCTGGTGGCCGAGCCGGGCCGGCCGCTCGCGGTCAATCCCACCGGCAATCCCGGCATGGCCACCGGCGGCACCGGGGATGTGCTCACCGGCGTGGTCGCAGGGCTGATCGCGCAGGGGCTGCTGCCCTTCGAGGCCGCCTGCGCGGGGGCCTATCTTCACGGGCTGGCGGGGGATCTGGCGGCGGCCAGGCTGGGCGAGGCGAGCGTGTTGGCCGGCGATGTGGCGGCCATGCTCCCCGAGGCGGTGAGGCGGGTGTCGCGACAGGAGCGGGGCGAATGCTGAGGGCGGCGGGAGCCGCCGAGTGAAGGATGAGGTCGGTGTTGTCTTCTCCATTCGGACAGGCGATCGTGTCGGGCGTGCTGATGATCGCCGTACTGGTGCTCTACCTCCGCAGGTTTGCGCCCTCCTGGCACTGGGTGATAGTGGCGCTTGGGGTCTGCGTGGTGGATCAGGCGGCCAAGGTTCTGGTGACCGCCGAAGGCCCGCAACACCGCGTCTCTCTCCTGGGCGGATGGCTCCGGGTCACCTACCTGGAGAACCCGGAACAGGGCTTCGGCGGCAGTTTCTCCTATCTGCTGATCACCACCGTGGTGTGCGTCTTGCTGCTCCTCGTGCTCTACGACCGTCTCACCAAGACGCATTATCGCATGTCCGCGGTGGCGGAGGTGGGATTTGCCCTGATGATCGGCGGCTATCTGGGCATCCTCCTGGACCGGGTGAGGCTGGGCTTCGTGGTGGATTTCCTGGAGCTGGGGCGAGCGAGCCGGTTCGTGTACAATATCGCCGATCTGGCCGTCATTCTGGCCGTCGCCCTCCTGTTGGCGCGCGGGATTCAGTTTCTGGGGCAGGCGCGCGCGAAGGGAACCGGCCTGGGGGATGACATCACGCCATGAACCGGGGAGGACCGGGAAGGGAGATCGGAGACCCCGCGGCCCTGGGCCGGCGCGTCGCCAGGCGCTTCTTCAAGATGGGGGAGCGGCCGCCGGTGCGGGCGGTGGCAGAGGAATTGGGGGTGAGGATAGTGGAGGAGGAGACGCCTCCCGCCACGCAGCCGAACCTCCGGGCCGAATATCGGCCCTCTCCCCCCTGCATCGTGCTCTATCGCGATCCGCTGGACCGGCTCGCCGCCGCGGTGCACGCCCTTCAGCGGTTCGACATGCTCGCCTGCCACGTGGACGACGTGCATATCGCCCACGAACTCTTCCATCACCTCCAGCACGACGGCCGCTTCGGCCCGCTGCGCCCGGAGGAGGAGGAAGAGGCCGCTCACGCCTTCGCGCAGGAATTGCTGGGTCTGCAGTTCCACCCCGCGGAGTACCCGGAGACAGGGTGATCCGGCTCCGCTCCGCCTGCCCTATGGAGCGCCCGCCACACCACGGCTAGAGGCACTCCCTCAGGTACGCGAGCGCACGCCCGGCGACCGCGGCCGCGTCGAGGGGGAAAGCGAACGGCTCCACCGACACGAACCCCTGGTAGCCGATCTCCCTCAGGGCGGCCAGTATCGGCCGGAAGTCCACCTCGCCGAACCCTGGGGCCTGGCGGTTGACATCGTTTGCGTGGAAATGGGCCAGCGCCTCCCGGTGTGACCGGATGAGATCGGGAATGGGGATGGTCTCTGCGCACATGGCCTTCACATCCAGCAGCAGCCGGAAGCGCTCATCGTTCACCTCGGCGATCAACCGACTCGCCTCCGCGGCGGTGTTGACGAAATCCGTCTCCTGTGGGCCCAGGGGCTCGAAGCAGATCGTCACCCGCCGCTCGGCCAGGGTGGGCAGCACCGCGCGGAAGGTCTCCACCGCCCACCGCCAGGCCTCCTCCCCGGAGGCACCCGCGGAGCGGCCGCGCTGCTTGGGGGATCCGAACACCATCACCCTTCCCCCCAGGTCCGCGCACAGGTCGGCCAGGTGCCTCAGATAGTCGGCCGTTCGGAGGCGCACCGCGGGGTCCGGATGGGCGATGTGCATACCCTCGGGGCTGGCCAGAAGCCAGTGCAGCCCCACGATTTGCAGCCCCGCCTCCTCCGCCGTGCGGCGGATCTCGCTCCGCTCCGCGGCCGACAGCTGATGCACCTCCTCGGCCAGTGTATAGGGAGCGATCTCCACCCCGTCATATCCGGCCTCGCCCAGCACCTCGCACACCCGACGCCAGGGCGTTTCCCCGAAACCCTCGTTGCAGAATGCGAAGTGCATAGGGGCCGCCTTTCGTGTTCCTCCGAAGGAGAGCGCGCCGCAGGCCGGCTTACCCTCTCCGCTTGGAGGGGGTCAAGTGGCGGACTGGTCCGCCTCCTCCGCCTCCGGCTCCGGCAACTCCCGCGGCCGGAGGTCCACCGGCTCCAGTTCCTGCAGTTCGTCCCCGCCGGCCGCGCCGAGCTCGCGGAAGCGGCGGGCTGAGGGAAGGACGCGCGCCTCCAGGGAGCCCACCGCCTGATTGAAGGCTTCGGTGGTGCTGCGCAGCCTGCGGCCCACGTTCGACAGGTGCCCGATGAAGACGCCCAGCCGCTCGTAGAGCTGCCGGCCCAGGTCGCTCACCTGCTGCGCGCTCTTTGCCATCTGCTCCTGACGCCAGCCGTAGGCCACCGCCCGCAGCAGGGCCACCAGGGTGGTGGGGCTGGCCAGCACCACGCCTTCCTTCATGCCGTCCTCGATCAGCGCGTGGTCCACATCACAGGCGGCGTGGAGGAAGGACTCTCCCGGCACGAACAGCACCACGAATTCCGGGGTGGGCTGGAACTGCTGCCAGTAGGATTTGGCGGCGAGCCCGCGGATGTGCTCTCGCAGCTGCTGGGCGTGTTGGGCGAGAAAGGCCTTGCGTTTCTCCTCGCTCTCCGCCTCGATGGAGTTCAGGTAGGCGTCGAGGGAGACCTTGGCGTCCACCACCACCTGGCGCCCCGCGGGCAGATGCACGATCATGTCCGGCCGCAGGCGCCCCTGGTCGGTGTCGGTGGAGACCTGCTCCATGAAGTCCACGTGGTCGGCCATCCCCGCGATCTCCACCACGCGGCGCAGGGTGAGCTCCCCCCAGCGGCCGCGCACCTGCGGCCGCCGCAGGGCGTTGACCAGGTTTCCCGTCTCCTGCTGGAGTTGCTGCTCCGATTCGGCGAGCCGGCGCAACTGCTCGTCCAGCCTTCCGTAATCCCGCTGGCGGGTCTTCTCCAGCTCGCGGAGGTGCTCCTCATATCGGCGCAGCGCCTGCTGGAGCGGCTCCAGGGTTTCCCTCGCCCGCTCCACGAAGGCCTGGCTGTTGGCCTGCAGCGCGTCCGAGGAGAGCGCCTTGAAGGTGTCTCCGAGCTGGGCGCGCGCCTCGTCCAGCAGCCCCTTCTGGGCCTCCAGCTGTTTTCCCATCTCCTCCAGCCGCGTCTCGGCCGCCACCCGCTGCTCGCGCTCCGCCTGCACCTGCTCCTGCGCCCGGAGCGCCTGTTCCTGGGCCTTCAGGGCGCTTTGCTGCGCGCGCGCCCTCCCCGCCAGCCAGCCGATGACCGCCCCGATGACGAGGCCCGCCAGAATCCCGATTACCGCGATCGCTGCATTCATTTTTCCCTCGGTCACTCCCTGCGAGGCGCGCTCTGGATGAACTCCCTCGCCTCCTCCAGAGTGGGCTGACTGGCGCTTCCTCCGACGGCCTGGGTGGAGAGCGCCCCGCACGCCATGCCCAGGTCGAGGCACTCCTCCAGCGTTGCGCCCGTGAGGTACGCGTGCAGGAATCCGCCGTTGAAGGAGTCTCCCGCGCCGGTGGTGTCCACCACCTCCACCGCGAAGGCGGGGCTGTGTACCGTCGCGTGCTCCCGGCGCGCGGTCGCGCCTTCGGCCCCCAGCTTGACCACCACCAGTGGAATGCGTTTGGCGAGCACGTCCAGCGCCTCCTCCACCGTGTCCCGGCCGGCGATGAGTTTCGCCTCCACCTCGTTGGGGAGGAATATGTCCAGGTGCTCGAATGTCTCCGCGACAGACCCCACCCCGTTCTCGTCGGAGGGATATCCGGTGTCCAGAGAGGTGGTCATCCCCAGCTCCTTCGCCTGCTGAAAGATGCGCGGGAGGTCGGGCTGCAGCTTGCGCTGGAGGTAATAGGAGCTAATGTGAAGGTGCTGGCACAGGCGGATGAGGTGCCAGTCCATGTCCGCGTGGGTCATCTCCTGGATGGTGCCGAGCTGGGTGATCAGGGCGCGCTCCTCGCCCAGGGAGATGGAGATGGTGAGCCCGGAGCGCCGCTCCGGCAGCACGGTTACGTGTTCCGTGGGCACTCTCACCTCGTCGAGGAATTGGAGCGCGCGCCGGCCGAACTCGTCGTCGCCGACCTTGCTCACGAACACCACGTCGTCGCCGAGCCTCGCCAGTTGGGAGGCGATGAGGGCCGAGGAGGCTCCCAGGGTGAGGAGCATGTCATCCACGATGAGCTCCTCACCCGGCCGCGGCAGGCGCGGCGCGCCGGTGACGATGAGGTCCAGATTGATTTCTCCGATGATGGCTATGCTCGCCATGCCGAATACCTCCTCGGCTCAGGTCAACAGGGAGACGGCCTCGCGCAGGCTGCTCAGCCTCGCCTTCGCCCCCGGAAACTCCAGATGTCTGGTGTACTGATTCGGCACCGCGTACACCGTCACCCCTGCCGCCGCCGCAGAAGCTACCCCTGGGGGCGTGTCCTCGAACGCGATGCACTCTCCCGGCGCGACGCCCAGACGGGAGGCGGCCAGCAGATAGATCTCCGGGTCGGGCTTGGTATGGGTTACCTCATTTCCGCACACCAACGCGTCGAAGTACTCCTCCGGGTCGGGCCGGTCGGGGTGCTGCTCGAAGGCGCGCCGCAGGGGCAGCACCACCTGTTCCCGGGCGCTGGAGGAGACCACGGCCTGCTTCAGGCCGCGCCGCTTCGCTTCCGCGCTGAGCTCCCAGAACCCCGGAAACACCGGGATGGTCTCGGTGTGGAGCAATTCCACATACCGCCGCCGGCGTCGGGCCACCAGCTCCTCGAGGGAACCGGGGAGGTGGTATTTGCGCTTGAGGTCCCGCATGTTGTCCATCTCGTGGTAGCCGACGAACTCCGACATCACCGATTCCGGCAGCTCGTGACCGTATTCTCGGACGAGGTCGCGAAACGCCTTGAATTGAATCGGCTCCGTGTCCACTATCAGGCCGTCCATGTCGAACAAGAGGGCGCGAATCACGGCCGGCCCCCTTCCCATGGGTAGATGGTCACCCCTTGCACCACCCGGTGAATCACCCCGGAGCGGCTGGGGGCGTCGGGTTTCAGCCCCAGCTCCAGAGAGGCGAACAGCCCCAGGAGCTGGCCCGCGATGGCGGCCACCGGGGACTTCATGTGGTCGGGCAGGGCCAGGTCACCCTCCGGGTCGAAGGCGATCACCTCATCGGCGAGGCCGCGCAATTCGTCCCCCACGCGGTCGCCCACCAGGAGATGGGAGAGGCCGACCCCCTGCTCGCAGTTGGCCCGCACCAGGTCCGCCTCGTACTGCTGGACATAGGGGGCGGAGGAGAGCAGGTACGCCACCAGAGTGTCATCGTGAATCGCCGCCCGCGGCCCGTGGCGGAGGCCCAGAAAACTGTCGTAGAAGCAGATGAGCTCTCCGTCGGTGAGCTCCTGTAGCTTCAGGTGACACTCCACCGCCGCGCCCAGCAGCCCGCCGGAGCCCAGGAAACACGCCCTCCGCGGCCCTCTCTTCACCAGCCGCTCGACCGCCTCCGGCGCGGCCTCCAGCATCCGCTCCCCCGCGCGCGCCGTCCTCTCCACCAGGTCGAGGTACTCCTCCACCCGGTCGAGGTAGGCGAGGCCCAGTCCCGCCACCACCATCGAGGTGAAGGAGCTGGTCATGGCGAGGCCGCGGTCATTGGTGCGCGGGTGGAGCACCAGCACGTGGGCCCTGTCGCCCAGTTCCCGCCCCACCGAGGCCAGTTTGCCCTCCTCGTTGCAGGTGATGATGAGGTGCCGCATCTCCGGCCATCCCTTGCGGGCGATCTCCACCGAGGCGAGGCTCTCGGGGCTGTTGCCGGAGCGGGCGAAGGAGACCAGCACTCCCGGCCGCGGCGAGGGGAAGGCCGCTTGGGGATGGGTGACGATGGTGGTGGTGGGGCAGGCGATCGCCCGAGTGGTGAGGGCCGCGGACACCGGCTCCTCCAGGCACCGCCCCACGAAATCAGAGGTTCCCGCCCCCGCGAACACGACTTCCGCGGAACCCCCGGGCAGGCCTACCTGCGCGAACAGGGCGCGGAGGGCGGGCGCGGCCTTCGCGAACCGGCCGGCGGTGTCCCGCCACATCTCCGGCTGTTGCGCGATCTCGGAGGGAGTGGCCTCCACTCCCATCCGCGCCTTTTCTTCCGGATCGAGAGCCAGCAGTCGTGAGAGAGGGTTCATGCGGTCACCTTTCCGTGCTGAAATCGCGCGCCCCGGCCCGCTGTATGCCGGCGGATCGCGCCGCGAAATCTCCCCGCCACCCTTCTTCAGCGCGCGCGTTTTCCTTCCTGCCCCGCTTCGCGGGAAGGAAAGGCGGCGCCGCCGGGGTAGAGTGCAGGAAGCGGAAGGCGCCCTGGTGGGGGCGCTCTCGGCGGCGGAGCGGGTTTCGCCGCGCCCCATCGGGTCCGCAATCACGTGAAGGCGAGGAGTGAAATGGCGGAAAAAGTGAAAATCGGAATCATCGGAGTGGGGCAGATCGGCAAACACCACCTGAAAAACTACCGGGATCTTCCGGTGGAGGTGATGGCGCTGGCCGATGTCAATGAGGCGGAGGGGAAGCGGGTGGCCGAGGAGTACGGCATTCCCACCGTGCTGAAGGATTTCCGCAAGCTGCTGGAGATGGATAAGATCCAGGCGGTGGACGTGTGTCTCCACAACAATCTCCACGCGCCGGTGACCATCGCCGCGCTGGAGGCGGGAAAACACGTCTACTGCGAAAAGCCCATCGCCGGGGCCTATGTGGACGGCAAGGCGATGGTGGAGGCGGCCCGGCGGACGGGCCGGATGTTGAGCATTCAGCTCTCCACCGTGTTCTCGGCGGAGACCCGGGCCGCGCAGCGCCTCATCGAGGAGGGGTATGTAGGCGATATCTACCTTGCCAAGTCTGTGGGGTATCGCCGCCGCGGGCGGCCGTATGTGGACGGATATGGAACCAGTTCCTTCGTGCAGAAGAGCATCGCGGCGGGGGGCGCCATGTTCGACATGGGCGTCTACCACATCGCACAGATACTCCACCTGCTCTCCAACCCGCAGGTGGAGACGGTGAGCGGGGCCACCCACCAGGCGATTGCGATGTACGAGGACCGCAGGGAGCGGGGGAAGTACGATGTGGAGGAGCTGGCCACGGGGTTCGTGCGGCTGGCCGGCGGCATCTCCTTCACCATCGAGGAGAGCTGGGCCCTCCACATTGGAAAGGAGACCGGCAGCAAGCTGTTCGGCTCGCGGGGCGGCATCTGTCTCGACCCCTTCTCCTTCCACGCCACCATCGCGGACATGGAGATGGACGCCACCTTCGACCTGAAACAGGCCGACTGGCGCTGGCACCAGTGCATCCCGGACACCGACGCCTACGACAGCCCGCAGAGCCACTGGGTGGCCGCATTGCAGGGGCGGGTGCCCCTCATTGACACGGCGGGGTTGGCGCTGGCGACCATGTTGATCAGCGAGGGGATCTATCTCTCGAACCGCCTGAAGAGGGAAGTGACCCCCGCGGAGATAGAGGCCGAATCCAAATCCACGGCGATCGAGTTGTAAGGGTGATCGCGAGCGCGGGCGGCGCGCCGCCCGCGCTCGCTTGTCACTCATTCGGCCCGGTGTTATAATCCGGCCCGGCCCGGCAGAGGGGCCCGTCCGGGCTGAGCGGCCGCCCGCGGGCCGTGCGAAGCGGCAGAGGATGGAGTAAAGGGACAGTGGCTCAAGTCGTCTTTCGCAACTTGACCAAGCGATTCAAGAACGTGGTCGCTCTGGACGACGTCACGCTCACCGTCCAGGATGCCGAGTTCCTGGTGCTGGTGGGGCCCTCCGGGTGCGGCAAGACCACTGCCCTGCGCTGTCTCGCGGGACTGGAGGAGCCGACCTCCGGAGAGATCTACATCGGCGACCGCCTGGTGAACGACGTCTCCCCCAAGGACCGCGACATCGCCATGGTGTTCCAGAACTACGCCCTCTACCCGCACATGAACGTGTATGACAACATGGCCTTCGGGCTGAAGTTGCGCAAACTCCGCCGCCAGGAGATCGACCGCAGGGTGAAGGAGGCGGCGGCCATGCTGGGGCTGGAGAACCTGCTGGGCCGCAAGCCGCGGGAACTCTCGGGGGGCCAGCGGCAGCGGGTGGCCCTGGCGCGCGCCATAGTGCGCGAGCCCAAGGTGTTCCTGATGGACGAACCGCTCTCAAACCTGGACGCCAAGCTGCGCGTCCAGACGCGGGCCGAGCTGATCAAGCTCCACCGGAAACTGGGCATCACGACGGTCTACGTGACCCACGACCAGACCGAGGCGATGACCATGGGGGACCGGATCGCGGTGATGAACAACGGCCGCATCCAGCAGGTGGACCGTCCGCTCAATCTGTTCAATTCGCCGGCCAATCTGTTCGTCGCGGGCTTCATCGGCAGCCCGGCCATGAACTTCATTCACAGCCGTATCGAGGAGCGAGACGGGCGGGTGGTGGTGAACGCCGACCCGCTGGTGTTGGAACTGCCGGAGGCAAAGGCGGAGAGGGTGAAGGGCAGGACGGGGCAGCCGGTGATCCTGGGCGTGCGGCCGGACGACATCTACGACCGCGCCCTGAACCCGCCGGTTCCGGTGACTGAGGGCAGCCGGGCGACCATGATGGTGGACGTCACCGAGCCCATGGGGTCCACGGTCTACGTCTACCTGACCGCGGGTGAGCATTCGCTGGTGGCGGACCTGGACGCGGAGACCCGCGCCCGGGACGGGCAGCCGTTGGAGGTGGTCTTCGACATGGACAAGGTTCACCTGTTCGACCCGGAGACAGAGCTGGCGCTCACCTGAATCTGGAGGGGAAACGAACAACTTCGGCGTGGAAGGGCGAGGGGCCGGGCGTCCCTCGCCGTAGTTTTACATGTGCTTGGTCCGCGCACTATACTAAACTATAGCGATGATGGGGCGGAACACCAGGAGGGTGTGCCGATGAAGAGGCTGATAGGCTGGCTGGTGGTCGGCGTGGTATTGGCTGCGGCAGGCACCTGTGCGGCCGCCGAGAATGCTGCTCCTCCCCCTCCGCCGGTCAAGGTGCGCCGGGACGCGAATTTCCTGCGCATCGACGGCCGGCCGGCCCTGTTGCTCTGGGCCCAGGGGCTCACGGATGCAGATGAATTGGATCTGTACCGACAGACCGGCCTCAACACGCTCTATGTACGCGTTGTGGACGGTTCCCCGGAGGAGCTGGAGGCGGTCTCTGCATTGATGTCGGCGGCGGAGGAGCAGGGTCTCTACATCGTGGCCTCGCTCGCCCCCTCGGCGATCAGAGACGAGGCGGGAGAGACGCTTCCGGTCGACCCGGACGACGACCGATATCGCCGGGCGGTGGAGGAATTCGCCACCCGTGCGGCGGAAGCACTTTCCGCGCATCCCCGCCTGATCGCCTGGCTGGTGGAGGCGGTGCCGCCCAACCGGATTGCCTGGGGGGACGCGGGATTCCGCTCGTTCCTCGAGGAGGGATATCCATCGCTGGCCGCGCTCAATCGCTCCTGGGGATCGAATCTTGCGAGTTGGGATGCGATCACCGCGGCCGCGGCCCGCGATGTCGACTCCACATTCCCCTGGGGTGTCGGGCGGGCGAGCGTGGACCTGGCCGCCTACCGGGAGCAGACCTTCGCCAGGGCGGTGTCCCTGTGGGCGACCGCCGTCAGGTCCGCCGACCCGGGGAGGCCGGTGCTGGCCTCCGCCCTCACCGACTATCGCTCCATCGCCAGCGTGACCTCGGATGTGGATGGGATGGTGCTCCACGTCTATCCCTCTCTGGCGGAGGCGGATTATGTGACTCACAACGTGCAGGCGGTGGACATCGCACGCCGCGGCAACCAGTTCGCCGCCGTCCAGACGCTGGACGTGTGGGCCGGCGATCCCGCCCAGGTGGACGGCTGGGCCCGCCTCGCCCTGTTGCACGGCGCGGCCGGGGTGGCATTCACCGACTGGAAGAAAATCGCCGGCTCCAGCGCGCTGCAACACGTGATTCAGACCCTGGCCCGGGATTACGGCGAAAGCGCCTCCTTCCCCCAGACGCCTCTGGCCAGGATAGCCGTGCTCTATACCCCGGTCGCGGGAGGCGCCGCCAGAAACGGTCAGGGGCTCTACGGATATGTGGATGGACTGACCCCCAAGGAGCCGACCGGCTTGTTCGACATCGTGCGCACGGGAACGCGTTATGGTCTGCTGGACGTGCTCACGCTGAGCGCGCTCAAGGAGACGGACCTCAACCGATATGGGGCCATTATCGCCCCCGCCGCCTTCTATCTGCCGGACGACTCCCAGGTGGCGCTGCAGAACTTCGTCCTCCGGGGAGGGGTTCTGGTGGTGGACAGGGGCGCCGGCATGTATCAGGCCCAGGGCAGCGTCTATTCCATGCCGCCGCTGCTCCGGGATCTCCTGGGGCTGCGCCATGCGGATTTGAGCTCTCCCACCCTGGAGAAGGTGACCAGCACCCAGGACACGACCGGACAGCAGGGCAGCCCAGGCGAGTCCGGCCTGAATCCAGTCAACCCCATCGAGCGGGGCCTGGAGAGCTCCCAGGCATTGCAGGAGTTGGCCAGCATTCTCGAGGATGTGTTGGCGAAGAAGCAAGTCACCACGCATTTCGGCGAGCAGTTCGCCGTCGGGCAGGGCCCCAACCTGCGGGTCCGGGAGTTCGGGAAGGGCCTCGCCGTCTACGTGCCGATGTTTCTCTATCAGGAATGGGGAGCGAATGATCCCGCGTTCGTGAAATTTCACCAGGAGATATTGAAGCGCCGCGCCGATATTGAGGTGGTGTTTCCGAATAAATTGTGGCCCAATGTCTCGGTTGCGGTGTACCGGGGATGGCCGATCGGGGTGTCGGCCGCGGGCACCGCGGTGAGCGTGGACGCCTTCGACGCCGAGAACCAGGCCTACTTGATTCCGGGCGGCGCGATGAGATTCGCGAATCCGGCGGACGACGACCGCACCGAGCTGTTGTTCCCTCCGGCCACCCTCGCTCTCGCCCGCCCCGTGCCCATTTACCTCCGGCCGCGCGCGCCGGGCGCGGTGGTGGCGGCCTCCGTGACGCGCTATGACGCGGATGGGATCGAGATCGCCCTCTCCGGCGCGGGGGCCCAGGCCAACGTGAAGGGCGGCGTGGTTCGGATCAGCGGGGGGGTGTCCGTCCCCGTCGAGATCGAGATCAAAGGCGGCCTCTATCCGGTGGCCGCCGGAAGCATACACCATCTGACGGTGACCGTCGGGCGGAGAAACCGCCCGTTGATAGACCGGGACATCATGCCCAGCGCCGATACGGGTTCCCTAGTGTTCACCGTGGGCGCGCAGCCCGCCCGCATCGTGGTGGAGCCGGTCCCGGAGCAGGAGTGAGAGACGCACGATGAAGCTTACGCCAGAACAAGTCGAACACGTGGCCCTGCTGGGCCGCATCAAGCTGACGGAGGAGGAGCGAGAGCTGTTCACGACCCAGCTCAACTCCATCATCTCCCACTTCGAGCAGCTGCAGCAGCTGGACACCTCCGGGGTGCCGCCCATGTCCCATGCGGTGCCGGTATCGGATGTATTCCGGGAGGATGAGCCGGGAGAGTCGCTCTCCACCGAAGAGGCGCTCCAGAATGCCCCTGAGCAGGCGCGCGACTGCTTCCAGGTGCCGAGGGTGATAGAGTGAGCACGTCCTCCTCCCTCCACGAGCTCACCGCCGCGGAATTGGCGGACCTCCTCGCGCGCAAGGAGGTTTCCGCCCGAGAGGCGCTCGACGCGGTCTATGCGCGGGTGGAGGAGGTGGAGGAGGATCTCCACTCCTTCGTCCTGCTCACCCGGGAGACCGCGGAGCGGCAGGCGGCAGAGGTGGACGAGGCCAGGGCCAAGGGAGAGCCGCTGCCTCCGCTCGCCGGCGTCCCGATCGCGCTGAAGGACATCTACTGCACCAAGGGCATTCCCACCACCTGCTGCTCCCGCATTCTCGAGGGTTTCGTGCCCCCCTATGACGCGGACGTGATCGAGCGCTGCCGCGCCCACCGCCTGGTGTTCGTGGGCAAGACCAACATGGACGAGTTCGCCATGGGCTCCTCCACCGAGAACTCGGCCTTCGGGCCGACCCGCAATCCCTGGGATCTGGATCGGGTGCCCGGGGGTTCGAGCGGCGGCTCGGCGGCCGCGGTGGCCGCCTCGGAGACGGTGCTCGCCATGGGCACCGACACCGGCGGCTCCATCCGCCAGCCGGCCAGCCTGTGCGGGGTGGTGGGGCTGAAGCCCACCTATGGACGGGTCTCCCGCTACGGCGTCATCGCCTACGCCAGTTCCCTCGACCAGGTCGGGCCCATCACCAAGGATGTGCGGGACTGCGCGCTGCTGCTCGGCGCGCTCGCCGGGCACGACCCCAGGGATTCCACCTCCCTGCCCGACCCGCCGCCGAACTACACGCGCGCCCTCACCGGGGAGATCAAGGGCCTGCGCGTCGGTCTGGTGAAGGAGTTCATGGAATATCAGGGGGTCGGCGTGGCCCCGGAGGTGGCGGAAGCGGTGAAGGCCGCCATCGCCCGTTTCGAGGAGCTGGGGGCCGTCTGCCGGGAGGTCTCGCTCCCTCACCTCAACTACTCCATCCCCGTCTACTACATCCTCGCGCCCGCGGAGGCCAGTTCCAACCTCGCCCGCTACGACGGGGTGCAGTACGGCTACCGTTCGGCGGATGCAGACGGGATCATCGAGATGTACCGCAACACCCGCAACGAGGGCTTCGGAGCCGAGGTGAAGCGGAGAATCATGCTGGGCACCTACACGCTCAGCGCGGGCTACTATGACGCCTACTATCTGAAGGCCGCCCAGGTGAGGACCCTCATCCGGCGGGACTTCGACGCCGCCTTCGAGGACTGTGATGTGCTGGTGGGGCCCGTCAGCCCCACCGTCGCCTTCCGCCTGGGAGAGAAGGCGGACGATCCGGTGCAGATGTATCTCAGCGATGTCTGCACCATCCCGGTCAACCTGGGCGGGCTGCCGGGGATGTCCATACCCTGCGGGTTCTCTCCCGACGGCCTCCCGATCGGGCTCCAGTTGGTGGGCCCTCCACTGGCCGAGGAGACCCTGTTGAGGGCGGCCCATGCC
Organism: Armatimonadota bacterium; assembly: GCA_015486155.1. Lineage (GTDB taxonomy): Bacteria > Armatimonadota > Hebobacteria > Hebobacterales > Hebobacteraceae > S016-27. The sequence goes on from WFSF01000010.1 coordinate 14,293, forward strand.
TTCGAGCAGAGCGGGCAGTTTCATCGCCGCCGGGCCGTGCCGGTGCGGCAGCGCAAGGGCCGGCGTTCGGCGGTCGTCCGGGAAGGATGAAGATGTCAGAAACCAAGCAAAGCGCGCTGCTTCAGGTGGCGCTTGATTTTATCGAGTTGGACCGCGCCCTACAGGTGGCGGAAGAAGCCGCGGCCGGAGGCGCCGACATTCTAGAGGCGGGCACCCCTCTCATCAAGAGCGTGGGGCTGGAGGCCGTGCGCGCCCTGCGCGCCCGTTTCCCCGGCTTGCGCGTCGCCGCGGACATGAAGGTCATGGACGCGGGCCGCATCGAGGTGGAGTCCGCGGCCAAGGCGGGGGCCCACCTGGTGCACGTGCTGGCGGCCGCTCCGGACGCCACCATCGCGGAGGCGGTGGAGGCCGCGCGGGAGTACGGCGCGGAGATCGTAGCGGACCTGCTGGGAACGGCCGCTCCAAAGGAGCGGGCCCTGCGGGCGGCCGAACTGGGCGCCGATTATATAGGGGTCCATATCGCGATAGACCAGCAGATGCAGGAGGCGGGCGGCGGGGAGGCGCGCGCGCTGGAGCTGCTGCGCCAGATCGCGGGGGAGGTGCAGGTGCCGGTGTGTGTGGCGGGGGGAATCCATTCCGCGAACGCCGCGCGGGTGGTCGAGTCTGGAGCGGCGGTGGTGATCGTGGGGGGAGCCATCTCCAAGGCCACCGATGCCCGCAAGGCGACCGCAGAGATCAAGCGCGCCATCACCGAGGGGGTGAGCATCTCCACCACGCTCTTCCGGCGGGTCGGGGAGGACGAGATCAGGGAGATACTGAAGCTCATCTCCACCGCCAACCTATCGGACGCCATGCACCGGAGGGGGGTGCTCCACGGGATTCGGCCCATCGGCGAGGGGATGAAACTGGTGGGACCGGCCTTCACCGTGCGGACCGCCCCCGGCGATTACGCCAAGCCGGTGGAGGCGATCGACCGGGCCCGGCCGGGGGACGTCATCGTGGTGGACGCCGGCGGCGTTCCGCCGGCCGTCTGGGGGGAGATGGCCTCCCGGAGCTCCCTCAACCGCAAGATAGCCGGGCTGGTGGTGGACGGGGCGGTGAGGGACAGCGCCGATATCCGCGGGCTCAAATTTCCCGCCTTCACCCGCCACGTATGCCCCAACGCGGGCGAGCCCCGCGGGCTGGGGGAGATAGGGGTTCCCATCACCATTGCGGGCGAGGTGGTGGAGCCGGGCGACTGGCTGCTGGGGGACGACGACGGCGTGGTGCGCATCCCGCGGGACCGCGCGGTGGAGTGGGCGAACCGGGGGATGGAGGTATACGAGAGAGAGACCCGCATCCGGGAGGAAATCCTCCGCGGCGACACCTACGGCCGTCTCGCCGAGCTGGAGAAGTGGGAGAAACCGCGGTGAGGATGCGGAGGCTTTCATGCGCATCGCGGTGATCGGACCGGGCGCGATGGGCTGTCTGCTGGCCGCCCTGTTGAGCAAGGGAGGACACGAGGTCTGGCTGGTGGACAGGCGCCCGGAGAGGGCGCGCGTGCTGGACCGGAGGGGCGTGTTGGTCTCCGAGGCGGGCGACGAGGGCAGGGACACGAGGTTGCGCGTTCCGGTGCACGCCACCGCGGACCCGGGCCGGGTGGGTGAGGTCGAGTTGGTGATCGTGGCCGTCAAGTCCCGCGACACCGCGGAGGCGGGGAGCGCGGCCGGGCGGATGGCCGGTCTGAAGACCTCCATCCTCACCCTTCAGAACGGCCTGGGTAACCTGGAGACGCTCCAAGATGCCCTGGGCGGAGATCGAGTCCTGGCCGGAGTCACCTCCCAGGGGGCCACCAGCATCGGTCCGGGCGAGGTGATTCACGCGGGCTCCGGCCCCACGGTGGTCGGAGAGGCGAGCGGGGAGGCAAGCGCGCGCGCCCGCACCATCGCGGAGATCTTTTCCGCGGCCGGCATACCCACTGAAGTGACCGATGACATCGAATCCGCGCGGTGGGGGAAACTGGTGGTGAACGCGGGCCTGAACGCGGTGGCGGCGCTGGCCCGGGTTCCCAATGGGGCGTTGGTGACTTCCGAGAACCTGCAATCGGCGATGAGGGAGGCGGTTCAGGAGGCCGTGAGGGTGGCGGAGGCGAAGGGCATCACGCTTCCAGAGGAGGACATGGCCGCGTGGAGCAAGGAGATTTGCCGCCGCACGGATAAGAATATCAACTCGATGCTCCAAGATCTGCTCCGCGGGCGCCCCACGGAGATAGATGCCATCAACGGAGCAGTGGTGCGAGAAGGGCGCGCGCTGGGCGTTCCAACCCCTGTCAACCAACTCCTGGCGTGGCTCGTCAGGGGGATAGAGGAAACCTCCGATCGACGCGTGCCGCCGCCCGGCAGCGCCGGGCGGAAGGCGACCGCGGCGTGACCGGAGCCGCGGGAGAAGACGACGCGGCCGGGCGGCGCGAGGCGCCGCACATCGAACTGCGAGGAAGAATCTCATGATCATCGTCGGGGAGAAGATCAACGGCAGCTCCAAACGGGTGCGCGAGGCGATCCTGGCCAGGGACGAGGAATTCATCCGGGGACTGGCGCGGCGGCAGGCGGAGGCCGGCGCGGATTATCTGGATGTGAACGCGGGGACGGGACCGGAGCGCGATGCCGATGACATGGTCTGGCTGGTGAAGACGGTGCAGAGCGAGGTGGAGATGCCCCTGTGCATCGATTCTCCCAACCCGCAAGCGCTGGAGGCCGGGCTGGAGGTCCACCAGGGGCGCGCCCTGGTCAACTCGGCCACCGCGGAGAGCGCCCGGATGGATCTCGTCATCGGGACCGCCCGCAAACACGATGCCCGCCTGGTGGCGCTCACCCTGGACGAGGGGGGGATGCCCTCCGGGGCCGAGGAAAGGGTGGAAATCGCGAAGCGGCTGGCTGACGCGGCCGCGGGGGCGGGGATGGCGCGGGACGATCTCTTCATAGATCCCCTGGTGCGCGCGGTGGGCGTCGAATACGAGCAGGGGGCCGCGGTGCTGGAGGCCGTCGCGAAGATCCGCGAATCCCTTCCGGAGGCGCACATCATCTGCGGGCTCAGCAACATCTCCTTCCAGATGCCGGTGCGGAGCCTGTTGAACCGCACTTTTCTCGCGATGGCGATGGCGCGGGGTCTGGATGCGGCAATCCTGGATCCCCTAGACGCCGGCCTGATGGCCACCATATACGCGGCTGAGACGCTCGCGGGCAGGGACGAGATGTGCATGGGATACCTCAAGGCCTACAGGGCCGGCAAGTTGGAGCAGTGAGGGGGAAATGACCGGAAGACGAGAAAACCTATGTAGCAACAGGGACGCGGATGCTTGAACATTTTTTCACTCCATCCTCAGTGGCCGTAATCGGGGCCTCCACCAATCCGGAAAAGGTGGGACATCAGGTCCTCGCCAACCTGCTCCAGGGCGGGTTCAAGGGGCGGCTCTACCCGGTGAATCCGCGCGCGGAGGAGATCCTGGGGCTGCGCGTCTATCCCGAATTGACGGCCATCGAAGAACCGGTCGACCTGGCCGTGATCGTGGTGCCGGCGGTAGCGGTGCTGGGGGTGGTGGAGCAGTGCGCCGAGAAGGGGATCGATTCCGCGATCATCATCTCGGCCGGCTTCAAGGAGGCCGGGCCGGAGGGAATAGAGCGGGAGCGCCGGCTGGCGGAGCTGGCCCGGAACCGCGGGGTGCGCATCGTCGGCCCCAACTGTCTTGGCATCATCTCCACCGTCGCCGAGAAGAGCGGCTCGGCGCTGAACGCCTCCTTTGCTCCCGGAATGCCCCACTACGGCAACATCGCCCTGATGTCGCAGTCTGGAGCTCTCGCCACCGCCCTCATCGACTGGTCTCTGCAGCAGAACATCGGCTTCAGCAAGTTCGTCAGCTTCGGAAACGGAGTGGACGTGGGGGTGGTGGACTTGCTCCGCGCCTGGGAAGAGGACGAGGACACCTCCGTCATCGTCGCCTATGTAGAGGGGCTGCCGGACGGACCGGAGTTCATGCGTGTCGCCAAGCGGGTATCCCGAAAGAAACCGGTGATCATCATCAAGTCCGGCTCCACCCAGGCGGGCGCGCGCGCCATCTCCTCCCATACCGGGAGCCTGGCCGGATCGGAACAAGCCTACACCGCGGCCTTTCTGCAGAGCGGAGTGATTCGCGCCCACTCCGTGGAGGAGCTCTTCGACTTCGCGGTCGCTTTCGCCTATCAGGGTCCTCCCCGGGGGCGGCAGGTGGCGGTCGTGACCAATGCCGGCGGGCCCGGCATCATGGCCACCGACGCGCTGGAGAGAGCAGGGCTTCGTCTGGCGACCATCAGCCAGGAGACGGTGGAGCGGCTGCGCGAGGGGCTGCCGCCGGCCTCCAACTTCTACAACCCCATTGACGCGCTGGGGGATGCCGACGCCGAGCGCTATCGGTTTGCGGCCGAGATGGCGCTCAAAGACGAGAATGTAGACGCGATGCTGGCTCTCCTCACCCCGCAATCGGTGACCGAACCGAAGCAGACCGCGGAGAACCTGGCTGCGGTCGCCGCCGCCACCGACAAGCCGGTGCTGGCCTCCTTCATGGGCGGAGAGGCGATGGCCGAGGCGCAGCGGGTGCTGGGCGCCAACCGCGTGCCCAACTACCCCTATCCGGAGCGGGCGGCCGCGGCGCTCAGCGCCATGGCCGACTACCAGCAGTGGTTGCAGGAACCAGAGGACGAGATTCGAACCATCCAGGTGGATGGAGCAGTCGTGGAAGCGGTGTTCGCCGCCGCCCGGCGGGAGGGCAGGGTGAACCTGGGCGAGACCGAGTCGCGGGAGGTGTTGAGCGCCTACGGGTTCAAGTTCCCCAGAAACGAACTCGCCCGCACCCCCGAGGAGGCGGCTGAGATCGCGCAGAAGATCGGTTTTCCGGTGGTGATGAAGATCGTCTCCCCGGACATCCTGCACAAATCGGACATCGGAGGTGTGCGCCTGGGAATCCAGGACGCCCAGCAGGCGCAGGACGTATTCGAGCTGCTGATGCTGAGGGCAAAGAGGTTTATGCCCGATGCAGACTTGCAAGGCGTTAGCGTGCAGCAGATGGTAAAGGGCGGGAGAGAGGTGATCATCGGGACCTCGCGGGACCCGCAGTTCGGTCCGGTGGTCATGTTTGGGCTGGGGGGCATCTATGTGGAGGTGCTCAAGGACGTGAGCTTCCGGGTTGCGCCCTTCGGCGAGCGGCACGCCCGCAAGATGATAGAGGAGATTCGCTCCGCGGGGTTGCTGTGGGGAGCGCGGGGGGAACAGCCCAGCGACATTGACGCCATCGTCGACTCCCTGCTCGCGGTCTCCCAGTTGGTCACCGAGCATCCGGACATCGTAGAACTCGACATCAACCCGCTCAAGGTGGCGGAGGCTGGAGGAGGAGCGGTGGCCGTTGACGCTCGCATCACCATCACCGAGACGCCCCCGGAGGACGAGCGCGCCCGCGGAAGGCAAGACGCCAGTTAGTGTGGCGAGGTGCGATGAAACACCTCCCCCTTGGAAAAGCGGCCAATAGGTAGAAAGGGAGAAGGCCCATGATAGTGGTCTATGTAGGCTCGACCGAGCCCTACTCGGGGAAAACGCTGACCTGTACCGTGTTGGGTATTCGCTGGCAGCGACAGGGTCAGCAGGTGGGATATATGCGGCCTTTGGGAGTGATGCCTACGCGCATCGGGGAAGAGTTGGTGGACGAGGACGCGGCCTTCGTGGCGCGGCAGCTCGGCCTGGAGACCGCCGGCCGCGATCTCTGCCCGGTGCTGCTCAGCCCCGATCTCTGCCACATTGACCCCGCCACGGCGCGCAAGCGCCTCGAAAAGTCCTTCGCGGCGGCCTCCGCCGGGAAGGAAGTCATGCTGCTCAATGGCACTGGCTCCCTGCTGACCCGCGGCACCGCCGTCGGACTGGACGGTGTAAGCGTGGTCAAGATGCTCGACGCCAAAGCGGTGTTGGTGACCAGGTGCACCTCCTTCCTGGATGGAGACAGCATCATCGCCGCCCAGCGTCAACTCGGAGACCGCCTGACCGGCGTCATCCTCAACCGCGTCACCGATTCCGCGCGTCAGCACGTGGAGGAACACGTCATCCCCTGCCTGCGAGACCGGGGAATCACCATCTTCGGTCTGCTTCCAGAGGACACGGTGTTGCATTCCGTAACGGTCCGTGAAGTGGCGGAGGCCACCGGCGCGGAAGTGATGTGCGGCGGAGACGGAATGGACGGGCTGGTGGAGAACTTCGTGGTGGGAGCGATGGGAGTGGAGGGGGCGCTGCGCTACTTCCGTCGCACCACCCGCAAGTGCGTGATCACCGGCGGAGACCGCAGTGACATTCAGCTCGCGGCCCTGGAGACCCCCACCGAGTGCCTCATCCTCACCGGGGGTATGCGCCCCAGCCACACGGTGCTCGCCCGCGCACAGGAGAGAAACGTGCCCGTGCTGCTGGTGCCCCAGGATACGCTGTCCACGGTCTCCGTGATTGACGAGATGACGGGAAAACTGCGGGTGCGCGAACCCAGCAAGGTGGAGCACGCGCTCCAGCACTTCGAGCGCCACGTGGACCTGGATCTGCTGGACCGGACCCTCGGACTGAAACAATGAGACCCCGGCGGCCGCGGGGGAGGGAGAAGCGCGGCCGCCGGGCGCCCCGGCCGGCGGTCGGGGTGATCTCCCTGGGGTGCCCCAAGAATCTGGTGGACACCGAAGTGATGCTGGGCCTGCTCAGGGAGGCCGGGTGCGCACTGGTCGGGGACCCGCAGAAGGCGGATATCATCCTCGTCAACACCTGTTCCTTTATCTCCGCGGCCCGCGAGGAAGCCGCCGAGGCCCTGCGACAAGCGATCGAGTGGAAGAGAAACGGGGCGATCAGGGCGGTGGTGTGCGCCGGATGCTGGCCCCGGCACGATCTGGAGGGGTTGCGCGCCCGCTATCCTGAAGTCGACGCCTTCATGGGGCCGGCCGACGTGCCCCGGGTGGTGTCGGTGATTGAAGCGGCCCTGGCCGGGACGGGGCGGGAGCGAAGGCCGTCGGCCGGGCCCGCCTATCTGTACGACGAGGCGGTATCCCGCGTGCGCGCCACTCAACCCTGGACGGCTTATGTGAAGGTCTCAGAGGGTTGCTCCCACGGATGCGCCTTCTGCGTCATCCCCCGCCTGCGCGGGCCCCTCCGTTGCCGGCCCATCGCCTCCATCGCGGCCGAGGCGAAGGCGCTGGCCGAGCAGGGTGTGCTCGAGGCGAACCTGGTGGCCCAGGACACCACGGCCTACCGCGATCCCGAGACCGGCCGGGACATGGCAGACCTGCTGAGCGCGCTCGCCCGCCTCTCCGGATTGAGATGGATCCGCCTTCTCTACGCTTTCCCAACCAGCGTCACCAGCCGCCTGATCGAGGTGATGGCAGGTGAGGACGCGGTTTGCAAGTACCTGGATGTGCCCTTTCAACACGCGGACCCGGAGGTGCTCCGCCGCATGGGCCGGCCGGGCGACGGAGAGCAGTACCTGCGGCTGATCGGGAAGCTGCGGGAGGCGATGCCCGACATCGCCATCCGCACCACTTTCCTGGTTGGGTTTCCGGGGGAGAGCGAGCAGGCGTTCGAGGCGCTGCTCGCGTTCCTCGAGGCCGCGCAACTCGACCGCGTGGGAGCCTTCGTTTTTTCCGCCGAGAGGGAAACGCCCGCCGCGGAGATGCCGGACCGGATTCCTCCGGAGGTGGCGCAGGAGCGCTATCATCGCCTCATGTCCCGCCAACGGGAGATCTCGCTTGCACGGAGCCGGCGATGGGTGGGGAGAACGCTGGAGGTGTTGCTGGAGGGCGCGGGCTCCCGCCGCGGGGAATGGGTGGGGCGCAGTTTCCGGGACGCGCCGGAGATAGACGGCACCGTGATGGTGACCACCCGGTCGGAGCTGCGGCCCGGCACTTTGACGCCCGTGAGGATCACCCGCGCAGAACCCTACGACCTGGTCGGGATTCCCGCCGGGTGAGCGTCGCCCCGCGCCGCCTAGCCCCCCTCCATTTTCCGGTCGAGATAGGCGACCGTAAACAGGTAGCCTCCGCCATGGGTCGGTTCATCGTCGCTGCGGTGGATCTTGCACCACAGTACATTGGTCCGGTCGTCCCTGCCCACCTCCAGTGAGGCCACCTCCTGGGCGGGCCAACGTTCCCTGATGAAGTCCAGCATGTGTCTCGCGAACAACTCTGCCAGCGCTCGATCCATTGCCGTCTCTCTCCGGTTACTCGTCTCTCTGCACGGCCGACTCCCCAGCGAGCGATTCCGTGTACGCAAAGGCCTGCTCGACGGAGGCGCCGCTTCCCTCGATGGCGATCACCACCGCGCCCTCCGATCCGGCCACTCCGCCGGAGGCCACATGCCAGGCCTCCACGCCGAACAGGATCTCCAGGGCCTCCAGTTCAGTGACCACCTCCGCGCCGGTCAACACCGCCATGCCGCAGGATACGCCGTCCACCCGGTCCATTCTGTCTGCTCCGAGTTGACGGGCCGCCTCGATCACGTCCGGCACCAGTTTTTCCAGGCCCACGGGCGCGATCAGATGCGCTCCGCGGGCCGCCAGGATACCGTAGAACTGCCCTACGGTGCCGCCCACCGGACTGCCGAGCAACACCCCTACATTGCCCTCCGGGTCCAGGGCATTGGCTCCCTTGATGAAGACATCGCCCTTCTGAAACTCCTGGAGCAGGTCGATCCAGGCGCCCGTAAAGGGTTTGCCGCGCTTCAGCGCCACGAGTTCGGGACGGGCCGCGGAATCCGTTACATCCAGGCGCCCCCCGGCGATCACTCCCGCCGCATAGCGCCACTTCGGCATCGGCTTCCCGATGATTTCCTCCGCCACAAAGGCGTTGGTGATCCCGTTTCCGATGATCAGCCTGCCGTTGCGAAGCGCCTCCTGCACCACCGGCATCTGCGCCACAGCGCGCGCGATGAGCCGCTTCGATTCGGATGGATTCAGCACCACCATCGCCCTCATCCGCGCCGACTTGTCCTTGCGGATGGAGTTCTCCCCCATTTCCGCCATGCGCCACCTCCCAAACGGTCAGGCGGTATGCCGCCGGCCTGCCAGAACGAATGGAGCGACCGCCGCTGCGGCCGCTCCCCGACTCACTCTACGGAGGGACTTCCCTCACCTTCGCGAGAGGAGAGGCCTCCGCATTACAGTCATACTGGCCAGAACCCATCCCGCCCGGCAGCTCGCTGCGTCCCGCGGCCGTCAAATGCCGCTTGCGCAACGCCGGAGCCGCTGTGACTGATCGGCATATCTCCGCTATCGGAGGGGATTACTGCCGTTCGCTCGTAGCGCTACTGTCCCCCTCCGCGGCTGCCGCGCGCATTCCGCTGTTGTCCTCCTCCGCCGCCTCGCCGGCCTCCCCGACGGGTGGGCTGGATGACCTTACCGGTCTTGGGGTCAATACGACCAACGCCCGGCCTGATGGCAAGAGTCTTGTGGCTGGTGGCCTTGATCAGGAAGAACACCACCACCAACACCACCACCACGATCAACAAGATGGCTACGGTTGGACTCACAGACTTCCGCATTCGCTGTCACCTCCTTTCACAAGCAGCAACGCATGGCCCGCGTGAGACGAGGACGGTCCGAGCCGCTCCCGCCCTCTTCCTGAGAACGTGACCGGGCCAACGTCATGGTGGCAGGTCGTGTTCCCGCGTTATCCCGTCGCCACGTCGGGAGCCGTGCTGCGATCACTGGTATCATCATGCCGCGATCACACTGGTTGCGATCGTAGCTGTTCGCTGCTAAGGCAGGCTCTCCCTGCGTCCGGACTCTGCCGCGCGTGCATTCTCCGCCAGAGCCCGCCGCCTATCCTCCTCCGCGTGCAGTTCGGCGGAATATACCATGCCGCTTGCACCCTGTCAACAATCTCGCGGTCCCTCTTGGCCATTTGACGCTCCGAGAGGCGCAGGAGTTCCCCTGCGGACAAGGAAATCTTGAGTGGAAAGCCATGGGAAAGTCACGCGCGCTGCTTCGTCTCTTATCTCTGTGCCTGTATATGACCGCGACGGTCGGAGCGCTGGGGATGTTGTCTCGGTCCGTCGGAGCGACGGTGGCGGGGGAATATCTGGCAGAGGCCGCGCGCGCCACCGGAACCATCGCCCTCCCCGGCGATCAGTCGGCCGCGCGCCGCGAGGTGGCGATCACACAGGTTAAATTGGACCCGCGCGCGGCGCTGGAGATGGTGGCGACCATCGCCCGCCCCACCGACGCCGCCCGCGCCCTGGCCGCGGCGGCTCTGGGCATTGCGGAATTCGATCTCCCGAAATCCCAGGACGCCCTGTCCACGGCGGGCAGACTGTTGACCCGCATCTCCAACTCCACCTGGCGGGAGACGGAACAGCGCCTGTTGCTGGCCGAGGTCTCCGCCCTGGGGGAAAAGGCCCTCGCGGCGGCCCCCGAGCTGGCCAAAGAGGACGCGGAGAGCTGCATCCTGCTCGCCGCCGCCCGCCGCGGCGATCCCGCAGCGCTCGACCTGTTGGACAAGTGGTCCGTCTCCAGCGAAGTGGCCGACCGCACATGGTCCATGTCGGCGGTTTCGCTCGCCGCGACTAAGCCGGAGCGCGCGCTGGAGCTCGCCGGTAAAATCACCTCCACCGACATCCTCGCCCATACCCTCTGGATGATCGCGGAACAGAGACCGCCTTTCGAGGCGATGGCCCTCGCCGGCCGCGTCTCGGACCCCGTTGCCCGCTCCGCCATCCTCTCCAGCGCGGCCAGGCGTTCCGTCGCCTCCGACCCGGAGGCGGCATTGGCGGCCGCCCGGACGGTTCCGGTCTCCCCGAATTCCGCCCTCGCGGAGGTGGCCGTCGCTCTCGGCTCCCGGGAGGTGAAGCGCGCGCTGGCCGTGGTGAAGGAATTGCCCCCCTCCGCGCGGTCCTGGGCGACGGGACGCATCGCCGCGGGCCTGGCCCGGACCGACGCCGAGGCTGCGGAGGCGCTGCTTGCAGAGACCCCGGTTTCCGGTGACGCATACCGCCTCGCCCTGGTTCACATGGCGGCCCGCGATCCCGACCGGGCGGCCCGGCTGGCGCGGTCGCTTCCGGAGGGTGAAGACCGGGAGTCCACACTCGCCGCGGTGGCGGAGGCGGTGGCGGAGAGGCGGCCCGGCCTGGCCGTCGACCTGGTCTGGGAACTCACATCGCCCCGGTGGCGGTCTCGCGGCGCGGCGGCGGTGGCCAGAAAGATCGCGGCCGCGGACAAAGACGGAGCCCTGAGCCTGCTTGGGCTGGCGGAGACGAAGGAGACGGCCCAGCGGGCACGTGCGGACATCGGAGCGCAGATCGCCTCCAGGGACCCGGAGGATGGAAGGAAACTGCTGGCCTCTCTGCCCGCCAGCTCCTACCGGCGGGACAGGGCGTTTGAAGCGGCGGAAGCGCTGTTGCAGGCGGGGAGCAAACTGGACGAAGCGATGCCCCTGGCCGCGCTCGCGGACAAGCCCGACATGTCCCTCCGCTGGCTGTTGCCGAACCTCGTCTGGAGCCAGCGGGAGAGTCCGCTTCACGCCGCGGAGCGCATCTCCGATCCCTATCTGCGCGCCCTCGCGCTGGTCGACGCCGCCCGGAGGATGCTCGGCGTCGAGCCGAGGTGTCGGCCGGATCCCGCGCGGCTGGCCATGGTCCGCCCCATCGTGGAATGGGAGGGACGCTGATGGCAAGACACCTGCGGGCGATGATCGCGGCCCTGCTTCTTATATCGGCCCCGGCGGCGGCCGCGCAGCCGGCCTGCACCATCGTGAAGCGCACTCCCTCCGCCCTCACCGTTCGCATCCAGCCCTGTGAGCCGGGCGCACTCTACCGCGTGACCTACCGCGATGGAAAACACCAGTTCACCTGGGACAACCTCTCCCCCGACCCATCCGGCCTGGTGGTGTTGACCGATGACAAGCACCTGCAGCCGAAGCAGAGGCTGCAATGCGCGTCCCGCCTGTCGGCCGGGGACCCCGTGGTATTCGACGACTGGCTGAAGGCTCCGGTGGTGGGAAAACGGCGGGGAACCTTCGGCGTCCCGGTAAGCACTTTCGGAGGGCCGGGTTACCTGGTGCCCGGCGTCTCCGAGCTGAAGCGGGACGACTACGGCAACTTCTGGCTCTACCTCCACCACCCTCCCTATGCTCTGCTCAAGTATGACCACAATTTCGTCTATCAGTTCGCCCTGCTCATGCCGGACCGGGTGCTCGCCTTCGACACCGATGCCGAGGGCAACCTCTACGTGCTCCACCCGGACAACTGGATCTCCAAGCACAGCCCCCTGGGGGAGAACCTCGCCGCGTGGGATCTCCCCGTGGGTAGGGAACCGGGAGAGTTCATCTCCGCATCGGGGATGGTGATAGACCGCGCGGGCGGTTTCATCTACCTCTCCGACGAGCGGCTGGGCCGCGTCCAGCGCTTCAGCCTGGACCTGGAGCTGCGCCCCATTCCCCATATCGCCTGGGGCTGGATCGGGAGGGAGGACCTGGAATACACGGAGGCCGGCAAGTATGACCCGGACCACATGTACTACCAGCTCGACCGCCCCCGCCAGTTGGCCCTGGACGGAGAGGGACACCTCTACGTGAGCTGCGAGCACTATATCAGCAAGTTCGACCTGGCCACCGGGCGACAGCTCCCCTTCGGAAAACATCCCGTCTTGGGCTGGGGAGGCAGTTTCACCGATTCCCCCTTCTCTCAATCCGCCGGACTCGACGGACACTGGGCCCGCCAGTGGCTGGCCGGGGTGGACGGGCTCGGCGACATCTACATCGGGGATCGGGAGAACGATTTCGTCGTCTTCCCCCGCCTGCAAGTGTTCGCGCCCGATGGAACTCTGATCCAGAGCCTCGACATCGAGGACGAAGTGCAGGCCCGAGACGGGCGGCCCGTGTATATCAGAGGCGTCGCCGGGCTCGCGGCCGACGGGGCCAGGGTGTGGCTGGTGGACGCCGCCGGCAGGATCTACGCCAATCCGCCGGCCGGCAAGATCACGAGCGGCGGGCAGCTTTTCCTGGGGCCGGGCGCGGCCGGGAGACAATTCGACCTCACGCAGGTCAAAGCAGAGAACCTGAGCGTCGAGATGCAGGAGAAGCGCGTGATCCACCGCAGCGAGGGCCGGGTGCTCGGATTCCTCAACCCGGAGCAGGGCACCGGGAACTGCGAGCGGGAAGGCGTCACTTTGCTGGAGTCCGGCGAGCGCTCCATGTGGCTGCCCTCCCGGATCGGGGAGCCGTTCCGCGTGCGGCTCTATGATGAGAGCGGCGGGGAAATTCCCGTCTCAGACTATTTCGTCGAGTTCGAGGAAAGGCCCGGCCTCTTCGGAACGCAGTACGACTACTTCCGGGTCACCAACCGCAGCGGGAAGCCATGGCGCAATGTCCGCTTCGTCGCCGAGGCGAAGCAGTGAACCGCGCCCTCCCCTGCCGGACCTGAGGAATGAAATGCTAGCGGGGGGAGATGGGAGATGGAGAAATGGCCAGCATGAAACTCGGAGTTTTCACCGACGAAGTCTCGCAAGATCTCGACCGCGCGGTGAAGTTGGCGACGCGCTTCTCGTGCGACGGAGTGGAGATTCGCAGCGTCTGGAGCAAGTCGGTGCAGCACCTGGACGACGAGGATATCGCCCGCATCCAATCCACCCTCAACCACGCGGGCCTCGAGGTCTGCGCCATCGCCTCCCCGGTGTTCAAGTGCGAACTGGACGACGACGCGGCCCATGAGGAGCACCTCGAATACCTGCGCAACTGCATACGGGTGGCGAAGGCGCTGGGGACCGACATCGTGCGCATCTTCACCTTCTGGAAGCACGGGCCCTCCGGCCCCGTGTGGGATAAGATCAAGGAGAAGTTCGCCCCGGCCCTCCCCATCGCCGAGGAGGCCGGCATCACCCTGGGACTGGAGAACGAGGCATCCACCTATGTCGCCACCGCGGCCGAGGCGAAGCGGTTCGTGGAGGAGATGGGTTCGCCCGCGCTCAAGATCACCTGGGACCCCTGCAACGAGGTGTATGCGGACGAGGGCATCACCCCTTACCCCGACGCCTACCGGCTGGTGGAGCCCTATGTGGTGCATGTGCACGTGAAGGACGCCAAGCGCGATCCCGGCGCGAAGGAGGCCACCATCATGCCCGTGGGCGAGGGGATCGTGGACTGGAAGGGGCAGTTCCGCGAGCTGCTCTCCAGGGGATATGACGGCTACCTCAGCCTGGAGACCCACTGGCGCCCCCAGGCCCTCACCGAGGAGCAGATGAACCGCCCCGGCGGCGAGTCCTTCTCCGAGTCCGGCGAGTACGCCAGCGAAGTGTGCATGGAGAACCTGGTCTCCATCCTCGCCGAGGCGAGGCGGGAGGTCGGGGGCGCGGCCTAGCTTTCCTCCATGCTTACCTGCTCCTCGGCGGCCGGAACGGTCTCCACCGCCGGAACGAGGCGCGCCGACGCGTCCCGGTACCAGAAGAAGTAGGCGGCGGCGAAGAGCGCGCCCACCGCGGCCGAAGCGCAGTCATAAATGAGCCGGACTCCAAGGGCGGTCCACAGGTGGAGACCCGCCGCGGACAAGGTACGATATCCTCCCACCGGCGGCACGGCCGCATAGACCCAGACGAGGATTCTCCCCACAAGCACGCCGGACGCCACCAGCCCAATGGCTACCGCAATATCCCCAGTCACTGCACGCACCCCTCGCCTTATCGCCGCCACCACGGAGCAATCGTCCCAGATCAGAGCGAACGGAATCAGCACCAGAAAGAAAGCGGCGATCTGCACGCACCACACCAAGAGCGAAAAGGGCACCCGCGCCAGCGCCGTGTTGTTCTGAATCGCCGGCAAAAGGTAGAACATGGCCCCCAGCAAGCCGGAGAAGATGAGATACAGCACCCATAGACGGCCGGCAAATCTCCGAGCCAGGGTGCCAAATTGGTTCCAACGGATGCCGCCGCGGCGCACCGTTCCCGCAAGCGTGGCATAGTAGCCGCCGGCCACCAGCGCGTTGACAGGCGCGATCAGGACCACGGTGACCACTGCACTCAGAAATATCACCAGGGCGTTGGAGGGCCACTGTGAGTAGGGCTCGCCGTCGCCGATTGCAAGAGCGCCCAACAAGAGAGCGCTGGTTCCTGTCAGGTGGACACCAACCGCATCCGGCGCGCCTCCCATCTCCATCTTGAGCACGCGCGCTTGCACGGGCGCGGTAGGGAGAGGCGCGCGCTGCTCCCTCTGCTGCGTGACCCAACGGCCAAGGGCAGTATAGCGCAGCATAGCCTGAGACCCGGCATAACCCTCCCCAAGGTTGAACACCGCAACTGCCAGCGGCAATAGCAACAGGCTCGGATGCCGCCGCACCAGCTGCGCGCCCTCCACCAGATATCCGCCTGCCCTGCGCAGGTCGCCCACAATCCGCGGCGCCGTCATCTTCACCCCTCCCGTCAGATGGTTACAGGGGCGCGGCTTCGCCGCGCCCCTGCCTTGCTCCTTCAGCCAACGCCAGCCGCTGGGTTATTCGTCGCTCGTCTCCTCAAAGATCACCGGCTCGTCCGCGGCATGCCACTTCGCGTGGCCGTCTGCGAACCCGTAGTTGCTGCCTCCCAGGTGTCTCTCCGAGGCCACGTCCTCCTCTCCGCCTGAGGGGCAGTCCCCGGGGTGCGCGGTCTCGTAGACGGCCACCACCTTGGATGGGTCCTGGGAGAACATGTGCTCGGCCACTTTCAGCGCCTGCATCCGGCTCAGAGCCTGCCGCAGCGCGGCCAGGTCCGGCGTCTTGGCCTGCAGCCTGTCCAGGTTCAGCTCCATGTAGATCGCCGCGTCGGGGCCTATGAGGGTGGCGGGCGGCTTCTCCGCGGCCGCCGGGCCGCCCACCGCTCCCAGGAGCGCGATCACGACCACCCTCAGCAATGCTCGGAGCATCTTTTCTTCTCCTTGCTCGCGCTGCCCGTCGGGAGCGCGTTCCGGTTCCCCTAAGAGGAAGGTTCCACCACCTCCGCTTTCACTATCTTGTCGCCCACGGCGATGCGCTCCACCACCTCCATACCCTTCACCACGTGCCCGAAGGCGGTGAAGCCGGCCTCGTCGAGGTGGGGCTCATCGGCCAGGGTGATATAGAACTGCGTGCTCGCGGAATTCGGCACCATCTGGCCTCCCCGGTAGAGCCGGGCCATCGCGATCACTCCCTTGGTGTGCTTGATGGGCGACTTTTCGTCCGGGATGGTATAGCCCACGGGCGGTTTGCCCACCAGCTTCGGGTCTCCCGCCTGGATCACGAATCCCGGCTCCACGCGGTGGAAGGGCATACCATTGTAGAAGCCTTCGTTCACCAGTTTCACGAAATTCGCCACCGTCTTGGGCGCGGCCGAGGGATCGAGCTCCAGCTCGATTACCCCTTTCTCTGTCTCCAGTTTCACGAGCACTTTCTCCCCTGGGGATTCAGCCGCGCTCTCTGCGGGCTGTGCTTCCTGTGTCTCGACCGGTGCCGCCGCCTCCGGCCGGGGCGGCGCCGGCTGCTTCTCGGACTTCGTCGTTTTCGCCTCCGGGCCGCGGCAGCCGACGACGGCCGCGGCGAGCAGGACGATGATGGAAAGGCGTAGCATATTCTCCTCCATTCCGTGTTGCTAGCGTACCATGCCTTGGGGACGATCACCTGCCCGCGTTGGTCCATTTCGCGAGCACCCGCCGCGCCCTGCGGCAGTCGGCCTCCATCTGGAAGACGAGCGCCTCGACGGAGGGAAACCGGCGCTCTCCCCTCAATCTGGCCGCGAGGCGCACTGTCAGGGCCCGCCCCAACAGATCCCTCGGCCGCGGCGGCTCCAGCAGGTGCACCTCCACCCTCCGCTCGCCCCGCCTTTCGAACGTGGGCCGCACGCCGATGCTGGCCACCGCGGGCCGCAGCTTCCGCAGGCCGGCTAGGCAGGCGTAGACGCCGTCGGCGGGCAGCAGTTTCTCCGCGGGCAGACTCAGGTTGGCCGTGGGGAAGCCGAGGGTGCGTCCCCGTTGCTCCCCGGAGACCACCTCGCCGCGCAGCTGATACGGTCTCCCCAGCAGCGCGTTCGCCTCCGTCACTTTTCCCCCTGCGAGCAGTCTGCGGATGCGGGTGCTGGAAACGAGCCCCCCGCGCGCCCGCACCCGCTTCACGCCGCGCACGTGCATCCCCATCTCCCGCCCCACGCGCCGCAACAGGGACAGGTTCCCCTCGCCGCGGGCCCCGAATCGCCATCCCTCACCCACCACCGCTCCACAGGCCCGCAACCGCCGCCCCAGCGCGTCCCGCGCGAAGTCCTCCGCGGCCGTGTCGGCCAGGGAGCGGGTGAACGGAAGAATGACGACCGCTTTCACGCCCAGGCCGCGCACCAGGGCGATTTTCTCCTCCGTCGTGGTGAGCAGGGGCGGCGCTCCCTCCGGCGAGAGCAGGGCATCCGGGTGGGGCTCGAAGGTCAACAGCGCGGGCAGACCCCGGTACCGCCTCGCCATCTCCACCGCGGCCGCGATGATCGCCTGATGCCCCAGGTGCACTCCATCGAAAACCCCCAGCGCCAGGCAGAAACGGCGGCGGGGCGGCGTCTCGGGCAGGCCGCGGAGCACCCTCATCATTTCCCCTCCCCGGAGGACAGCACCAGGTTGGGCTTCAGCTGCCCTCCCCGGAGCACCTCGCCCAGGCCCAGAAACCCGCTGTCCGCCCCGTATACCCTCACCAGCGGAGCCGGCTCCGCCCCGGTCAGCACCCGGCCGCCATGCGAGAAGGCGCGCGCGCGCCCCGCGTCAAGGTCCACCCGCGGCAGGTGAGCGAGCGGGCGGTCGGGAGGGATGACGCAGTCCCGCCAGGTTCCCTCCTCCAGCGCCTGTGAGAGCTCCTCCAGGGTCAGCGCGTCGGAGAGCGCGAAGCCCCCCGCGCGGGTGCGCACCAGGAAGCCGAGATAGGCCCCACACCCCAGCGCCGCGCCCAGGTCGGCGGCCAGGGAGCGGATGTAGGTCCCCGGGGAGCACACCACATCCAGCAGGGCCGTGGGCGCCTCCCCAGGGCGGAAGGAGACGAGACGAAGGTCGAAAATGGTGACCTGTCTCTCCGGGGCCTCGGCGGGCACTCCCTTCCTGGCCAGTTCGTGCAGCCTCTTGCCGCCGACGTGCACCGCGGAATAGGCGGGCGGCCGCTGGCTGATGTCTCCGCGGAACCGCTGGAGCGCCTTCTCCACCGCTTCCGCGCTCAGCCCGCGGGCGTCCGACTGCGCGGTGATGCGCCCCTCCGCGTCCAGGGTGTCCGTGGTGGAGCCGAACACGACCTCCGCCCGATAGGCCTTGTCCGCGCCCCCCGCAAAGCGGAACAGGCGCGTCGCCCCTCCCAGGGAGATGGGAAGGACGCCGGCCGCGGCGGGGTCCAGGGTGCCCAGGTGGCCGGCGCGGCGGGGTTTGAGTTCCCTGCGCACCAGCTGCACCACCTCGTGGGAGGTCATGCCCGGGGGTTTGAGCAGATTGAGGAATCCGTCAACGCGGCTCATTCAATCCGGCCTTGAGCAGGCTCTGACGCACCGCCGAGAGCACGCGCTGCCTCACCTGCTCCGCAGTGCCCGCGATGTTGCACCCCGCGGCCCCCACA
>WFSF01000011.1 GCA_015486155.1 Armatimonadota bacterium
AGAGCGGGCGGGCGAGCTGGAGCGAGCTGGAGGGGATGTGGCTGGACTGCGGGTCCTTCGAGAGCCTGTTCGAGGCCAACCGCGCGGTGGCCGAAGCCCGCCGCAAGGGGGAAAAGCGGTTCCTGCCGTTCGCAGATGCGGGGGGCGGGGAATAGGAACGCGGAAATTGGCCGCGGTGGCCAGACTCCTCTAGATTCGCGTCGGGCACTTCGTTTTAAAGGATCACTTATTCAAACGTAAGACAGGTACGTAATATCAACATACGCCGGCGTCAGCAGAATCTGGAGTACAAACATCAGTATATTTTGCAAGCTGATAATGGTCTATCTATGGATTCCAGCGAGTGACGCACTTCTTGCTATCGTCAGAAAGAACGATTCTTATTGTTGCGTCAGTGGCCACACACAAGGTCAATAGGCATCGATCGCCAAGGTTCACCACCCCTCCGGCCTCTGGGTGGTGCCTCTCGCCGCGGGTCGCTTTCGTACCTGCCAGGCGATGCCGAGGGCCATTACTCGGTCGTCGTGCTTGCCGGCCTGGGCCTGCTGGGCGCCGGTGTCGGTGGTGATAAACGTCATGCACTCGTCCACCAGGGCCTGTGAGTGAAGAGTGACGTGTCCTCCGGCAATCGCTGCCGCCAGGTCGTCCACGAGGATGGGCTTGGTGGACTGGTCGGTGGGCCAGCCGAGGATGGGCCGTGCTCCTGCTCTCGCGTCATAGCGCACATGGTAGTACAGCCGCGGGTAGTGGCAGGTGTTGCGGAGAGTGTTCAGGGTGGAGTGGCCATGGTTGTTGCGTTCCACCGCCAGCACCGCCCTGCGGTACCACCGCCCCAGCGCATCCAGCAGTTGGGCAAAGCGCTCAGGAGAGACGCGTCCGTGGAGTTCGGCCGCCTGTTCTCCAGACCTGCGCTCCAGCACGATGGCACAGGAGGCGTCTCCACCAGCTAGGCCCTCTCCCACATCCGCCCCGAGCACGTACTCCTTGCCCTGCTCCGGCGGCCGCCACACCAGCAGCTGCGCGGGCGCCACCGGGAGCGGCCGGCCCGCCCGCCGGGAAATGACCGCCAAGGAGCTCGGAGTTCGCGGATGCGGAGCGGAGATGGGCGCTCGCGAGGGAGGATATCACCAGAGGAGTTTCCCTGCCCAGATCGCGCTAGCACTGCTTCTCGTCCTCTGTGCTCCGTCCCTCCTCACCCGCGTCGCGCTACTGACACCCCGCCCTCTTCCTGGTAGAATTGAGTTGGTCCTGTCCTGCGAAGGCCGAGCCGCTGACTTCGCGTCAGCCAGTCACCGGCCCGAATTCGGCCGGTTGAGATGCTCCAGGCTATCCATAGAGTTATGGGCCGGCGTAGCTCAGTTGGAAGAGCAGCTGATTTGTAATCAGCGGGTCGCGGGTTCGAATCCTGCCGCCGGCTCCACCGCTTTTTTGTCGCTTGTCCGCCGATCCTCTGCGAACGGATCGAGGCAGGGGCAAGGGGCATGCTCCGGTAGGACCCGCAGGCGCAGGCGCCGAACTCACCCTCCATCATGCCCCGCCGCGCGAGAAAGCCCAAGCGCCCGCCCTCGGCAGAGCAAGAGGAGGTGAGTCCTTCTCGCGTCGTACGCGCCTGGCTGTGGTCCGCGGGGGTGGCGGTGGCGCTGTTTCTGGTCTACCTGGCCGGTCTCATCCCCACGGTGGTGGATCAGGACAGCGGGGAGTTGGTGTCCGCGTGCCACGTGCTGGGAATCGCCCACCCCACCGGATATCCTCTGTGGGTGATGCTGGGGCGGCTGTTCGATTTGCTTCCGGTGGGGCACACCAGCGCTTATCGGGTCGCCCTGCTCTCCGCGGCCAGTGCGGCGGCGGCCGGGGGATTGATCACACTGTGCGGGCTGCGGTTGACCGGGCGGGTGATCCCCGGGCTGGGCGCGGGGCTTTGGTTCGGGCTCTGGTATCCCACCTGGAGCCAGGCGGTGAGGGCGGAGGTGTACGGTCTCACCGCGCTGCTGTTCGCGTTCGTGTTGCTCGGCCTGTTGCAATGGAGCGCAAGGCAAACCTGGCGGTCTGTTTACTGCCTGGCCCTTGCCGCCGGATTCGTGGCCATGCACCATCGCACCGCGTTCCTGGCCTCGCTGCCTCCTTTGTTGACCGCGGCCTGGCTGACGCGGCCGCGCCGCTTCTCGGGCTATCTGACGACCGGTTTGCTGTTTTTCGCCCCGTTCGCCTTCTACATCTACCTCCCCATCCGCGCCGCCGCCCGCCCGCCGGTGAACTGGACCGACCCGGTAACACTGGACCGTTTTCTGGCCCATGTGATGGGCAGCCAGTATGCGCACTTCGCGTTCGATCACAGCCTGGAGCAGATGTGGGAGCAGGGAGTGAAGTTGCTGCCCGATCTGCTTGCGGCGAGCGCACCGCTCGCGGTGGCGCTGGCGGTGGTGGGCCTGCCGTTCATTGCGTGGGGATGGTGGAGATGGTGGCGGCGGGACCGCGCGGGGGCGGGATCGCTGGCGGCCGGGGCCGCGCTGTTGTCCTTCTGGGTGCTCCAGTGGGGTGAGACGACCGACCTCAAGGTCTTCCTGCTTCCGCTCGGCGCGATACTGGCGGTATGCGGCGGTCTAGGGATCGCCGAGTTGGAGAAACGGGTGGGGAGGCCGTTGGTCGGGGGAATTGTGGTCGGAGCGCTCATCGCGGCCCTGGTGGGCGCGAACTGGTCCCGCGCTGACTTGAGCAACCGGTGGGGCTATCGAGACCAGTGGGCGGCGGTGCTGATGCAGATGAAGCCGGACGCCATCTTCGTCTCGGATTTCGATGTCCCCACCTTTGCCACCAAGTACTTGCAGAACGTGGAAAGGTTACGCACCGATATCACTCTGCTCGACACCGTGGGGGTGATGCAGCCCTGGTACGTGAACCTGATCGCGGACGACGAACTCAGGAGCGCGGTGCAGGACGCGTGGCGTGAGGTGAACCGGGAAATTCCCATCACCGCGACCGGCACCTCTGAGTTCTGGCATGGGAGCGCGCTGTTTGCGCGGCTGCTGGCGGAGCACTACCGCGGGAAGCGGCCCGTGTACGCGCTCCACGGCCCGGTCCGGCCGGTCGAGGAACCGCCCTATTTCGTGGGACTGAGCCATGATCTGGTCGAGGTGACCTTCCGCGACCCGGTGAATCCGGTCCCCCTCTCCTCCGCGCCCCAGGCCGAGTTTCCGGGAATCGGAGACCTGGAGAGATTCAGCTGGGGACGCCGGGAGGCCGGAAACGGGGAGGTGGTGCAGTTCTCCGCCGACTGGCGGGTCGCCGCACTTAGCGCGTCCATGCAGTTCGTGATCGCGCTGGTCCCCAAAGCGGCCGGGGCTCCTCCCGACGGGCCCGCTGCGCAGTGGCAGGACGAGTGTCGGCTGGCCCAGGCCTTTCCGCTCGCGTACGGGTTGTCCGACCTCACGCCGACGCCGCAGGACAAGGCCTGCCGTCAGCGGGGTGCCTTCATCATTCCGAGCAATGCGCCGCCGGGAGATTACCGAACCTATATCTGTGTCACTCCTCTCTATGCACAGGAGTTCAGCGGATGGCGAGATACGGGAGCCGTGATTCACATCACCCACCGGCCGCTCCCGAGCAACGGACCATGAAGGCGCTGGTCTGCATCGTCCTGTGCCTGTGTTTTGCCTCGGCGCCTGTGCGCGCGCGGAGCGAAGAACAGGAAGGAGCGGCGCGTCCGCCCGAGCTGAAGCAGGCGCTGGACGTCACCATCAGCACCGCCGTGGGGGTGGAGCTGCTGAAGCGGACTTTTCGGGAGCCCAGGCCGAAGAACAGCGGCATGAGCGGATACGCGTTCCCCAGCGGCGAGGCCGCGCTGGCGTTCGGGCTCGCGGAGGTGGCCGTCGAGTACCACCCGCACCAGAAATGGCTGTGGTACTGCCTTGCGGCGACCGTGGCCTGGTGGCGCGTCAGCTGCAACGCGCATACTTGGCCGGATGTGATCGGAGGCGCGGTCGTCGGCTCCTGCCTGGGGGACGTCACCGTTGACCACTCCGGATTCGTGCTCAAGCGGTGGGAGTGGTAGGGCGCTCCAGCCGCAACCACCCTAACATTGCGGCGGCGAGCACCATCAGCAGGCCGCTGGCGAAGAACGGGCCGGCCGCGTAGAGAATCCCGCCCTCGAAGGCCGGCCGAGTGGTCCATTCGGACAAGTAGCCGGCGAGCAGGGGGCCGAGGATGGTGCCCACGCCCCCGAAGGCGAGGAGTTTGCCCATCTGGAGCGCCCGGTGCTCTGGGTCGGTGTAGTCCTGGATGATCTGGTTCTGGATGGGGATCCAGATCCCCGCCCCTATGAGGTCGTGCAACAGCCAGATTCCCGCGGAAACGTAGAAGTTGGGGATGAATGAGGAAACGGAGAGCACGACCCCCTCCAGGGTGAGGGTCCAGATGTAGGCGGACTTGAGATTGCGGATGGGCAGGGTGCCCGCGATCAGCAGGGGAAGCGCGATGGTGAGCCGGTGCCCGATCATCACCCAGGCCACCGTTTCCGGTCGAACGCCGAACTTCTCCGAGAAGAAGAGGGGCATGAAGAAAGAGTGGCTGGTGGTGAGGCCGATGTTGAACACGAACGTGGAGACCGTGATCACCTTCAGGTTGTGGTGCATGTCCCACGAGAAGAGTTCCCTCAGTCCGCCCGACTTCGCGGGCAGAGCCGGCCGATCGGTGCGCTCGCGGAAGAAGGACCAGAAGATGACGAATCCGGCGGCCAGCAGGTAGGCGGCCAGCCGCAGGTTGCCGCCCGTGCCGATCCATGCGACGGTGAGCCCGGTGATCAGCGTGCCCGCGCCCTGAAAGAGAAACTCCAGCCCCCGGGTGCGGCCCATATAGGCCATGAACCGCCCCCGGCTTTCCTCGTAGAGGATGACCGGATGGAGGGTCTCGCGGGTGAGGAAGAGCGCCTCCCGGCCGGTCTTCAGTATGCTCTGGATGGCCACCGAGCCGGTGGTCGGGGTGAGCCAAGTCACCAGGGCGCTGCCCCCGAAGGCGAGCCCGTAGAAGAGCTTGCGCCCCCACACGTCGGCCAGCCGGCCGGCGAGCACGCGCAGCAGGAGCATCCCGGCCGCGGCGATGGTGAAGATATACCCCATGCTCTCGAAGGAGATATGCCGCTCCTGGAGATAGTAGGGGAAGATGAACTCGTAGATGCCCGTGGCCGCGCCAAAGAGGATGGAGACGAACAGGACGGTCTTGACGTTGCGATTCACGGAGGGCTGTTTTCGCCCGCGATGGAAAAACCCCTACCGGCGGAGAAATCTCTCGTCGCGAGGGGAAACCAAGGGAGTGGTGTTGAAAAGAGGTGCGCGACTAAAACAGCCGGCGAGAAGGAGCAGAGG
>WFSF01000012.1 GCA_015486155.1 Armatimonadota bacterium
GTCCCGCGCGGTGACGGCCACCGCCGCCCCCGCCTCCAGCAGCCCCTCCGCCAGCGCGCGCCCCAGCCCCCGGTTGCCTCCGGTCACCAGCGCGATTTTCCCATTCAGCTTGAACGAGTCCATCACAGACATGTGCTCTTCGCTCCCCGAGTCGAATCAAATGGTGGGATGATTCTTCCTCACGTGGTCAATCGTCGGCTGGCGGTAGCGGTTGCAGAACTCGCACTCCGGCCGGTCGCACAGCAGCAGGTCCGGGCGCTCGTAGATGCCCTCCACCACCGCCTGCACCATCTCCTGCGAGGGCAGCCACATGGTCTCGGCCTCCCCCACTTTGCCCCGGCGGATCATGCCCGTCTTCTCCAGCAGGCGCTCGACCTTGGAACCCGGCCGGTAGAAATCCCGGTCCCCGGAGGGCGACTTGTACACCTTCACCACCTTGGGCTTGCCATCGGGACCTTTCACCACCGCTTCCTCGACCTGCATGTAGGGCAGATCCAGCCAATCCTCGATCGCATGGAGAGTGGTATTACAATTCATCTTGACGCCCAGGAACAAGATCTTTGCCCCCCAGGCCACGTACCGCCGATAGGGGCCGTCCTTGCCGAAGGTCGAGGTCTTGTCATGTCCCTGCACCAGCTCCTCCGCCCTCCGACCGATGGCCGCGATGGAGTGAGTCGGATGCGCGCTGCGGAAGGCGTTGGGCCGGCGCCAGAGCGTGTCGGTGATCTTTCCCACCCGGGAGGGCGTCTCCCTGGGATCGAAGGCGAATTTGGCCAGATCTCCGTGGGCGAAGGTGAAGGTCAGGGTGGGGACGATCACCAACCCCTCCGGGCCGACCGCGTCCAGAAAGGCATCCACCACCGCCTCCGCGCCTCCCTCCACCCAGCCGAGGCTCTTGAGGGAACTGTGGAAGAACACCACGTCCCCGGGCTCGATGCCGATATTTCTCAGGTCGCTGGCAAGGCTCTCTCTCGTCTGACTCATGGCGCGTCCTCTCCAGATATATTTCTCTGTTCCGCGCGCGCCCGCCCGACCCCTGCCCGCCGGCCTTTCAGTAGCACAGGTCTCGGATCCGCCGGAGGCGGATGCCCCACCTGTGCCTGCTGTAGGGCGGGGATACCCATCCCCGCCAAATCACCTCACACAAACGAACCACTCTTCGCAAGCTCCGCTTGCGGGGCGGGCAAAGGTCCCTAAGCCCAGAGGGCCGAGATGTGGCTAAGCCCGCCGAAGGCGAGCCGCCATGGCGGCCGTAGGCCTAGCCAGCGGTCCGCCGCTGGCGGGACGCATGCCCGCCGCCCCTCCCTGTCCTCCCGGTCGTAATCACGCGAGGCCTGTCCTGAACGAAGTGAAGGAGAGCCATCCGGCGACGCTCGCGAAGCGCGTCGCCATAAATCCACGGTCCTCTTGTGGCGGAGAATCCCGCCGAAGGTGGTACAGACAGATGGAGAGGAACAGCCTTTGAAATCCGCCCTGCTGGAGATGCGCTACGCGACCGGGGCGGTGGAGGTCAGGCGCTCGGTGAGGTTGTCCAGATTGAAGGCCCCGTTCGCCTTGGAAGGGGCGGGCGGAACCTTGGGCAACACCACGCGGAAGGTCGTTCCGACGCCCACCTCGCTCTCCACGCCGATGAGACCGCCGTGGGCCTCAATGATGTTGCGGCTCACCGCCAGCCCAAGTCCGGTTCCCTTCCCCTCCTCCTTGGTGGTGAAGAAGGGATCAAAGATCCGATCCAGGTTCTCCTGCGAGATTCCCTGGCCGGTGTCCTGAATCTCGACGAAGACGCGGTCCCCCGGCACCGCGCCGGTGCGCACGATGAGCTTTCCGCCGTGGGGCATGGCGTGGTAGGCGTTGATGATGAGGTTCATGAACACCTGCTGGAGCTGCCCGGCGTTCGCCTGGATGGCGGGCAGTTCCGGCGCGAGCTCCTTCACCACCTGCACGTTGCCCACGGTGAGCTGGTGCTCGCTGAGCATCAGGGTGCGCTCCACCACCTCGTTGACGTTCACCGGCTCGATCTTGTCCTGGCGGCTCTTGCGGGCGAAAGTGAGCAGTCCGGCGACGATATCGGCGATGCGCTCGGTTTCCCCGCGGATGGTGTCGAGGTTGTCCCGCAGCCGCTCCGGCAACTCCTCCTCCATCAGCAACAGCTCCGTGCGGCCCAGGATCACCATCAGAGGATTGTTGATCTCGTGCGCGATCCCGCCGGCCAGCACCCCCAGGGAGGCGAGTTTCTCCGAGTGGACCAACTGCGCCTGAGTGCGGCTGAGTTCGTCCAGCACGGAGAGCAGTTTTTCGAGCTGGCGCTGCGAATCCCGGTAGAGCTGCGCCTTCTCCAGGGCCAGCGCGGCCTGGTTGGCGAAGAGAGTGAGAGAGCGAAGCTCCTCCTCCCCGAACTCGCTGGCGCGGTGGGACTCGCTGACGTTGAGGGTCCCCACGATGTGGTCCTCGATGGTGAGGGGAACGGAGATGGCGGAGGAAATCTCCTCCTCGCGCCGGCGCAGCGGCTCCAGCGGCGGGTTCTGGTCTCCCCGGCGCAGCAACAGAGGTTTGCCGGTGAGCGCGACGCGGCCGGCGATTCCCTCCCCCAGCCGGACCTTCGTGGACTTCACGATTTCCTCCGGGATGCCCTTTGCCGCCTTGATGGTGAGCGTGCCCTCGCTCTCGTCCACCAGCATCACGGATCCCCGGTCCGCGCTGGTCACCTCTATGGCCGTGGTGACGATGAGGTCCAGCAGGCGGGGCAGATCGAAATTCGCGATCAGCGCGTGGCTCAACTCCCCCCAGGTGCTGAGCTGCGCGTCCTTCTTCTTGAGCGCCCTCTCCTTCCGGGTGAGCTCGTCAATCAGCCTCCGGTTCTCCCGCCACCGCTCGGCCAGCCGCTCCCGGATGTACGCGGTGATGAGCAGCACCATCACCAGCAGAAAACAGGTGGTGACATCGCTCCCCAGCACCGTCACCAGCGGCGCGGCCACACCGGGGATGCTGCGCGTGCTGTAGTCGGCCGCGGTGATCAGGAAGAGGCTGACCGCCAGCAGGAAGATGATGAGCAACGCGAGCAGCCACAACCCCTCCTCCTGCAGCTCCGTGCGCCGGAAGGGATCCTCCTCGAAGACCGCCTCCCTCACCCTCCTTCGAGCGGCGAAATAGCTCACTATCGGCAGATTCAAGAACAGTTGTCGCGCTCTATCTCTAAACATCAGCGCCATGCGCTCATATCGTCATTTCAGGGGCCACACGGGGGACGAACGGCCAAGCATCGCCGCCAGGGCCACCGCCGGTCACCAGTGGGTTATTCCACAAGACCGCCCCCGAAATGGAAACCCCAGAGAGCCGCAGGGGGCCGTTTTGTCGGCGCCCCCCGGACAGCGGGCCGGGAGGATAATTAAGATCTTCCTTATCTGGCTGAATGCGATGACGCTTGGTTTATGTTAGACTCCTGTGTCTTAGGCCACGGGCGGAGGAGGGCGCAAGGAGACATTAGTTATGTTGACCCATCTGATTTGCGGCTACTGTTTTGTGTATGTCTGTGATATCGTGCCGAGACGCGACAAGGAGAAGGGGGACGTGTTCGTTGACCATCCACAATCTCGTTATGCAAACCTGAAGGGACTGTCACTGCATACTGAGGGAACCGGCCCTTTCTGCAAGTTCCAAATCCCGTCAAAAAACTCTCGCGAGGGTGTATACGCTTTGTTGGTCAACGGCGATGTGCGCTACGTGGGCAAGTGCAATAACCTATCACAACGGTTTAATCAAGGATACGGTAACATATCGCCCAGAAACTGTTTCGAGGGAGGGCAGGTGACGAATTGCAGGGTAAACCACTGCATTCTCGAGGCCACTCGACAAGGCGATAGAATCGAGCTTTACTTCCTCGAAACGCGGGCCAGCGATAGTGTCGAAAGGCACCTCTTGAGCGGTCTCCTTCCGCCGTGGAATCGGCAGCGAAGGGCCTGAGATTACGAGCACGGTTGCTCGCTGCCAGCCGCGTAAAGACGGCAACCCACTCATACAATCGCAGTATCAATGCCGCCAGCAGATGGTGTGCGACGTGCGAGTTACCCCGCCGCGATCACGTCTATCTCCACCCCGATCCCCAGGGGCAGGTTGGCGGCCTGGATGGTGGTCCGGGCAGGAGGGTTCTCGGGGAAGAAAGTGGCGTAGACGCCGTTCATGGCCGCGAAATCCTCGATGTCGGCCAGGTAGACGTTGGTCTTCACCACCGCCTCCAGGCCCACCCCGGCCGCCGCCAGAATCGCCTTGATATTCTCCAGCACCAGGCGCGTCTGCTCCTCGATGCTCCCCTTGACCACCTCGCCGGTCGCGGGAACGATGGGCCCCTGGCCGGAGACGAAGATGAAGCCGCCCGCCCGCACCGCGGGGGAATAGGGCCCCTTCGGGGCGGGAAGCTCCTTCGAGACGATGATCTGCTTCTCAGACATGAAAACCTCCTTCAACGATCCCTTTATAGAGCGGGGTTACCCACGCGCGCCCGCCGGCCGTTCTATACCTCCCGCCTATTTCACCTTCCCCCGCGCGGCGATTCGCCACGTCTCCACCACCTCTCCCTTTCTCACCGCCACCAGCTCGTCGTGGAGGTTGACGGTGGTGCAGCAGTGATTCGGGATCACCTCCACCCGGTCCCCGACGCGCAGCTTCAGCTCGGCGTTGGAGAGATCGAGGAAACCGTGCTCCTCGTTGAGTTTCACCAGCACCGCGCCGCTGTCTTCCTTCAGCATCCCATATCCGGGCGATTCCGGCGCTTGGTCCGTGCTCAGGGACTTGCTGCCCGCGTCCAGCACCGCGCGGCCCGGCTCCGGAGTGCTCACCACGGTGGCCAGCACCGTGAGCGCGCAGTCCTCCGGCCGCGCCGACCAGCGGTCTATCTGCATTCGATCATTGAAGACATAGGTGCCCGGCCTGATCTCGGTCAGCCCGCAGCCGGCCGTGTAGTGGGCGGCGGTGGGGGTGGAGCCCCCGCTCACCCAGCCCTCCACGGGGGCCAGATGGGAGAGGTGCTGGACCACCTCGGTGAGAGTGCGGCACTCGAAGGCCGCGATCCCCGCCACCTCGTTCTCGTTGCGGGCCGCGTACACCTGTCCCGCGTAGGCGAAGACGCCGGCCAGGTTGAGGCCGGGGAGGGTGTTGATCTCCCTCGCCAGGAGGGGCGCTTCCTCCGCGCTCACGCCGCACCGGCGCAGCCCGACGTCCACCTCCAGCAATACCGGCAGCCGCATCCCCTGCAGGGCGAAGGCCGTGGAGAGCGGCGCGGCCGCGTCCATGCTGTCCACCCCGACCGCCACCTTGACGCGCTTCGCCAGCTCGACCAATCGCTCTATCTTCTTCTCCCCCACCACTTGGTGGGCGATGAAGATATCGTCTATCCCCGCGTCGGCCATCACCTCCGCCTCCCCTATCTTGGCCACAGTGATGCCGGCCGCCCCGCGCGCGAGCTGCATCTTCGCGATCTCCGGGGTCTTGTGGGTCTTGGTGTGAGGGCGGAGATGCAGGTCTGCGGAGCGAACGATGCGGGCCATCCGGTCGAGGTTGGCCTCCAGTCGGTCCAGGTCCACCAGCAACGACGGTGTGTCGAGGTCGGCAATCCTCATCCGTTTCCTCCCCTCTCTAGGCTGCGCCACCGCCTGGGGTCTCGGCAGTATTCTTCTCCCTGACTCCCCCCGCGCCCTACCTGCCTTGCACCGGCTTGCCTGCGGGCGGAAAGCAGGGCGCGGCGACCGCTTGGCGTGTTCCCGCAGTTCTCTCCCCACCGCGTTCATGCGCCCCCTGCCCCTCCTGGTCGGCTCCGAGCGGATTGGGGTATACTGGGGGCGAAAGGAGGGGGTGCGCAAGGCCGCCCGAGGACGGCCGCGATGGGAAAAGTAAGATGAGGCGTTTCCAGGCAGGCCTGGCGGTCGTGTTGTTGATCGCAATTCTTTGGGGCGGCGCCGCTTTCGCCGCGCCCCGGTGCTATGTCCACCCACAGGTAGAGCGGGACCTGGCCCGTTCCGGAACCGCGCGTGTCATCGTCTCCCTGTGGGACCCCGCCCTGCCCCAGGCGAGGGCCCTGGACTGGCGGCAGCGCATCCCAGCCGTCCACAAGCTGGCCGCGCGCGCGATGCAGCAGGCGCCGAAGTTCCGGGTGCGCCGCCGCTATTCCATCTTCCCCTTCCTCGCGGGCTCGGTGGACCGCGAGGCGCTGGCCCAACTCGCCGCGTCTCCCCTGGTGGAGTCGGTCTATCCGGATCACCGGTTGCAGGCCGACCTGGCGGAGAGCGGCCCCCTCATCGGCCAGCCGGAGGCGGAGGCCGCGGGCGCGACGGGCTCCGGGGTGGCCATCGCCATCTTGGACACCGGAGTGGACTACACCCACCCCGACCTGGGCGGGTCGGACTCGTTCCCCAACAGCAAGGTGGTGGGCGGCTACGATTTCGTCAATGACGACTCCGATCCTATGGACGACAACGGCCACGGAACCCATGTCGCCAGCATCGCCGCGGGAACGGGAAGCACCTACCGGGGCATCGCCCCCGGGGCCGATTTGGTGGCGCTCAAGGTGCTCGATTCGGACGGCTATGGGTATGCCTCGGACACGGTGGCCGCGATCGAGTGGTGCATCACCAACAGGGACACCTATAACATCCGGGTGCTCAACCTCAGCCTGGGAGTGAGCCTGGAATTCACCGATCCCACGGATTGTGACGACTACCCGGAGAGCCAGGCGATCGCGGACGCGGTGGCCCACGGCATGCTGGTGACGGTCTCCTCGGGAAACGATAGTTTTCTGCACGGCATCTCCCTGCCCGCCTGCGCCAGCGCGGCCACCTCGGTGGGAGCGACCTATGACGCGGACTGCTCCCAGGGAAACGTGGATACCCCGACGGACTACTCCGACCGGGGGGAACTGCTGGACCTCTTCGCCCCCGGCGCCTTCATCACCGCGGCCAAGCTCGGCGGTGGATACATCACCTATCAAGGCACCTCCATGGCCGCCCCCCATGTGGCCGGCGCGGCGGCGGTGCTCGCCCAGGAGGGCCTCACCGATCCGGCCGCCATCGAGCAGCGGCTGAAGCTGACCGGAGTCCAGATCGTGGACCCGGACACCCATGTCCAGACCCCTCGGGTTGACCTCGCGGCCGCACTCGACGGCCCGCCCACCGCCGGGCCGGACCTGGTGGTGCAATCGGTCTCCCTGGGCGAGAGCACGGTGGGAAGGGGTGACAGCATCCCGGCGAGCATCACCATCAAGAACAACGGGACCACCGCCTCCGATCCCTGCCAGGCGATCATCGGGCTCTCCAAGAACGCCATCCCCTCACCCCAGGATTACGTGCTGGGGACGATCGACGTGCCCGCGCTGGCGCCCGGCGCGCAGAGCGCGCAGACGCCGACCGTGACCGTGCCCGACATGCCCGCGGGGATGTACCACGTGATCGCCTTCGCGGACAGCGGGTACGCGGTTGCGGAGAAGGACGAGACCAACAACGGCCTGACCGGGGAGAGCGTCCGGGTCGGCTACACCGCGGTGGTGGCGGAGAGCGATATCCCCGAGTTCATGGTCGCCGGGGAGACCTATCCGGTCAGCATCACCATGAAGAACGACGGTGACTGCACCTGGACCGCGGCCGACGGATTTCGGCTGGCGGCCACCTCGCCGGACGATAACAACGATTGGGGGCTCAGCGAGGTTCCTCTCCCCGGGGGCGCGAGCGTCCCGCCGGGGGGCGCGGTCACCTTCGACTTCAATGTAATTGCGCCCGCGGATCCGGGCTGGCATCCCTGCCACTGGCGGATGAAGAAGGGCGCGGTCTTCTTCGGGGAAACCGCCACCGGCGCGACGAGGGTGCTGGCCGCGGCCGACACCGCGCACAATCAGAGGTACCCCGCGGTCTCCGACGACCGGGTCGCCTATGAGTACGACGGCAGTGCGCTCACCCCCCACGCCATTTCCGTCAAGGACTTGAGCACTGGGGGGGTGTTCACGATACCGGATGACGTAACCCTCCCCAGGGATCCCCTCAGCGGGGACCCGCTGCCTCCTTACGAGGAGTTCGATGTCTCATATCACCTGTATCCCTCCCTCTCCGGATCCTGGCTCACCTGGATCGCCGACGAGGTGACCGGGTACGTGGCGCAATACGACCAGGATTTCACCTTCTACCAGGTGGAGGCGTTGAACCTGAATACTCCGAACGAGTATCCCATTCAGGTCACCCACCAGAACGCGGACGCTCTGCTGCCCGCGGTGGACGGGGGACGAATCGTGTGGGAGGACTACCGGAACGACCCGGACGGCCTCGCATTCTATTCCCACTCCACAGAGCCGGAAAACCCAGACATCTACATCTGGGACCCGGACACCCAGCAGGCCTATCCCCTCTGCACCGCGCCGGACTGGCAGATGTATCCCCGCATCTCCGGGGACCTGGTGGTGTGGGAGGACTGGCGGAACGGACAGGCGGACATCTATCTCTACGACCTTTCGGTGGACACCGACGGCGACGGCGTGCCCAACTGGAAGGACGATGATCGCCCGGACCCGGACCCGGCGGAGACTCGGCTGACCGATACCTCGTGGTATGAAATCACCCCCGACATCTCGGGGCACACGGTCGTCTACGGCGACCTCAGGCGGGACAGCGGCCTGTTCGAGATAGTGGACATCTACGCGCTCGACCTGGACACCATGACCACCAGGCCGGTCTGCACCGGTGTGGACACCCGCAAGGACAATATCCGCATAGACGGCACCAAAGTGGTCTGGAATGACTACCGGTACGGTGTGCCCGACGTCTACTGGGTTGACCTCTCTCTGCCTTCCCCTCAGCCCCAGCCCCTGGCGGCCAGCCAGGGTAAGGAATCGAGCCCCGATATCGAGGGAAGACGGCTGGTCTATGCCAAGTACCGGGATGATTACGGGGTGTGGAACGTGGGGATGCAGGAACTATTCACCCACGGCTCGGTGGGTATACATACCTTCACCGATGTGGACAACCTGTACTGGGCCTGGAGCTACGTGGAGGCGGTGGCGGCCAACGATGTCGTTCATGGATTCCCCGACGGCAGTTACCAGCCCGAACTCGTGGTCACCAGGGACCAGATGGCCGTGTATCTGGCGCGGGGAATCGCCGGGGGAGACGCCGCCGTGCCGACCGGCCCCGCCACCCCGACCTTCTCGGACGTGCCGGCCGACTACTGGGCCTACAAGTACATCGAGTACTGCGCGGACCCCGCCCAGGACGTGGCGCACGGGTTCGGTGACGGCACCTACCGCCCCGCGCTCCCGGTGGACCGGGGAGCCATGGCGGTATTCGTGGGCCGCGCGCGCGCGGGAGGCGACTCCTTCTTCGACACCTACACCACGCCGGCCTCGCCCAGCTTCCCCGATGTCACCGCGGCCAACGAATGGGCCTGGTGCTATCCCTACGTCGAGTATCTGAAGTCCGAGGGCGTGGTGTCCGGCTATCCCGACGGGCTCTACCACCCGGAAACCGAATGCACCAGAGCGCAGATGGCGGTTTACGTGGCCCGGGCATTCGGATATTGAGGGGAACAGGCGCGCTGTTTGGCGGAGAAATTCGCCGCCTCCGGCCGGCCGCGGGGGGACCGCTTCTTGCGGTGGCAAGTTTCAATCCTCACCCGGCCCGGAGGCCGGGTGTAACGACCAGATGCTGCTGCTGGTCTATCGCAACCGCGACGTTTCAATCCTCACCCGGCCCGGAGGCCGGGTGTAACCAGCCCCTTTCGCTGCAACTCCTGGCGTTGCCCGGTTTCAATCCTCACCCGGCCCGGAGGCCGGGTGTAACGGACGAGCAGGGCAAGGGAACCCAGGGCTCACCGGTTTCAATCCTCACCCGGCCCGGAGGCCGGGTGTAACCTCGATCCGCCGGCTGGACGGCCCCGACGCGGTGTTTCAATCCTCACCCGGCCCGGAGGCCGGGTGTAACTCGCCGGAGAACTTCGGCACCACGGAAAGCCCGGAGTTTCAATCCTCACCCGGCCCGGAGGCCGGGTGTAACCCGCGCGGATGCTGGAGGATCCGCCAGTCGCCAGCTGTTTCAATCCTCACCCGGCCCGGAGGCCGGGTGTAACTTTCAGCGCGACGCCGGCGACGGATGGGAAATCCTCGTTTCAATCCTCACCCGGCCCGGAGGCCGGGTGTAACCGACGAGGGGGGACTCTGGGACGTGGGCGTGGCCGTTTCAATCCTCACCCGGCCCGGAGGCCGGGTGTAACGGCGGGCAGTGGTGGAGAGTATTCTAAGACAGGCGAGTTTCAATCCTCACCCGGCCCGGAGGCCGGGTGTAACGTCCCACCGCCGGACCTCCGACACGCCCATGCGGTTTCAATCCTCACCCGGCCCGGAGGCCGGGTGTAACGATGGCGTGCGAGTCTCTCGCGGGCCATCCCCCAAGTTTCAATCCTCACCCGGCCCGGAGGCCGGGTGTAACGCGAGGAGAGGGAAGCA
>WFSF01000013.1 GCA_015486155.1 Armatimonadota bacterium
CAGCGGGGGCTGTGCCGCATCGGCTACGGGGACTGGAACGACGCCATGGACGGGCTCTCCAAGCGGGGGGAGGGGGTGAGCACGTGGCTCTCCGCGGCCCTCGTCTTCGCCGCGCAGCGGATGCTGGCGCTGGCCCGCCATCTGGGAGATGAGCGCACCGCCGCGCTCATGGAGCGCATCATCTCGGTCACCACCAAGGCGATCAACGACAACGCCTGGGACGGCCATCACTATGTGTTCGGCTTCAACGACGACGGGGTGGCGATCGGCTCCGAGACCAGCGAGGAGGGGCGCATGCACTGCACCGTGAACGCGTGGATGCTGTTCACGGGGATCGCCGCCGCGGCGGGCCGGGAGGAGAAGCTCCTGCGGGCCTTCGAGCGGCTTTGGACGCCCATCGGGACCGCCTCCCTGGACATTCCCTACACCGCGAAGAGCCGGGATCTCGCCGGGCGCATCGCCGACATGGCCCCCGGCCAGTTCGAGAACGGCGCGGTCTACACCCACGGCCACTCGTTCTTCATCTACGGGCTGGCCGCCACCGGCCGCGCCGACCAGGCCTACCGCGAGATGAAGATCTCCATGCCCGGCAACACTTTCCCGGACATCTCGACCGGCCCGCCCCACCAGCAGTCGAACTTCGCGGTCGGACCCTCGCACCCGCACTTCGGGATGAATCCCTACAGCAATTTCACCGGCTCCACCGCCTGGTATCTGAAGACGATTGACAAGATGGTCGGCGTACTGCCCGACTTCGACGGGCTGCGGATCGCGCCGGCCGCCCCCTCCGCCTGGAAGGAGTACCAGGTGCGCAAGCAGTTCCGCGGCGTGGACTATCGCTTCACCTTCCACCACGCCAGCGGCAAGAGCCGGGTGAGGGCCGTGAGGGTGAACGGAGAGGCGCTCGCGCCGGTGGACGGCGAATGGAAAATCCCCCTGCCGGCCCGCAAGCCCCGCCGGCCGGTGGAGGTCGAGGTCGAGCTGTGAGCGAAAGCGCCGCGCTAGACGCGCTGCTAGCCAGGCGTCCCGAACTCGCGCCCTGCCGGGAGCAGATCGCGGCCGCGCGAGACGCGCTCGTCACCACGTTCGCGGGCGGCGGCAAGCTGCTGCTCTGCGGCAACGGCGGCAGCGCGGCCGACTGCGAGCACATCGCGGGGGAACTGTTGAAGGGGTTCGAGAAAGAAAGGCCCATTCCAGAAGACCTGCGGGCGCGGCTGGCCGGGCAGGGGCCGGAGGGCGAATTGCTCGCCGCGCGGCTCCAGGGCGCGCTGCCCGCGGTGGCGCTCACCACGCATGTTTCCTTCGCGACCGCCTTCGCCAACGACGTGGACCCCCGCCTCGCGTTCGCGCAGCTGGTGCAGGCGTTGGGGCGGGAGGGAGACGCGCTGCTGGCGATCACCACCTCCGGCGGGTCGGAGAACGTATTGCTCGCGGCGCGCGCCGCGCGGGCGGTAGGCCTGACCGTGATCGGGCTCACCGGCCCCTCCGGGGGCGCCCTTGCGGCCCTGTGCGATGTGTGCGTCACCGCCCCCGGGCAGGGGACCGCGGAGATCCAGGAGAGCCATCAGTCCATCTACCACCACCTCTGCCGCGAGGTGGAGGCGCACTTCTTCGGCTAGCGGCGAGAAAGGCGGCCCCGCGCGCATGATCATCCTCGACGACACCGACCTGCCCGACCACATCGGCGAGCTGGAGATAGTGCGCAGGCTGGGCCGGCGGCCCATCACCCACGCCTTCCACGATGTGGACGGAACCCACTCACTCATCCGCGAGTGGCCTCCGGTGATGAGCGCCATTCTCTCCTGGGTGATCGCCAACGGCCTGCCGGAGGGATATGACCGGGAGGAGAACGGCGCGGAGATCGCCTCCCGCGTGGATGCCCTGCGCACGGAGGAGACCGACCGCTTTGCTCTGGAGTCGGCCGGCCTCGCCGCCCTCACCCAGATGGAGTGGGCGATCCGGCGCGCGCTCCAGGAGGGCGCGGCCGCGCCGCCGGGCGGGCCGCTCGACGAACGCGAGGCCGCGGCCAACGCGGAGATCATCCGCGCCATCTGGAGGGGGGAGGAGCGCTTCCCGGAGATTCCCGATTCGCCCCGCGTGCGCGACTTCGCGGCCGCGCACACGCCGCGGCTGTTCCGGCTTTACGAGTCCGTGCTGGGGAAAGCCTGTCGCGACCGCAATCTCGCGGCCGCGCGCCGTGACCCTGCCGCGTGGCGGGTTCCGGGGTCGCTGGAGTTTCTGCGGCGGCTGCGCGGGGCCGGGGTGAAGAACTACTTCGTCACCGGCGCGGTGATCTCGCGCACGGAACCGCTGGAGGGGATGATGGAGGAGATCGCGGCGCTGGGCTTCGAGGTGGGGCCGGGAAAACTGGTGGAAGCCGTCTACGGGTCGGACTGGGACCGGAGGATGCCGAAGGACGAGGTGATGCAGGGGCTGCTGCGGGACCTCGCTATTCCACCCCGGCAGGTCCTCGTCGTGGGCGACGGGCGCAGCGAGGTGCAGGCGGGGGTGGCGATGGGCGCGGCCGTGCTGAGCCGGCTGCCGCGGGAGGCGGAGCGCGCCAGGGAGCTCCACCGCGCGCTGGGCACCAATTACATCGTGAACGACTACAGGGAGCCGGCCCTGGGGAGGCTGTTGCGGGAGGAGAGGTGAGATAATTGCAGGTACGAACGGCGGAAGCGCAGAAGCCCTCACGTTGATACTAGCACAAGGGTTGGTTGTTACACGCGGTTCTTGCTTGACGCAGGCAAACGTATGTGTTATAGTTTCTTCGTGGCTATACACAGACACGTTGGGTGAAGTGGGAGCGAGAGGTTACAGTGCAACAGTTTATCATAAGTTCCGGCGGGGGAATTGCTACACCGAAGTCGGCTCTGAATCGCACTTCATGCAACGGAAGCGTGACCGATGCGCGAGACTCCTTGGAGGAGAAGTACACACAGTTTCTGCGTGAACACCTAAGCTTAGGAAAGTTGGTTTCGTATGTCGGGAACAAACGGACACCACTTCTCCGACTATATAGGTATAAGGAGGCGTTTGCTTTAGAGTTCGTTAGACTTATGCTCAAAGAATTTGCCATTGGGCAAAATGATCTTCTTCTCGATCCCTTTGCAGGTATGGGAACAACGTTATTCGCAGCGTGGTGTAAAGGTATTGCCTCCTATGGTATAGATCGTCTGCCCATTGCAGCGTTTGTCGCCCGCACTTTGCCGTCTTTCATCGATGTTAAGAGCGGGGAGATCATGGCCACATATCGCCGTCTTCTACTCGCTGTGGATTCTGCCGAGCCCGCGCCAGTTGCCGACGATGTTCGCATCATACCGATTGCATTTCCTTCCACTACGCTCCTCCGACTCAGACAGTGGAAATCCTGTATTCAGCAGTTGGAAGCGCCACTTAGGGATGTTATGCTGCTACTCTTTTATGCGATATTAGAGGAGGTAAGTTACACGTCAAAGGACGGCCAGTTTCTTCGGCTTAATAGAAACCGAAGACCAAAGACGCCCGACGTGGCACTACGAAGAAAGTGCGAGCAAGCTGAGGAGGATTTGCAGGCGCTTCATAATGGTATGTTCGGTGATCCCGAGGTTTTGCGCTCGACCAGACCGCAAGTATGGTATGGAGATACCTGTGCGCCTGATGGTATTACCTTCCCGCGTCCCATTTCTGCAATTATCACTTCTCCACCATACCTCAACAGATATGATTATACGCGGACCTATTGCCTGGAGTTATGTCTCGGATTCGTGCGCAACTTCAGTGAGATGAGGGATCTGCGCCATTCTATGTTGCGCTCACACATCGAGTCAAGAACTGCGTCCGATGAAGAACCTTGTCACGAAGCAGTAGAGGAAGTTATCACTGCTCTTCGCGGACATACACTCAACAACGCACGTATCCCGTTTATGGTCATGGGGTACTTCACGGATATGAAACGCGCTATAGGCCACTGGAGCAAGTGGGTAGCTCCAGGCGCGTTCGTGGCTTTGGTGGTTGACAACGTGCGTTTCCACGGAGAACATATTCCGGTGGACTTAATCCTCTCTGATATCGCAGCGGAGTATGGATTCAATACTGAACAGATCCTGATTACTCGCTACAAAGGTAACAGCTCTCAACAAATGGGACGCTGGGGACGGATTCCGGTCCGGGAGAGCGTAGTAATCTGGAGAAAGCAATAGTGGATTCCGATTTAACGCTTGCTTCAATTCGACTCCAGTACGCCTTTAGGTCGGCTTTCTATCTGCGGCGTTCCAGCGAGATCGCGCGAGCTTGGACCCCGAATCGTCTCTCGTCTGAAGAACAAGAGCAAATAAACTGGGATCATCCACAATCGTTTGGTATATCCAAAGTTGCCTGGGAATATGTCTACAAAGCCCATTGCGATCCGGTAGTAGTGTTCTGTCATCCTCGCTTGTTGCAACTGAGGCCCGCGTGCTTGGATTATTATGTCCGCTCGGCGCTTCTTTCCAAGAAAGGCTTTGCGGTGCTGCTCAGAAACACAAGGGCATGCGACAAGAAATTGGACAAATGGACCGCACAAGCGATCACTATCAACAATCACGTCAGCACACTCATTGAAACATATCCAGGATTTCTGAAGTCAGACAAGCGTTTGTTGTGTGCGATGAGTTTTGGGGCAGAAGTCAATGGCTCATGGCGCAATCGCATAGGTCATACTGGCAGCACGATCGTTAAGGAACTAATCCTCAACCACTTTCTCGATACCGGGAAGATTGTTTCATTTGTCACGAGTGCTAAGCGAAAGATGCCTAGCCGCCCGCGTAATCCAGATAACATTCGCGCGATAATACTTGTCAATGGTTACATAATAGAGTTTGGCTCTGAACCCGATGTATCCGTACGCTCACCTGAAGGGACGCTCGAGGTGGCGATGGAGATAAAAGCTGGATTGGACCCAGCAGGGGCTTTAGAGCGCTATGGCGCTTGCAAGAAGAGCTTTGACCGAGCCTTCAAAGAGAATAGAGCCGTCCATACTATCTACCTGGCGAGTTGCATGACACCAGCCGTAATGCATGCAATAGAATCTGACCGCCTAGTACGCGCTGTTTATGACTTGGGGGCGATTATCTCCGATACTGACAAGCGGAGGGAGTTTCTCAAGGAGCTTACCTGGACAGTCCATCTCTGAGTAGGCTACCTCCTCCTGCTGAACGCCCTTTCCTCCTCCCGGCGGGCCTCGCGCTCGGCGATGGCGCGGCGTTTGTCGTACTGGCGGCGGCCGCGGGCGAGGGCGATTTCCACCTTGGCGTAGCCGCGCTCCAGGTAGACCCGCAGCGGGATGATGGTGAGGCCCTTCTCCAGGCTGCGGCCC
Organism: Armatimonadota bacterium; assembly: GCA_015486155.1. Lineage (GTDB taxonomy): Bacteria > Armatimonadota > Hebobacteria > Hebobacterales > Hebobacteraceae > S016-27. The sequence goes on from WFSF01000013.1 coordinate 5,336, forward strand.
AGCAGGCGGTTTATCTCGCGGCGATGGAGGAGAAGCTTTCGGCGGCGGCGGGGATCGGGGCTGTCCCGCAGGCCCTTGTCGTAGGGGGAGATGTGCATGTTGTACAGCCAGGCCTCCCCCCGCTCTACCTGGCCATAGGCATCCCGCAGGTCCACCCGGTGGGAGCGGATGGACTTGATCTCGGTGCCGGTGAGCACCAGCCCCGCGTGATAGGTCTCGATGATATCGTAGTCGTGCCGCGCCCGGCGGTTCACGGCGACGGTCTGTCTCTCGGCCATCGGCCCGGCCTCCGGGCGGGATTATACTGTATTTGCCGCCCGGCCGCTAATCCGCCTCCCCATCTCCGGCGCGGCGCTTTGCCTTTTCGAGCCTCTCCTCCAGCTCCTCCAGCTGCTCCAGCATCGAGGGCGGGACGGAGTGGATGGGCCATCTGGCCTTCAGGTCGGCGATCTGCTTCTCCAGTTCCTCCACTTCCCTGCGAGCGGCGGAGGCGTCGTCCTCCTCCGAGCACGCCATCGCCTCCCAGCCGTGCGCCGCCGCCCAATCTGTTGCGTGAACGAAGTTGCTCATGCCTCACTCCCATTCACTTGCGATTGTCTTGCAACACCCGATTCTTCTTCCCCTCCCCGGCCGGCCCCTCGGCCGATTCGCGAGTCGTGTCCCTATTCCGACCCAGCGCGGGAAGACGCCTGCCGGGGGGAAGCTGCGGGGCGGGATGAGCCGGGGGCAAAGGAATCGCTCCTTTCTCGACGAATACAACATGCTGGTCAGGCCATGGCGGCTCGAGCTGGCAGGGTTATCGCGCTGGGTTTCATGGGCCTCATCGTGTTGAGTCTCGTGTCGGGAGGGGCGGCTCCGGCCCAGGCCGATTGGGCGACGTCCTCTTCGTATCGCGCAGACCCTTACGCTGGGGAACGGCCCTCTTGGCGCGCCTCTCGCGCCGCGCTCCCGGCCCCTGACGATCCCGCCTATTCCGCCGTCTCCGGGGATCACCGCCTCCAGTGGCCTCTCTACGTTCTGGACTCGGTCGCCGCGTGGTCCCTCTATCCCGGCGCCTATTTCGACGCCTCCACCAGGCCCGAGGATACGCCTATCGTGGCCGTCATTGACACCGGCATTGACCCGAATCATCCGGATTTCGAGAACCCGGGGGCAGGGGGCGCGGACGTGTCCCAGGGAGGACAGATACTGCTCTCGGCCGCGCGCGGATTCGGCTGCCCCGACGCCACGGATGAGCACGGCCACGGCACTCATCTTGCGGGGATCATCGCCGCCGCCGCGAATAATGCGGAGGGGATCGCCGGCCTGGGATATCCGGTCCGCCTGCTTCCCCTCAAGGTGGCGGACGAGAGCGGCCTCGCAAACCAGGCGGACCTGGCCGCGGCCATCGTCTACGCGGCCGACCAGGGCGCGTCGGTGATTCTCATCGGGTTCACGGGGCCTGCCTGGTCCCGGGAGGTCCAGGAGGCGGTGGACTATGCGTGGGAGCGGGGGTGTTTTCTGGTGGCGCCGGCAGGCGATGCCGGAGATGGGCCGCCGATGTTTCCGGGGGCCTGTCCCCACGTCTTCGCGGTGGCGCCCACCACGATAGATGGAGCTGTCGCCTGGTACGCCAGCGCGGGGGATCAGGTCGCGCTCTGCGCGCCCGGCGGAGACGAAGCGGCCGGCGTCTACTCCACCCTGCCCACCTATGCGTGCACCCTGCGGCCCGATCCCGGCGGTCCCCCCTATGGCTTTGCCTTCGGCTCGGCGCAGGCGGCCGCCCACGTGGCGGCCGCGGCAGGGCTTTGGCTGGGGAGCGCGCCCGAAGCGCCGGCGGGCGCGGCCAACCGGCTCCTCTGGCGGCGCTTGCAGCAGAGCGCGGTCCCTCTGGACGAGAGCCAGGAGGGCTGGCGGCCGGATAGCGGCTATGGGTTGCTGTCTCCCGCCGCCCTGCTCGCCGGAGACAGGCCTTTGGAAACGGAGCCGGGAGGCATCGTGGGCCGGGTCTTGTCCGCCGGCGCACCTGTCGCCGGCGCCGCGGTCACCGCCGTCGGGGAGGGGGGAGCCACTTACACCGCCTACACCACAGGGCCAGCGGGGGCCTTTCGCCTGGCCCATCTCCCGCCGGGGACCTATACGGTCTCTGCCGCCACAGAGGACGCCTCCGGCCTCTGGGAGGGGGCCGTGGTCCAGGCCGGCTGCGACACACCGGCGGTGGATTTCTCCCTGGGAGGCCCTCCCTGCGACAGCGAGGTGATGGAGGCGGCCCTGCCCGCGGCCGCGGTCTGCGGGCGCGATCTGTTGCTCACGCTTCGCTTCCGCAACACGGGAGAGGGCGACTGGACCCGGAGGGAGGGGCACTGTCTCCGCTACACCGGAGACGACGCGGCCGCGCCGCCGGCCGGCCTGGAGTATGACCTGCCGCCCGACACCCCCGTCGCTCCGGGCGGGGAGCACACCTTCTCGATTCCCTGGCGCGCGCCGGAGCGGTACGGCTACTATCGCCTGGCCTTCCAGATGGCCCAGCAGGGAGGCGTCGGCCGCTTCGGAGAGACGGCCGAGCAGACGGTGGCGGTGAGCTCCTTCCTCGACGTGCCTCCGGACTACTGGGCGGTGTCCTCCATCGAGGCGGTGAAGGCGGCCGGGGTGGCGCAGGGATATCCGGACGACTGCTACTTGCCCGGCAAGACGATCACCCGCGACCAGATGGCGGTGTTCATCGCCCGCGCGCTGGCGGGCGGGGACCAGGCCGTTCCCACCGGCCCCGCGACCGCCTCTTTCCCGGACGTCCCGCGCGACCACTGGGCCTTCAAGTACGTGGAGTACTGTCACAGTGAGGGAGTGGTGCAGGGTTATGCAGACGGCTACCATCCCGAGGGGGTGGTGAACCGTGGGCAGATGGCGGTGTTCATCGCGCGGGCGATGGCGGGAGGCGAGGAGAGCGTGCCGGACGAAGGATGCCTGGAGCCCGTGTTTCCGGATGTCCCGTGCGACTTCTGGGCGCGCAAGTACATTCAGTTCATCAAGGCCGCGGGCGTCACCAGCGGCTATCCCGACGGGCTCTATCACCCGGAGATCACCTGCACGCGGGATCAGATGGCGGTTTATATCTCACGGGCGTTCGGCCTGGAGTGACCGCATGGTCCCGCCGCGGTCCGCCGCTCATCTTCACGGCTCGTCGGAGATGGTGCGGCGGATGAGTTCCGCGCGCAGGCGCTCCACCTCCTCCTCGTCCCCGCGGGCGGCGGCCTGGTCTATCCGCTCCTCCAGGCAGACCGGGAGTCCCTCCTCCTGTCGCAGCACCTCCACCAGAGCGGAAACGTGTTCCTCCATCGCCTCGCAGATGGAGCGGTTGTCGCCCTCCTCTTGCCGATACCGCTCCTCGTGCCGCGCGCCGTACTGCTCGATTCTCCGCCCGACCCGGTAGAGTTCGGTCGCCGCCTGCTCCAGGTCGTTTTCCAGCAGATCGAGCAGCGCCTGGGCCACCGCGCGGTCCCGCTCGATCCAGGGCCACCACTTGAGGAATCCCCACTTGGTCTCCTCCGCGGCCTCGCTGTGCTCGACCAGATTCAGCAGGCCGAGGTTGTGCTCGGCATCCTCGCGCGCCTGGTCGTAATCGCCGATCTGGAAGTCGAAATTGCGCCGCACGTAGTACTGCCAGGACTCGTCGCGCAGCGCGCTGAGTTCCTCTTCGTCCAGCTCCAGCAGGCCGTTCGTCTGGCGGGACAAGTAGTAGTCGAGCAGAGAGTCATACCCGTAGGGGCGTTCGCCGTCAGGGCGGCCCCGGCGCGCGTACTCCCGGTTCAGCAGCAGTTGGCCCTGCGCCTCGCCCGCCGCGGAGAAGACCGCGCAGGACTCGATGAAAGAGATCTTTTCTCTGCCCAAACGCATGGTCGTCCCCACCAGCAGGTAGCGGGGATCGCGGTAGAGTTGTGCGAGAAAGGCCTTGACGGGGGCAGCCAGCTCCAGCTTGCCTCTATCCTCAGGCTCGGACATGCAAAGTTTCTCCTTCACCCACCTCCGGCGGTCGCGTAGTTCCACATTGGTCTCCCCTTTCCCCTCTCGGCTCCGCCCCCCTGCCCCACCGCGGCGGAGGGGAGGCGGTCACGCGCCGGCGCGGGCCGGCTTTCTGGCCACGGCCACCAGGGACACCCCGACGGGGAAGTTGAAGCGCAGCAGCCACCTCGCCTCCATCCGGAGCAGCCAGATGAGAGCGGTGTTGATGAACGCAGGGGGCTCGATGAAGGCGGTCTTCGCCTCTGCTCCCTTCTTCCCCCGCAGCCTCTGGAGCAGCCGCAGCACCGCGATGGGGAGCAGCAGAGTGGCGATGACCGGGGAGAGGCGCACGATCTCCAGCCCGGCCCCGTCCAGGAGGCGGCGAAGGCGGGAGGCGCGGTAGCGGCGGAGATGGTTCAGTGCCTCATCGTGTTCGCTCCATAGGAAGGGGCACGCGGGCACGGTGATAAGCAGCACTCCGCCCGGGGCCAGCGCACGCGCGAACTCCCGCACCGCAGCCCCGTCGTCCTCGATGTGCTCCAGCAGGTCGAGCGCGGTTAGGGCTTGCACGCTCTCGTCCTTCACCGGCAGCTCCTCCCCCAGGGCGAGCGCCAGCCGGTGGTGCCCCCGCTGTCGGCAGAAGGCGAGCGCCTCCGGCGAGCGGTCCATGCCGATCACCTCTCCGAATTCCTCCAGCGTCTTCAGGGTGGCGCCGGTTCCGCAACCCACGTCCAACACCCGCTCCCCGCTTCTGTGCCCGCCGGCGGGGGGGTACCTGTCCAACAGGTCGCGCACCATGGCCCTCCTGGCCACGAACCACCAGTAGGAGTCCTCCAGCCGAAACATCTTGGCGAGCTCGGATGCGCGCACAGAACCTTTGATTCGCCCGTCGGAGGCGGATACCTCGCCGCCGACATCCTCTGTCAGGTGATGAACATGGCGTCCCCGAAGCTGAGGAAACGGTATTTCCGCTCCACCGCCTCCCGGTAAGCGCGCATGATGTTTTCCCGCCCGGCGAAGGCGGATACCAGCAGCAACAGCGTGGAGCGCGGGAGATGGAAATTCGTCAGCAGCGCGGAGACCACGCGGAACCGGTGTCCCGGCACGATGAAAAGGTCGGTGGCGCGGTGGCCCGCTTGCACCCGGCCCTCCTCGGCCGCGGCCGCCTCCAGCGCCCGTACCGTGCTGGTTCCCACCGCCATCACCCGCCGTCCCTCCTCCAGCGCGCGGTTCACCGCCGCGGCGGTCTCCTCTGGGATCGCGTAACTCTCCTCGTGCATCACGTGATCCTCCACCCTCTCGACATGCACCGGCCTGAATGTGCCCACCCCGATGTGGAGAGTGACCGAGACCATCTCCGCCACCTTCTCCCTCACCGCATCCACCATCTCGGGGCTGAAGTGGAGGCCGGCGGTGGGGGCCGCGGCGGCCCCCGGGCGGCGCGCGAAGACCGTCTGGTAGTCGGATTCGTCATCAGGCGGACGGGTGATGTATGGGGGAAGCGGCACCTCGCCCAGCCGCCGGAGCGTCTCCGTCAGGTCGCCCGTGCGTTCGAACCCGTCCGGGCGGGTGAACTTCACCAGGCGCCCTCCGGAGGGCGTCCGCTCCAAAATCTCCGCCTCCAGTTTCCCCTCCCCGAAGGTGACGCGCCGGCCGGGGGGCAATCTGCGGCCGGGTGTGACCAGCGCCTCCCACACTCCCTCCCCCCGGTCCTGCAACAGAAGCAGCTCGGCCCGCCCGCCTCCGGGGACCCGTCGGCCCCGGAGGCGGGCGCGGATGACCCGCGTATCGTTGAAGACCACCACGTCGTCCCCGCGCAGATAGCGCGGCAGATCGCGGAACCGGCGGTGCTCTATTTTCCCGGTCTCCCTGCTCAACACCAGCAGCCTGGAGGCGTCCCGGGGGCGGGCCGGCTCCTGCGCGATCAGTTCCTGGGGAAGATGATAGTCGAAATCGGAGATGTTCATGTGCTGAAGAAGGCTGATTCGGTGCCGATGACGGCCGCTCCTCTCCGCGGGAAGAGGTGGTGCCGGCTTCATCTCGAAATCCGGCACTGGTTCAGCCGCATGTGGACGTGGACCAGGCTGCCGCCCGCGAGGCCGGTTTCGTCGGCCCCGAGAGGGGGAACACTTTCTTGGTGCTGGAAGGGGTGGCCGAAAGGTGGCCACGGTGAGTGCAGAACACTACATGGAAGTCTTCACGGCCATCGTTTACTGGGCGCTGGTGGCCTGTTGGCTGTTCATCATCATTTTCTACGCCCGCCAGTACGTGCGCTTCAAGCGGGTGTATCCACTTGTCTCCACTCTGCTGGCGGTGCTCTTCATCGACGGGGCGCGGACCCTGATCGAGAACCTCTACTTCGGGACGCGGCATACCGCCAGGGCCGGGCTGCTGTCTCATTCGATCTACGTTTTTCTCGATCAGCCTCAATACGTGATGATCCCGAAAACGCTGAATCTCATCGCGGCCCTCATTATCATCGCGGTGCTGGTGCGGAACTGGTTCGACAACCTGGCGCGGGAGGAACAGAAGCGGCGCCGGGTGGAGCGGCTGCGCAACGAGTTGATCTCCCTCGCCTCCCATGAGATTCGCTCCCCGCTTACCACCATCGGTGGATACGCGAGCACCCTCCTCCGGGAGGGCGACGGCTTGAGCGAGGCGACCAGGAAGGAGTTTCTGGAGGCGATCGTCTCCGAGTCCGACCGCCTCAAGCGATTGGTGGCGACCTTGCTCGACATGAGCCAGATCGAGGAGGGACGGCTTCCCATTCACCGCAAGGCGCTCAACCCGGCGGAGATGTGCGAGGAGGCCGTGCGCAGCGCCACCCACCCCAACCTGGAACACGTGCTTCGCCTGGACGCGCCTCCCGACCTGCCCCAGGTGTTCGCCGATCCGGACCGCATCCATCAGGTCCTCACCAACCTCATCGCCAATGCCATCCAGTTCTCGCCCCCGGGGAGCGAGGTGGTGGTGGGGGCCGCCGCCACCAATGAACACGTGCGCTTCTTCGTCAAGGATCACGGGGTGGGCATCCCCCGGGAGGAGCAGGACAAGGTGTTCGACCGCTTCCATCGGGCGGCCAACGCCGACCGCGTCAGCGGCACGGGCACCGGCCTGGGGCTCTATATCAGCAAGGGTATCGTGGAGGCCCACGGCGGTGAGATCGGCTTCGAGAGCGAGCTGGGCAGGGGCAGCACCTTCTTCTTCACCCTCCCCACCCTCATCGGCCGTCAGCGGGCGGAAAGCGAGAGCGCGAAGGCCGAGTAAGCGCGCCGCCTCGTCTTCCCGCGCCGGCAGGACCTCTCCCTTCGGCTGCGAACCTGAGAAAGGGCGGCCTTCGGCCGCCCGGCGATATCCCTTCAGGAGGTGTGAGGTGGCGAAAATTGAAGTCGGCCCCTGGGATTACCTGCCGGAGTTCATGGGCGCCATGACAGATCCCGGCCTGCTGGTGGTTTCCCTCGACGGGCGCGGCCGGCCCAACCCGATGACCGTGGGCTGGGGCGCCATCGGCGTGTTCTGGTCCAAGCCGGTGTTCATCGCCCCCATCCGCAAATCCCGCTACACCCACGGCTGCATCAAGCGCACCGGCGATTTCACGGTAAATGTGCTCCCCCGCAAGCTCGCGGACGCCGCCATGTTCTGCGGCACCGTGTCCGGACGGGACCACGACAAGTTCGCGGAGGCGAATCTCAACGCCGCGCCCTCGCTCAAGGTGAAATCCCCCGTCATCGAGGAGTGCGTGCTCCACTACGAGTGCCGCGTCGTCCACACCAATGCGGTGGCGCCCAAGGCGCTGATCGCCGACATCGCCGACGCGCACTACCGGGACCGCGACTATCACACCTATTTCTTCGGCGAGATCGTCGCCGTCCGCGCGGAGAAGAATCTGCGCCGCCGCCTGTAGCCGCGCCCTCTGCGGAGCGCTCCTGGTGCAGAGGAGGTGAGTAATCCGGTGAGTGGAACCGCTCGCTTTCGGGCCCTCATCCGGGGCCGGGTGCAGATGGTGGGGTTCCGCGCCTTTGCGGAGAGGCGCGCCCATGCCTGGGGAGCGACCGGGTATGTCCGCAACCTTTCGACCGGCGAGGTGGAGGTGGTCGCAGAGGGGGACAGGGAGATGCTGGAGTCGTTTCTCGCGGAGTTGCGCCGCGGGCCCCGCGGGGCCTCCGTTACCGATGTGCTGGTGAGCTGGGAGCAGCCCCGCGGGGAGGACGAGGACTTCTCGATCCGCTACTAGGCCGTCGAGAGAAGGGGGAGGGAGGAACAGATATGGAGATCGTCGCCATCATGGGGAGCCCCAGGGGAGGAGGCAATACCGCCACCCTGGTGGAGGCGGTGTTCGAGGGAGCGCGGGCGGAAGGGGCTGTGTGCACCAGATTCGATCCCGCCAGACTCCACATCTCCGACTGTGACGCCGACCGCGCCTGCCTGGAGAGCGCGGAGGCGGGGTGCATACTCCAGGACGACATGCAGCAGATCTATGCCGCGCTTCGCCGGGCCGATGCCTGGGTGCTGGCCACTCCCGTATACTTCTGGCATGTGACCGCCCCCATGAAACGGGTGATCGACCGCCTCTACGCATTCTTCACCGAGGAGGGCGGCTGGCGGCTGGGGCTGGAGGGAAAACGCCGGGGCGGTGTGATCGTGGTCCAGGCCGATCCCGGCGGCGACACGCCGCAACGGGTCGCCGCCTATCTCTCGCAGGTGCTGGGGGAACTCAATGTGGAGACCGTGGGCGCCATCGCCGAGGGGGGAATCGGGGATCCTGGGGACGCCGCCGCCCGCGCCGACCTGCTGGAGAAGGCCGGGGAACTGGGCAGGAAACTCGCAACGGGGTAACATGGTTCCGGGAGAGCCCGCGCCCGTAGGACGGGCTGTTCCTCTCGGTGTCATGTCGGGCGCAAAGGTGCAGGTATGGTCCTCCCGCCGCGCCCGCCCGCCGCGCGCCGGTCCTTCCCGCGCGATGGAGGGCCGACAGGGGGCGTGAGGTTCGTTCAGAATATAGGAATGTAGGCTGCAAACGAAATGGATTACCCCCTCCACAAAGGCTGCAGTTCGCGGCTCTGCGCTCCGTCTCACGAAGCCCCTCTCTCGGGACCTTGGAGACTGGGCGCTTCGCATCTGCTGTGCGCGCTCGTGTGGAGCGGGGTGCTTCTGCTCGCGGCCGCGCCCAGGGCGCACGCCTACATCGGCCCTGGGGCCGGGTTTGCGGTGCTGGGGTCGTTTTTCGTTTTGCTGGTCGCGATCGTGCTGGGCGTGCTCGTGCTCGCCACCTGGCCCCTGCGCGCTCTGTTGCGCGCCCGGCGGCGGCGCCGCGCCTACGCCCGGAGCCGGGTGGACCGCGTGGTGGTGGTGGGGATGGATGGAATGGACCCGGAGATCGCGGAGGCGATGATGGCCGCGGGGAGGCTGCCGAATCTCGCCGCTCTCCGCGCGCGGGGGGCCTATCGGAGGCTGGCCACCACCTGCCCGGCGATGTCGCCGGTGGCCTGGTCCTCCTTCATGACCGGAGCCGGCCCCGGGAGACACGGGATCTTCGACTTCCTCCACCGCGATCCCAAGACCTATCTGCCTGACCTTTCCTCCGCCCAGATCCGCCCCCCGGAGAGGATGCTCCGCCTCGGCGCCCTGCGGATTCCGCTGGGGAAGCCGGTGGTGCGCCTGCTTCGCCGGAGCAAGCCCTTCTGGGTAGTGTTGAGCGAGCACGGCGTCTTCTCCACCATCCTGCGGGTTCCCATCACCTTCCCGCCGGAGCGCTTCAACGGGCTGCTGCTCTCGGGGATGTGTGTGCCGGACCTGAGGGGGACCCAGGGGTCGTTCACGTTCTTCTCCACCGGAGAGACCGGGGCGCGGGAGGGCATCGGCGGCACGCGGTTGCCCCTCTACGGCGAGAACGGAGTCTACAGGGGAAACCTCCCCGGCCCCCTGCTTCCGGGGGAGGAGGGGAAGGCGGCGGAGACGCCCTTCCGGCTGCGCCTCAACGGGCGCGGGGCGGAATTGGAGATCTCGGGAAGGCGGGTGGAGCTCAAGGAGAGGGCCCACTCCGACTGGGTGCCGGTGAGCTTCCGGCTGGGGCCGGGGATGAGGGCCGGGGGCATCTGCCGGTTCCTGCTGAAGTCCACCTCCCCCCAGGTGGAGCTCTACGTCACCCCCATAAACATCGACCCGGAGCGGCCGGCCCTGCCCGTCTCCCACCCGGCCGTCTATTCCATCTACCTCGCCAAGCGCCAGGGGGCCTTCGGCACCCTGGGGCTGGCGGAGGATACCTGGGCGCTGAACGAAGAGGTGCTGGACGACGCGGCCTTCCGCGAGCAGTGCGAGATGCTCTTTCGGGAGCGGGAGCAAATGCTCTTCAATGCCCTGGACAACGCCCGCCGGGGCTGTGTGGTGTGTGTGTTCGACACCACCGACCGCGTCCAGCACATGTACTGGCGCTACCGGGACCCCGATTCCCCCGCGCCCCGCGAGGACCCGCCCGAAGCCTTCTCCGGGCAGATCGAGACCACCTACGAGGAGGCAGATCGGTTGGTGGGGAGAGTGATGGATCGGCTGGGGGAGCGCGATGTGCTCATCGTGATGTCGGATCACGGGTTCAAGCCGTTCCGGCGGGGGGTAAACCTGAATGCGTGGCTGTTGCGGGAGGGGTATCTGGC
>WFSF01000014.1 GCA_015486155.1 Armatimonadota bacterium
CCACTTCATCGCCCAGATGGACGCCGATTTCTCCCACGACCCCAACGACCTGCCCCGCCTCCTCGCCGCGCTCGCGGAGGCCGACCTGGCGATCGGCTCCCGCTACGTGGCCGGCGGCCGCACCGAGGGATGGGACCTGCGCAGAAGGCTCCTCAGCAGGTTCGGCAACCTCTACGTGCGCGCGGTGCTGCGCGCCCGCGTGCGCGACCTGACCGCCGGCTTCCGCTGCTGGCGGAGGGAGGTGCTGGAGGCGATCGACCTGGGCGCGGTGGCCACCCGCGGCTACGGCTTCCAGATCGAGATGGCCTACCGCGCTCTTCGGGCGGGGTTCCGGGTGGCCGAGGTCCCCATCTGCTTCACCGAGCGCCGCGCCGGGAAATCCAAGATGAGCGGCTCCATCGTCACCGAGGCGCTGGTGCTCCCGTGGAGGCTCCGCCGCCTGGGCGGGGGAGGAGCGCGCCGGTGACCCGCGCCGAACGGGCCCTGGTTGCCCTGCTCTTCGCGGCCGCGCTGCTCTCGGTCGCGCTCACCGCCAATCAATACGGGATAACCTATGACGAGCAGCACTACATGTCCGCGGGCGCGGCCTACGCGGGGTGGTGGGGGAGAGTGCTCTCCGGGGACCTGGGGGCGCTCGGGCCTGGGCAAGTGGACGAGGTCTGGAGGCTCAACCACGAGCACCCGCCCCTGGAGAAGACGGCGGCGGGCGCGGCCTATCGTCTCTTCAGCGGCATCCTGCCCGGGCTGGCCGCCTACCGCATCTCCGGCGCGTTCTGGTTCGCGCTCACCATCTGCGCGCTCTACTGCTTCACCCGGCGGCTCTGGGGGCGGGCCGGCGCGCTCTTCGCCTCCCTCTCCTTCGCCTCCCTGCCCCGCGTCTTCGCGCACGCGCACTTCGCCGCCCTCGACATGCCCGTCACCGCCTGGTTCTTCATCACCATCGCCCTCCTCGCGGAGGCGCTTCGCCGGGAGCGCTTCCGCCTGGCCGCGCTGGGGGGCGTGTCCTTCGGCCTCGCCCTGCTCGCCAAGATAAACGCCGTCTTCATCCCCTTCGTCATCGCCCCCTACGGACTCATCTGGTGGCGCTGCCGGTGGAGGCAGTGGCTCCTGCCCCTGCTGGCGATCGGCCCCGCCGTCTTCTACGCCGGCTGGCCCTGGCTGTGGTATCACCCCTTCTCCCGCCTGCGGGAATACCTCGGCTTCCACGCCGGGCACGCCGCCTACAACGTCTGGTATCTGGGCCGGCTCTACCAGTACGCGCCCTGGCACTACCCCTTCGTGGTCACCGCGGTCACGGTCCCGCTGCTGGTGTTGGCGCTCGCGTTGCTCGGGGCCGCGGTCTCCCTGCCGCGGCGCGGCCGGAGGCCGGAGCGCGTGCTGCTCCTCCTCGGCCTCCTCGCCTGCCTGCTGCCCAGCGCGCTTCCCCACTCCCCCAAGTACAACGGCGCGCGCCTCTTCCTCCCCGCGTTTCCCTTCCTCGCCGCGCTCGCGGGCGGCGGCTTCGCCTCCCTGCGCGCCCGCCTCACCGCGGCCCTGGGGCGCAAGCAGCCCCTGGAGCGCCGCTCAACGCTGCTGGTGGGGGTGCTGCTGGGCGCGCTGGCGCTCATGCCCGGCGTGCGCGGCCTCGTCTTGCTCCACCCCTATCAGCTCGCCTACTACAACGCCCTGGTCGGGGGCGCGCGCGGCGCGGCCGAGCGCGGATTCGAGACCATCTACTGGGGCCAGGTGCTGGAGGAGGCCCCCGCCTTCCTCGACACGGTGGCGCGGGAGACGCCCACCGTGCTGGTGATCCCCAAGGGCGCCATCAGCCTGCTCACCATGCAGCAACAGGCGGGCGCGCTCGATCCGCGGGTCCGCTTCATCGGCGACGAGAGGCAGGCCGCGGAGGCGGATTACGTCCTGTTCCAGGCGATGCAGAGCGACTACACGCCCCTCTGCTGGGCGCTGGTGAAGGGAGAGCGGCCGCGCTGGACCTTCTCGGTGGAGGGGACGCCCCTGTTGTACGTCTACGACCGCGCGGCCGTGCTCGCCGTCCTGCCTGCCCTCCGAAGCCTTGGCGAAGACGGGTAGGGTAGGGCAACAGAAAGTGGCACAGGCGCCCCCGCCTGTGGCCGTCTTGTAGGGCGGGGCAATCTTGTTGCCCCGCCGCCCCACAAGACCAATCCCTCATCCGCGTCCATCTACGTTCACCTGCGGCTCCGCCCTCGCCCCCACTATCCATCCCAGTATCCCAGCCAGCGCCAACAACGACACGAACAGCCCCACCCGGTAGGTCGCCGGCTCATACCTCATCTCCACCCGGTGCTCCCCGGCCGGCACCACCACTCCCCGGAAGGCGTAGTTCACCCGGTAGATGGGGGTCTCTTTCCCATCCACCCACGCCTTCCAGCCCGGGTAATAGGAATCGCTCACCACCAGCACCCCGTCGTCGGGCGTCCGCACCCGCAGCGCAATCGCGTCCCGCCCATCCCGCACGAACTCCGCGCGGGGCGGCTCCGAGGCCGGCCGCCGCCGCTTCAGGCGGGTGGTGATTTCCCGCGCCGTCCCCGGCTCGGCCAGCGCCGTCCGGCCCGGGGAGGGCGGTTGCTCCAGCATCGCCCGCGCCCTCTCGTCCCCGGCCGCCAGCACGCGCTCCGTCACCCAGGCGCGGGGCCAGGCCCGCGGGTTCTCATAGATGGGCGACGCGCCCGGCCGCGCCAGGCGCCACCTGCCGGAGAGTTCCTCTCTCGTCACCAGGTACTTGACTCCCAGCGCGTCCAGCAGAGGCGAATCCGCGGGCGGATAGTGGGCCTGGTCCCCGTCCGGCGGTGACACCAGGTCGAACGAACGCCTCACCCGCAGCGAATCCGACCCGTGAATGTCCCGCAGCCCGAAGATCATCGCCGAATTATGGGCCATCCAGTCCAGACTGTCGGAGGCGAGCGAGGTGACGCGCGCGTGCCCCGCGTGCTCCTCCAGCCAGCGCGTGGTCCCCGTCTCCGGGTAGGCCATGCGCGCCTCCACGAAGGGATTGAAGCCCATCCCGAAGCCGAACAGGTCGGCGACCAACAGCGCGACCGCGGTCGCCGCGAACGCCGACGGTCCGAGGCGCAGGCGGGCCCGCGCGTGAATCAGCGCCAGCGAAGCCGTCGCCAGCCCCGCGAAGGCCGCCGCCTGCACCCTCCAGTAATGCGCGAAATCCGGCCCCATCTGCGCGGCCGCGGGCGCGAACACGAAGCGCGACGCCAGCGCCAGCCCCGCCGCCCCGCCCGCGAGGCCCCACAC
>WFSF01000015.1 GCA_015486155.1 Armatimonadota bacterium
CTCATGGGCAGAGAGGTCAAGGTGTTCGAGGCGCTGGAGGTGGCGGGAGGCATGATAGCCACCGCCATTCCCGCCTACCGCGTGCCCCGGGAGGCGCTGGCCAGGGACATCGAGCACATAAAGCGGGCGGGCGTGGAAATCGAGACCGGACACCCCATTCGCTCCCTGGCGGAGCTGGATGGATTCGACGCCATCTTCCTCGCCGTGGGGGCCCAGCGGCCGGTCCGCCTGGGGGTGCCGGGCGAGGAGGCGGAGGGGGTCTACGATGCATTGAGTTTTCTGCGCCGAGCGGCCGGGGGGAATGGGGAAAAGCTCTCCGGCCGCGTGCTGGTGATAGGAGGCGGGAACGCGGCGATCGACTCCGCGCGCAGCGCCCTCAGGCTGGGGGCCGATTCCGTGACCATCGTCTATCGCCGCACCCGCGAGGAGATGCCCGCCCAGCGCGAGGAGATCGAGGACGCATTGGCCGAAGGGGTCGAGATTCGCTTCCTGCTCTCCCCGGTGGAGATCGAGGCCGACGGCCGGGTCCGGGCGGTGAAGTGCGTGGCGATGGAGCTGGGCGAGACCGATGACAGGGGAAGACGCAGGCCGGTGCCCAAGCCCGGAACCGAGACGAGCCTTCCCGCGGACCACGTGGTGGTGGCTGTGGGGCAGAGGCCGGACCTGAGTTTTGTCGAGGGCGACCCCCGCGTGGCGCTTTCCCACGGCAGGCTGGCGGCCGATCCCATCACCCAGCGAGTGGGAGACGGGCCGGTCTTCGCGGGAGGCGATGCGGTCACCGGTCCGGCGACCATCATCGAGGCGGTGGCCGCGGGCCAGCGCGCGGCGCGGGCGATAGACCTCATGCTGGGAGGGGACGGGGAACTGCCGGCCGACGTCGGGCTCGCCGCGCGCAGAAAGCCGGAGGAGGGCCAGGGAGAGGGAGGGCGCAGGCCCATCGCCTGCCTGGCCGCGGAGAAGAGGAGCGACGGATTTGCAGAGGTGGTTCAGAACTACTCCGAACAGGAGGCGCGTGCCGAGGCCCTGCGCTGCCTGCGCTGTGACCTGGAAAAGCGGTCGTGAGAAGTCATCATGAGTGACGAAATCTCGCTCACCATAGACGGGAGAGAGGTGAAGGCCCCGCGCGGAAGCACCGTGCTCCAGGCGGCGCTGGCGGCCGGCATCGACATCCCCCACCTGTGCCACCAGCCGGAGCTGGGTCTGCCGCCGACGGGCGCCTGTCGTCTCTGCCTGGTGGAGGTGGAGGGGGCGAGAGGGCCGGTGGCCTCCTGCGTGCACCCCGCGGCCGAGGGCATGGTGGTGCATACCAGCACCCCGAAGCTGGAGGCCCATCGCCGGATGGTGCTCGACCTGCTGCTCTCCAACCACCCCCACGACTGCATGACCTGCGAGCAGGCGGGGGCGTGCGCGCTCCAGGACTACGCCTACCGGTACGGGATCAAGGAGCCGGAGTTCGCCGGCGAGCACGTAGCAGCGCATCCGGTCCAGGACGGCCCGGCGATCGTCCAGGACGACAGCAAGTGCATCCTCTGCGGTAGGTGTGTAGAGGTCTGTCAGAACGTGCAGGTTAGCGGAGCCATAGACTTCCTGGGCAGGGGATTCGGCACCAGAGTGGGCCTGCCGCCCGGCCTGAGCCGCGAGGAGTCCACCTGTGTGGAGTGCGGGAACTGCATCGATGTATGCCCCACCGGCGCGCTCTCGTACGCGGGGATCCAGGGGAGGGCCCGGCGCTGGGAGATGGAACAGGTCACCACGACCTGCCCCTATTGCGGCTGCGGGTGCCAGATCACCCTCCACGTGCGCGGCGGGCGCGTGCTGGAGGTGTCCGGTTCGCCCGGCCGGGGGGCGACCCGGGGCCTGCTCTGTGTGAAGGGGCGCTTCGGGTTCGACTTCCTGAACCGGGAGGACCGCCTCCATCACCCCCTCATTCGCCGCAACGGGGAGCTGACTCCGGCCACCTGGGAGGAGGCGCTGGAGTACGTCGCGGAGAGATTGAGCGAGATAAAGGAAGAGCACGGCGCGGACGCCATCGGCGTGCTCTCCTCCGCCAAGTGCACCAACGAAGAGAATTACCTGCTCCAGAAGTTCGCGCGGGTGGTCCTGGGCACCAACAACGTGGACCACTGCGCGCGTCTCTGCCACGCCTCCACCGTGGCGGGGCTGGCGCGCGCTTTCGGGTCGGGGGCGATGACCAACTCCATCGCCGATCTGGAGCAGGCGGACGTGATCCTGGTCATCGGGTCCAACACCACCGAGTGCCACCCGGTGATCGGCTCGGCCATCAAGCGGGCCGTGCAGAGCGGCCGCACCCAACTGATCGTCGCCGATCCCCGCGCCATCGAGCTCACGGAATACGCGGAGGTGCACCTCCAGCAGAAGGGGGGAACCGACGTCGCGCTCGCCAACGCGCTCGCCCGGGTCATCGTGGAGGAGGGGCTGGCCGACGAGGACTTCGTCGCCGCGCGCACCGAGGGATTCGAGGAGTGGCGGAAGGCGATAGAGCCCTACACGCCCGAGTTCGCGGAGAAGATAACCGGGGTGCCGGCCGACGACATCAGGCGGGCGGCGCGGCTCTACGGTTCCGCGGGCGCGGCCGCCATCGTGTACTCCATGGGAATCACCCAGCACAGCCACGGCACCGACAACGTGTTCGCCCTCGCCAACTTGGCGATGGTGACCGGCAACATCGGGCGTCCGGGCACCGGCGTCAACCCCCTGCGCGGCCAGAACAACGTCCAGGGGGCCTGCGACATGGGCGCGCTGCCCAGCGTCTACTCCGGATACCAGCGGGTGAGCGACGAGGCGGCGCGCGCCAAGTTCGAGGCCGCCTGGGGCGTCTCTCTGCCCTCCTCCCCGGGTCTCACCGTGGTGGAGATCATGAACGCGGCCGCGGAGGGAAAGATAAAGGCCCTCTACATCATGGGCGAGAACCCCATGCTAAGCGATCCGAACATCGCCCACGTGGAGGAGGGCCTGCGGAAGCTCGATTTCCTGGTAGTGCAGGACATCTTCCTCAGCGAGACGGCCGCGCTGGCCGACGTGGTGCTCCCCGCGGCGGCCTTCGCGGAGAAGGACGGCACCTTCACCAACACGGAGCGGCGGGTGCAGCGGGTGCGGAGGGCGATCCCCCCGCCGGGGGAGGCGCGCGCCGACTGGCAGATCGTTTGCGACCTCTCCACCCGCATGGGCTATCCCATGTCCTATCCCGACCCGGCGGCCGTCCAGGAGGAGATCGCGCGCCTCACCCCCAGTTACGCCGGCATCACCTACGATCGGCTGGAGGGCGACGGGCTCCAGTGGCCCTGCCCGGACCGCGCGCATCCCGGCACGCCCATCCTCCACGTCGAAAGATTCGCTCGGGGAAAGGGCAAGTTCCACCCGGTCGAGTTCCTGCCCTCCAAGGAGCTCCCGGACGAGGAATACCCGTTCCTGCTGTCGACGGGGCGCATCCTGCAGCACTTCCACACCGGCACCATGACCCGCAGGTCGGAGGCGCTCGACAAGCTGGTGTCGGTGGGGACCATAGAGGTGAATCCCGAGGACGCGGCCCGCCTCGGGCTGGCCGACGGCGATCCGGTGAGGGTGAGCTCCCGGCGCGGCCGGATAGAGATCGGCGTCCGGCTCTCCCCCCGGGTGGCGCCGGGGACTGTGTTCCTCGCCTTCCACTATCGGGAGGCTCCCGCCAACCGGCTCACCATCGCCGCCCTCGACCCGGTGGCCAAGATTCCCGAGTTCAAGGTGTGCGCGGTGAAGATGGAGCCGGCCGGCGGGAGCGGTGAAGACAAGTGACCACGCGGGATCCGCCCCCGCGGTCCCGCATCGCGGCGGCGGTGCTCGCGGGCGGGCGGTCCCGGCGTTTTCCGGACATGGATAAGCGGTTTATCGTGCTCCCGGATGGGAGAACGCTGCTCCGGCGGACGCGGGACGAATTGGCCGCCGCGGGGCTGGATGAAGTGCTGATCGTGGGAGAGGACACCGAAAGACTCGCCGATTTCGGCGCGCCGGTGAAGGCCGATCTGCACCCCGGGCTCGGTCCGGTGGGCGGGGTGGAGACCGCCCTGCACTATTTCCGCGGCCGCGCCGGGGGTGTGCTGTTGCTTCCCGCCGACCTCCCCGCCCTCACACGCCGCGAGATCGCGCGCCTGGCCGCCGCCTTCGCGGAGGGCGAGGCGCCCGTGGTGGTGGCGGAGACGGAGGGGAAACGCTGGCAGCCTTTGTGTGCGGTGGCGGAGGCGGAGCTCGCCGACGCGGTGAGCGGATACATCGCCCGCGGGGTGCGGCGGGTGCGCGAGCTCTGGGAGGCGCTCGGCATGGAAGCCGTGAGCTTCCCGGATCCGGAACCTTTTTTCAATGTGAACACGCCCGAAGACTGGGCCGAGTGGCTGCGACGATGCCAGGGGAGCGAGTCTCATGTCTCCTCTTGATCCCACCGCCGGCGCGCGGGTGTGGCGTCTGCGGAAGGGGAACCTGACCGAGGAAGAGGCGCTCCTGATCGTGGAGGAGCCCCTGGAGATCCTGGTGGACGGAGAGAGTTACGGGATCATCATGCGCACCCCCGGCGATGACCGGGCGCTGGCCGCGGGTTTCTGCCTGAGCGAGGGATTGATCGACCACATTGCGGACGTGGGAACCATCGCATACTGTGACGACGAAGCCCGGAACCAGGTGGCCGTCACCCGTCTCCGACGGCCGGGGGGTGAAGATGGAGCGCCCGGCCGCCCGCCTGCGGCGGGCTCCAGTTGCGGCCTCTGCGGCCGCGACCTCATCGGAGAGCTGGCCGCCCGGCTGCCGGAAGACCTGCCCGACTTTCAGACCTCGGTGGGGGAGCTGCTCGCGCTGGGGCGCAAGCTGCAGGCCGCGCAGCAGTATTTCAGGAGCACCGGGGCCAGCCACGCCGCGGCGATCTTCGGGGCCGAGGGAGAACTGCTCGCTTTCGGCGAGGATGTGGGCCGGCACAACGCCCTCGACAAGGCGATTGGGAAGTTGTTGCTCGCCGACCGGCTGGCGCGGGGCCGAGTGGCCCTGCTCTCCGGCCGGTGCTCGTTCGAGATGGTGTCGAAGGCGGCCCGCGCCCGGCTGCCGGTGGTGGCCGGCGTGTCCGCGCCCACCCATCTGGCGGTCGAGCTGGCGGCCTGGGCGGGTATGGCGCTGGTGGGTTTCGTGCGGGAGGAGACACTGACGATCTACGTGGACGCGGGTCGGATCGCGGACCTGCGGCCGGCGGAGCAGACCGATACCGAGGTGAGAGATGCCTGAAATCGTCTATTTGAACGGCGAGTTCGTGACCCCGGAGAAGGCGGTCATCCCCTTCAACGACCGCGGCTTTCTCTTCGGGGATGCCGTGTACGAAGTGGTGCGGTCCTACGGCGGATGCCTCTTCGCCCTCGACCGGCACCTGGCGCGGCTGGAGCGCAGCCTGCGCGAGATCGAGATCCGGAACGTGAAGGTCGCGGAGATCGGACGGGTGATCGAGGAGGCCTGCCGGCGGAGCGGATTCGCGGAGGTGTGGGTGTACGTGCAGGTGACCCGCGGCGCGGCGCCCCGCAAACACGACTACGACCCGGATCTCCTGCCCACCATCCTGGTGCATGTGCGGGACCTCGCGCCTTTGCTCGACCCGAGCATCCGCGAGGGCGTGGCCGTCATCACCGCGCCGGACATGCGCTGGCGGCGGTGTGACATCAAGACCACCAACCTGCTGCCCAACGTGTTGGCCAAGACGAAGGCCAGGGAACAGGGTGCCTTCGAGGCGATCCTGGTGAACCAGGACGGAATGGTGACCGAGGCCACCTCGGCCGGCGTGTTCTGCGTGGAGCAGGGGGTGGTGCTCACCCACCCTCTTTCCCCGGCCATCCTCCCCAGCATCACGCGGGAGGCCGTCCTTGAGGCGGCCGGAGAAGAGGGGGTCCCCGTGCGCGAGGAGCCCGTCTCTCTGGACAGGCTGCGGGGGGCGGAGGAGGTTTTTCTCGTCAGCACCACCGATGATGTGTGCCCGGTCATCACCCTTGACGGCGCGCCCGTTGGTGACGGCAGGCCGGGCCCGGTTACGAGGAGGCTGCTCGCCGCCTACC
>WFSF01000016.1 GCA_015486155.1 Armatimonadota bacterium
GATGCACATCCTCATCAACAACGCGGGCATCAACATCCGGGAGAGCATCTGGGAGCTGAAGGACGAGTCCTGGGAAGAGGTGATCTCCACCAACCTCGCGGGCGCGATGCGTTGCAGCCGGGCGGTGGTGGGGCACATGAAGGAGCAGGGCTGGGGCCGGATCATCATGCTGGGCTCCATCCTCAGCGTGGTGGGCATCCCGCAGCGCTCCTCTTACGCCTCCTCCAAGGCGGGCCTGCTGGGGCTGACGCGGGCGATGGCCCTGGACCTCGCGCCCTTCGGGATCACCGTCAACGCCCTCTGCCCCGGCGTGTTCAGGACGGAGATCAACCGGCCCATCCTCAACGACCCCGAATACCTGAAAGATTTTCTCCGCCAGGTTCCCCTGGACCGGCTGGGCGAGCCGGCCGAGCTGAAGGGGGCGGCCGTCTTCCTCGCCTCCGACGCCTCCTCCTACATGACCGGCGCCGCCCTGTTCGTGGACGGGGGCTGGACGGTGCAGTAGGCCGCGCCCCGGCTGGGGGCGCGTAATTTCCGGGCTGCGAAAGGACGATGGATGAGATCCTTCACTCGCGAGGACTTGGAGACCGAGACGCTGGAGGGGGAGGTTGACGGTCACAAGATGGCCGTCGTGGTGCTGCCCAACATGGGGGCTAACTTGATCTCGTTCCGCGTGGACGAGCGGGAGTTTATCCATTTCGACGCGCCCCGGGTGCTCGCCGACGGTAATGACATGAGCGGCTGTTTTCACATGTTCCCCACCCCGTGCGCGCTGGACAACGGCACATACACATTTCAGGCCAAGACGATCACCCAGCGGAAGCATGGCGAGGTGATCACCAATCACGGGCTGCTGCGGGACGAGCGGTTTGCGGTGGCGAAGCGGGAGGACGAGTTGACCGCCTCCCTGGAGTGGGCGGAGGGACATCCCGTGTACGAGGGGTTCCCGTGGCCGGGGCGCGCGGAGATCAGATATCGCCTCCTTCCGCGCGGCCTCGAGGTGAGGTTCAGGTTCGAGAACCGCGGCGATTCGCCCGCGCCGGTGGGGTATGGCATCCATCCGTTCTGGCAGTTCCTGTGCGACCGCGCCGAGGTGCTGGTGAAGGTCCCCGCGGAATACCGGCTCGCGCTGGACAACTACGAGGACCAGAACCCGACCGGGGAGCTGATCCCGGTGGAGGGAACCAAGTACGACCTGCGCCGGCCCGCGCCCCTCACCGAGCTGTTCATCGACGATGTCTTCTGGCCGCGGCCGGAGGACGAGTGCCCGGAGGTGATCTGGGCCGGGGAGGGGCTGAAGGTGCGCATCGAGGCGAGCGGCAACCTGCGGCACATGGTGTGCTATTCGCCGGAGGGGCGGCCCTTCGTGTGCGTGGAGAGCCTGGCCTCCTCTCCGGGCGCGCAGAATCTCTACGCCAAGGGGTTCCGGGACCTGTCCGGGCTCACCATCGTCGAGCCCGGGCGCGCCTTCGAGGCCTGGGTGAGGTATTGGGTGGAGACGCCGTAGTTATCCCGCACCTTGAGTTCTCTGGAGGCTGTAACTCGCGGGGAGAGGGATGCAAGCTGGTTCGTGTTGGCAGGAGTACGACATATCTCCCCAGTGTCGCTGAAGCGACAGCAGACGATGGCAGAGCAAAGGAGGGAGCGATGGGCGGACTGGGCTGGCAAGAGTGGGTGATTATATGGGGGATCATAGGGGTCTATGGCGCTATCGTGGTGTATCCGTTTATCAAGATATTCTCCAAGGCGGGTTTTTCTGGGTGGTTGGGCGTGGCAATGCTCTTGCCTGTCGTCAATTTGTTCATGTTGTACTACCTGGCCTTTGCGGAGTGGCCGGGGGTCCGAAACGTAACGGAAAGCACCAAACAGTAAACCCGTTCGGGGCCTTGCTCTCCCTTTCTGTCTGACGTATAATCCACCAGTGAGAACGCCAATAAGTGCGGTATGGAGCTAGCCAATGTTTGGGCTGGGCTGGCAAGAGACGCTCGTCATTCTGCTGATCGTCCTGGTGCTTTTCGGCGCCAAGCGGCTGCCGGAGTTGGCCCGCTCTCTGGGTCAGGGCATCAAGGAATTCCGGAAGTCGGTGAAGGAGATCGCCGAGGACACGAAGGACGACGACTCCGAGTCGTCGGAGGACAAATCCTAGCCGGGTGCAGGGAGGGAGTTCCATGGCCTGTCCGCACTATTCGGTCCGGGACAATGAGTGTCTGCTGGCGCAGGATCAGCCGGAGGATGAGGAGCAGCCCCTGGAGGCTCCGGCGGAAGAGCCCGTCAATCTCTCGTGGTGTCTGGGGGAGGGGGACGGTTTCCGGAATTGCCCCCTCTTCCGCAAGTTCGTCGCCGATATCATGCATTGAACGGGGGACCGCGCGGCTGTTTCCGGTCTCTCACTTTCTCCCGCGAGGTTACAGAGATGAAGAAGTGGCGTTGCACAGCTTGCGGTTATGTGTATGACCCGGCCGTGGGCGACCCGGAGGCGGACATTCCTCCGGGCACCGCCTTCGAGAAGCTGCCCGACGACTGGGTCTGTCCGGTGTGCGGCGTGGGCAAGGACATGTTCGAGGAAGTCACCGACGAGGATGGGTAGTGCGGGCCGTTCTCCAGCGCGCAGTGCATGACGTCCGGCCGAGCGAACCGCTCGATCCCGCTCCCCCCTGCGGCCGGGCCGCCGGATGCGTTGCAACAGGCGCTTGATGTGGCGCGCCCGGGCGGCGAGGTGGTAGTGATCGACATTCCCTCGAAGGACGAGTGCCGCCTGCGCGCCTCCCGACTGCGGAGGAACGAGCTCGCCCTGCGGTTCTGCCGGCGTCATAACGAGAACTGCCCGGAGGCGATTCGGCTGGCGTGGGCGTTCGAGTAGGATCGGACGCCGAGGGTCTAGAAGATCGCCCATCTCCGTTTCTTTGGCTGCAAATGAGAAGAGGCTGCCGGAAGCAGGTATCGAATAAGGAGAGACGGAGAAAAAGGTAGAGGTTGCGTCGGCGGCGGGCCGGGCGGAGGATTCCACCGACGGCGCAACGGAGAGGTAGGAGGATGTCCGATCGCTATCCTATCGCGCTGGACGACCTGCTCAAGCTCCTGGTCAAGCACGAGGGGTCGGACCTTCACCTGCGGGCCAACGAGCCTCCCATCTTTCGCGTTCACGGGGACCTGAGACGAACCAACTTTCCTCCGTTCGAGCCGGGACAGATCAAGGAGATCGTCTACGGCATCATGGGTCCGGAGCGGATCGCCAGATTCGAAAGGGATCTGGAGTGCGATCTGGCCTATGCCATCAAGGGTCTGGCGCGCTTCCGCGTCAATGTCTTCAAGCAGCAGAACGCCGTGGGCGCGGTGATGAGATTGATCCCCATCCGCGTGCAGTCGCTGGATGAGTTGGGTCTGCCCCCGGTGCTCAAAGAGGTGGCCATGCTTCCCCGCGGGCTGGTGCTGGTGACCGGGCCGACCGGGTCCGGCAAGTCCACCACCCTGGCGGCGATGATAAACCACATCAACGAGAACAAGCCGGTGCACATCATCACCATCGAGGACCCCATCGAGTTCGTGCACCAGGACAAGGTGGCGGCCGTAAACCAGCGCGAGGTGGACATGGATACGCACACCTTCGCCGAGGGCCTGCGCCATGTGATGCGGCAGAACCCGGATGTGATTCTGGTGGGCGAGATGAGAGACAACGAGACCATGCAGCTGGCGATCACCGCCGCCGAGACCGGCCACCTGGTCTTCTCCACCGTCCATACCACCGACGCCGCACAGACCATCGACCGGATCGTGGACGTGTTCGAGCCGGAGCGCCAGGAGCAGATCCGCCTCCAGCTCGGGATCACCCTTCAGGCGGTGATCTCCATGACGTTGCTGCCCAGGATCGACCGGCCGGGGAGAGTCCCGGCCTTCGAGATCATGCTCGCGACGCCCGCGATCAGAAACATGATTAGGGAGAGCAAGACGCACCAGATTCCAGGGGCGATTCAGACCGGGGCCGATTTGGGGATGCAGACGCTCGACGGCAACCTGTTGGAACTCTACCGCTCCGGCGTCATCAGCTACGAGATGGCGCTGTCCAAGAGCTCCAACCCGGCCGAATTCGCCGCCCGCGCCGGAGCCGACCGGCCCGTCGAGGAGTTGATGGGCGCGGCCCCCGGTGAACTGTAGCGTGGAGGGTGTTCGGCGATGATTGCCAGTCAACTGCAAATTGACGATCTCCTGCGCACCGCGGTGGAGCGCGACGCCTCCGACATCCACATCAAGGCCGACAGTCCGCCCTTGCTGAGGATCTACGGCGAGTTGATTCCCACCGACATGCCGCCGCTCACCCCGGAGGATGCGAAGCGGCTTTCCTACAGCGTCCTCACCCCGCAGGAGCGTGAGATCTTCGAGAAGGAGTGGGAGCTGGACCTCGGCTACGAGATCGAGGGGCTGGCGAGATTCCGCGTCAATCTGTTGGTCCAGCGCGGCATGGTCGGCTCCGTATTCCGGATCATCCCCTTCCACATCCAGACCATCGAGGAATTGGGCCTGCCGGAGGTATGCCGGTATTTCGCCGAGCGTCCACGCGGGCTGGTGCTGGTGACCGGGCCGGCCGGCTCCGGCAAGTCCACCACCCAGGCGGCGATGATCGATCACGTGAACAAGCAGTTCCCCGTCCACATCGTCACCGTCGAGGACCCGGTCGAGTTCGTCCACGAGCCGAAGATGGCCCTCATCAACCAGCGCGAATTGGGCCGGGATACGCGCAGTTTCTCCAACGCGTTGAAGTACGTGCTGCGGCAGGACCCCGACGTGATCCTGGTAGGGGAGATGCGGGACCTGGAAACGGTGCAGCTGGCCATCCGCGCGGCCGAGACCGGGCACTTGGTGCTCGGCACCCTGCACACCACCGACGCGGTGCAGACCGTCGACCGCGTCATCGACATCTTCCCCACCCACCAGCAGCAGCAGATCCGCATGCAGCTGTCCGTCAACCTCCTGGGCGTGGTCTCGCAGATCTTGGTGCGGCGGGCCGACGGCCGGGGCCGGGTGGCCGCCTTCGAGACGCTGGTGGCTATCTCGTCGGTCCGCAACTCCATCCGGGAGCGGAAGACCCACCAGATCGCGTCGGTGATTCAGACCGGGGCCCAGCACGGGATGATGACCCTCGACCAGTCGCTCGCGCACCTGGCGCGCTCCGGCGTGATCACCCCGGAAGAGGGCGAGGCCAAGGCCAAGGACCGCCAGGAGTTCCGCCAGCTGATGGGGGAGTCCTGAGGGCGGGCCCGGCGCGTCCGCCTAGCCGGAGACTAACCGCTCCAGCTCCTCTATCTGCGCGCGGGAGCCCATGGCGATCAACGTGTCCCCCTTCCTCAGCACTGTTTCGGGCCGGGGGTTGGTGTGGAACTCGCCATTGGCGTGTGACACCGCCAGAATCATCGCGCCCCGCTCGTGGAACACGCCACCTCCCAGCAGCGGCTTGTCCAGCACCGGCGAGTCGTCCGGGATGGCGATGGCGTCGATCTCGACGTCCACGTCCTGGTGGAGCACCATCTCCAGGAACTCCAGGACCCTGGGCTGGGTGGCCGCCGCGGCCAGCCGCCGGCCTCCCACCACATAGGGGGAGAGCACGCGGTTGGCCCCGGCCCGGCGCAATTTGTCCACCATGGTGTCCTGACCGGCGCGCGCGACGATGAGCAGGTCCGGGTTCAGCAGGCGGGCGGTCAGCACCAGAAAGAGGTTGTCCTCGTCCCGGCCGATGGCGGCGATCAGGGCGCGGGCGCGCTCCACCCCCGCGTTCTTGAGGTGTTCGTCTTGGGTGGCGTCCCCCATCACATACAGCACCCCTGGTTCCCGCTGCTTCTCCACCACCTCGGGGGCGGACTCGATCGCCACCACCTCGAGTCCCCGCTGGCGGAGCTGGCGGACCGCCTCGCTCCCCATGCGCCCGTATCCGCAGACGATGTAGTGATCTCTTAGCTGTCTCAAGGCCCGCAACCTCCGTCTGGTCTGCACCTCCGCGCTCAACTGCTGGCCCACCAGCAGGCTGGCCGCGCTCCGTAGGGCGTACGCGGCCAGGCCGATTCCAGTTACGGCCAGAAAGATGGTGAACATCCGCCCATGCTGGCTGAGAGGGTGCACCTCCATGAAACCCACCGTGGTGACCGTGAGCACCGCCATGTAGAGGCTGTCCACGATGGACCAGGGGGTTCCCGTGGCGCGGGATTCGAAGACCCGGTAATAGACGGCCGCCGCCAGCACCAGCGCCAGCAGCAGCCCCAGCGCGATCCAGAACTGCCGCGCCGTCCCCCGCAGGTCGTCCACCGGAAATAGTCGCCGCCGCCAGCTCCTCATCCCCGACCCGTCCCTTCGCTCACGCTTTCTGCGCCTCCGCCGCCGGAGGCCCTGTTGTGGATTACCTCAGATAGGGGGCGAGTTCCACGCGCCGCCCCTCCTCTGCCGCGACATAGGCCGCGTACAGCACGATGGTGGTGTCCCGGGCGAGCAGGAACCCGGAGGAGGGAGCGCGGCCCTCGGCGATGCAGTTGATGAAGTCCGCCATCTCCTGCGGATACCCCTGATTCCAGTGCTCCTCCGGGGAGGGGAAGGTGTAGCCCCCCTTGGTCTCGATCTTCTCGGTGATGTACTCGTCGCCGAAGATGTCCGGCTCCGGCGCGTAGGCGACACAGGCGTTGTTGGGATTGATGTTGGCGCGGATGCGGGCGTTGGAGAGGTAGGCCTCGAGGTAGTTGTGCACTCCCCCCAGGGTGGTGTCCGCGGCGGTGATCTCGGCCACCGAGCCGTCCTCGAACTTCAGCACCATCACGCCCCAGT
This sequence comes from Armatimonadota bacterium, assembly GCA_015486155.1. Lineage (GTDB taxonomy): Bacteria > Armatimonadota > Hebobacteria > Hebobacterales > Hebobacteraceae > S016-27. The sequence goes on from WFSF01000016.1 coordinate 6,802, forward strand.
CCTCCACATCCTGCCAATCGGTCTTCAGGTAGTGTTTCGGCTCCCGCTTGAAGGCCTCGATGAAGGTGAGGTTGCCCACCTCGCACGACACCGAGGCGGGCCGGATGGGCCTCCCGAACTTGGTCTCCCCCTCCCACTGCTTCAGCTGCAGCACCGCCCCCAGGGGATGAGAGCCCTTCAGCACCAGCGAGCCCCCGCCGGAGGTGCGCCATCGCTTCGCGTAGATGGAGGGGGAGCCGGAGTGGGACTCCTCGGCCTCGATGCGCATGATGGTTCCGCCGGCCGCGGCGCACAGCCGCCGCAGCTTCACGAACGCGGGCGCGTAGACCCAGTTCTCCGCATAGCCGAAGATGACGCCGCTCTCCTCCAGCGCCCGCCCGATCCCCTGCACCTCTTCGAGCACGCCGTCCAGCATCTTCGCCTTGGGCACCGTGCGCCCGATCTGCTCGTCCTTTGTAGGGCGGGCGTGCCCACGCCCGCCGCTCGCCGCGGCCCGATCCGCCTCATCGTCCCCTCCGAAATACCCCGTCAGGTGCTTCTCGCAGATCACGTGCTTGCCGGCCCTCGCGGCCTCGATGATGTAGCGCCCGTGCACGTGATTCGGCACCACCAGGTCCACCGCGTCCAGCTCCACGCCCTCCAGCATCTCCGCCATGGTGCCGAAGGCGCGGGGGATGTTCCACTCCCGCGCGAACGCCTCGGCGCGCTCCCGCGACCGCCCGCACACCGCCACCAGCTCACACCGCTCCTCACCGAGCCGGCGCAGCGCGGGCACGTGGAACTTCGCGGCATTCCCGTATCCGACTAGACCAACGCGAACTGCTCCCATCTTTCACGACCTCGATTTGTAGGGCGGGCATTTCTATGCCCGCCGGCCGTTCGGCGGATTCATCTGCCGCCTGTCATTTCCGGCGGGGCAGCCCGCCAAAGGCCCGGCAGGTAAACCCCGACTGTCCCGCCCTACAATCCATCCGTTCTCGGCGGGCATGTCCGCCTGCGGCGGAACATACCCGCCCTACAATTCAGCCCGCCCTACCCTGCTTCGTCAGCCAGAGGCGGACTACGCAGGGCTTTGCAACAGATCCGTTACCTCCACGCGGCGGCCCTCTTCGGCGGAGACGTAGGCGGCGTAGAGGACGATCATCACGTTTTTCGCCAGCTCCAGGCTGGCGAGGGGCTGGCGGTCCTCGATGATGGCGTCCACGAAGTCGGCGATCTCCTGGTAGTAGCCCTGGAACCAGTCCTCGTCAGGGGAGGGGAAGGTCCAGCCGCCCTTGGTCTCGATCTTCTCGGTGATGTACTCGTCGCCGAAGATGTCCGGCTCCGGCGCGTAGGCGACGCAGGCGTCGTTGGGCACCAGGTTGGCCCGCAGGCGCGCGTTGGAGAGGTAGACCTCCACGTAGTTGTGCACTCCGCCCAGGGTGGTGTCGGCGGCCGAGACTTCGGCCACGGACCCGTCCTCGAACTTGACCACGATGACGCCCCAGTCCTCGACATCTTGCCAGCCGGTGCGCAGGTATTCCTTCTTCTCCTTCTTGAATGCCTCCATCCAGGTGAGGTGGCCCACCTCGCACATCACAGAGGCCGGGAGGATGGGCTTGCCGAACTTCAGCCGGCCCTCCCGCGCTTTCAGCTCCAGCGCCGCGCCCAGCGGATGCGACCCCTTCACCATCAGGGAGCCGCCGCCGGACAGCCGCCACTGCTTGGCGTAGGCGGCGTGGGAGCCGGAGTGGGACTCCTCGGCCTCGATGCGCAGGATGGTGCCCTTCGCCTGGGCCGCCAGCCGCCACACTTTCTGGAATCCGGGCGCGTGGACCCAGTTCTCGGCATACCCGAACTTGATCCCGGAGGACTTCAGCGCCTTCTCCACCCGGTTGCATTCCTCGATCACCCGCTCCAGCATCTTCGGCTTCGGGTGTCCGCCCACGTGCTCGTCCTTGGGGGTGTCCGGCTCTCCGAAGTAGCCCGTGAGCGGCTTTTCGCAGAAGACGTGCTTGCCCGCCTTGGCCGCCTGGATGATGAAGGGGGCGTGCAGGTAGTTGGGCACCGCCAGGTCCACCGCGTCCACCTCCACCCCCGCGAGCATCTCGTCGAAGCCGCCGAACACGTTGGGGATGTGGTGTTCGGCCGCGAATTTCTCCGCGTCGGACTTCGGCACTCCGCACACCGCCACCACCTGGCACCGCTCCGGGGCCAGCTTGTGGTAGCCGTGGATGTGCAGGCCCGCCGAGAATCCGCATCCTACCAATCCGACTCTAACCTTTGCCATGCGAGAGTTTCCTCCGATTTGCAGGGCGGGTATGTCGTCCTGCCACAGGCAGGACGACATGCCCGCCGAAAAGTTCTGTGGCCCGCCCTACAAGGCGCCCCTACTTCTCGTACACCTCCGGGTTGACGCAGTATTTCGGCCGTTTGCCGTTCAAGACTGCGATGATGGCGTCGGTGACGCCGTTGCCCATCGCCAGCAGCGCGCCGGGCGTGTTGGAGGAGACGTGGGGCATGGTGACGGTGCGGGGGCACTTGAGCAGCCGGCTGTCGGAGGGCGGCTCCACCGCGAACACGTCCAGCCCGGCCCCGAAGATCTTGCCCGCCTCCAACGCCTCCGCGAGCGCGTCCTCGTCCACCAGCGCGCCGCGGGCGGTGTTGACCAGGATGGCGGTGGGCTTCATCAGCGCGATCTTCTCCGCGTTTATGATCCCCTTGGTCTCCGGCAGCACCGGCATGTGGAGGGACACGAAGTCCGCCTCCCTCATCACCTGATCCAGGGACTCCGCCCTCTCCACCTGGTACTTGGCGGCGAACTCCTCGTCGAAGTAGGGATCGTAGGCGAGGATGCGCATGTCGAACCCGCGGCCGCGCCGCGCCACCCCCTTGCCGATCCTGCCCAGGCCGAGGATACCGAGCGTGGCCTGATAGAGGTCCCGGCCGTAGGTGTTCTCCCACTTGCCGGCCTTTGTGGTGCGGTCTCCCTCCGGGATGTGCCTCGCCACCGCCAGCATCAGCGCGAACGCCATGTCGGCCACCGCCTCCGCGTTGGCCCCGGGGACGTTCGCCACCACGATGCCGCGCCGGGTGCACTCCTCTATGTCCACCTGGTCGATGCCCGCGCCGTGCCTGGCCACCACCTTCAGGCGGTCCGCCTCATCGAAGCACGGCGGGAAGAAGCGGTCCACTCCCGCGGCCACCGCGTCCACGCCCTTGAGCAAGGGCTTCAACTCCTCCGGGGACATGGGCCGGCCGTAGGGATTGTGTACGATTTCGTAACCCTCCGCCTTGAGCCGCTCCTCCGGCTCGGGGGTGAGGGTGCTGAACGACGTCGCGGTGATGAGTACCTTCATGTGTCATCCGTTCTCTTGGTGGATTATGGGAGTCCGCCGCAGGCATACGACGCGGGGGCGAGGCTCCCACATGATAATCTGTACGCCCTGGAGGGGGCTTCTTCCTCCTGTACAATTGTCGCGTTACCGGCCCGGCGGCGGAGACGAGAAGGCCTGCACCGTGAACAGGTACAGCGCGGCCCCGCGCTTCCACGCATCGGCCGGCAGGCCGGCCTTGTCCCGGCACAGGTGGGACATGAAGGTCTCCAGGTCCCAGCCCGTCTCCTCGGCCACCTGGGGGAGGAAGACGCCGCGGCGTCCGTTCTGGTCCACGATCACTCCGTGCTTGCCCAGCTCTATCTCGCGCCAGTCCGCCGCCCGCCGCAGCGGGGACAGGACCGAGACCTCGATCTCCAGGTCGGGCAGTTCATCCACGGTCACCGGCGGAAAGCGCGGGTCCTCCGCGGCCGCGCTGATGGCGCGGTCCCGCACCGTCTCGATCAGCGGCGTTCTCGCCTCCAGGCTTCCGATGCACCCGCGCAGCATCCCCCCGATGCGCAGCGTGACGAAGGCCGCGCCGGGCCGGAGCAGCGCGGGATCGTCCTCCTCCACCGGCAGCACCCGGCGGGTGCGCACATAGGTCTCGATGGTCTGCCGCGCCACATCGAGGAGGCGCTGCTGCTGTTGCTCGTTCAGTTCGCCCGCGGTGTCTGTCATAAACGCGCCCTCCACGCTCAGTGCGGCGGCGCCTCTCCGTCGTCCGCCGCCAGTTCCTCCGCCACCTTTCTCGCCATGTTCGGCTTGGCGCCCATGGCGTCGTGGATGGCGGTGAGGCGGTTGAGTTCCTCCATCACCAGAGACATGTCCAGCGGCTTGGGGGCCTTGCCCACGATGCGGCGGAAGTTGCCCTCGTAGATCTTGCTCAACACGTCCTCGGGGAGCTTGATTCCCGTGATCATGGTGCGGTGGTCCGGCCAGAACAGCCGCTCGTCGGTGGGCACGTGGAAGGTCTCGTCCGTCTCCAGGAAATTGCGGATCACCCAGATGCGGGACAGGGGGGATCCGGGCGTGAAGTCGGTGCCGAAGAGGATGCGGTCCTGGTATTTGAGGAAGAACTCGCGCGCCTGCTCCGGGCGCTTGCTGAAGTTGTGAAACATCTCGATGCCCGGCGTGAGGTCCAGGTTGACCTCCGGGTAGCGGTCGAGGAAGGCGGCCGCCCGGTCCAGGAAGTCGGAGAGGAAGTAGAAATGCGCGAAGATTATCTTCGCCTTGGGGTGCTTGTCCAGCACCCGCTCGCACTCGGCGTAGAGCGACTCGTTGGTGGGGAAGGTGTCGTCGTACAGCCAGCCCGGCCCCTTCGCCCACTCCGGCGCGGCCTCCGGGTCCCAGAACTCCTCCGGGTCGTTGACATGCCACAGCACCGGCAGCCCGGTCTCCTCCACCTTTGCCCAGTAGTCCTCGTAGATCGGGGAATCGAGCGCGATGCCGGAGGCCTTGCGGACATTGGGCTTGCCGTTGATCATCTTCAAGCCGTCGGCCCCCATGGCGATCAGCCGGTCTATCTGCCGGGGGAAGGAGTAGGTCCAGCGGTGGTCCACGTCGCTGGCGATGTGGGAGTAGTCCATGCCCGCGAACAGGTAGATCTTGTCCGGCCGCTTGGCCTTGGCGCAGATGGCCTGGGGCATCACGTTGACCCGCCGCGGGCCGCTGGTCACCAGGGCGACGAGTTCATCCACGCCGGCCTGGGCCTCCTGGTCCAGTATGGCGTTCACGATGTTCAGGTCTTCCCCTCCGATGTGGGTGTGACAGTCGACGATCGTCATCTCGGCGAATTCCGACAATTCCATCTTCACTGCTCCTGAAACAGCGCGGCGCTGTTGATTTCAACTACTGTGTTTCTTCCCCCGGCGCGGCCGCCCTGCGAGAGCCATGGCGCTCTCTGTCGCTTTTGGCGCCGCGTTTCCGGGCCCGCCCGCGTCCCGTTCATTTTCGGCCAATTGTACAAGAACGCCGTCGCTTTTTACAATTTGCCACTCGATTCCGGTTGTATAATTCGAATACCCGGGCCGCGACAGCCGGCCTGGTAGGAGCAGAGGGGAGTGGCGAGAGGGAGATCGAGGCGGAAACTCGCAGAAGGGCCGGGACGTGCGGCCCGGGCGGGCGTTTTCGGAGTCCGGCGGGGGCCAATTCCTGTTCGTTCCGATTTTCGCGCGCGCCAGACGGCGCCGTTTGGAGATAGATCCCAATCCAATATCAGGAGGTGTGCATGAAGCACTGCCGCAGGCTGATCGCCGTTCCCCTCGCGGGGTTGCTGCTTCTGCTGGTCATGGCGACCGTCGGAAGCGTCCCCGCGCAGGCCGGGCTGACCTCCGTGTGGGCGGTGGACGATGGCGAGAAGATCTTTCGCGACGACACCACCAACTCACTGGAGAGCGGAAACTCGGTATGGGATGGCAGCAGCGTCTCGCTGTTCGCGGCGAAGAACGAGATCGTCGCCTTCCAGTTGATTCTGGAGGCTGACGGGTCCGGCGCGAACAGCGTGAACGTGACTGTCTCGGACCTCACCAATGGTGGCTCCACCATCAAGGGCAGCCACCCGCTTCCCGCGCCCAACGACTACGTGGGCGTGGGGGTGGAACTGTTCACCGAGCACTATCTTGACGTCTCCACGTTGTCGGGGGATCCCGACACCGGCTACTTCGACTGGACCGCCTCGGCCGCGCCGAGCTTGAGCGGGATGACCACCGGCTGGATGCCGGATGCGCTGGTGCCCTTCTCCGCCGCGCAGGGCAAGGGCGGCGCGCCCTTCGACATCGCGGCCAACCAGAACCAGGGCGTCTGGGTGGACATCTATGTGGCCAAGGACCTGCCCGCGGGCACCTACACCGGCACCATTACGGTCACCGTGGGCGGCGACACCTACGCCACCATACCCCTCAACCTGGAGGTGCTGGACTTCACCCTCCCGGACGAGAACCACTACAAGTCGATGGTCTACTTCAGCCTGTGGGAATCCGTGAGGCCTCGCTACAACCTCACGGAGGGGAGTCAGGCGTACTGGGACATGGCCCTGAACCACTATAAGCTGGCTCATCGCCACCGGCTGGACCTGATCGGAGACGGGGACTGGGTGACGGTCGACAACATCCCGGGCATTCTGACCGGCTCGGCCTACACCGCCTCCAACGGATATGAGGGGCCGGGAGAGGGCGTCGGCAACGGCGTATACTCCATCGGCACTTACGGCGCCTGGTGGGACGAGAATCAGTCCTACTATGAAACTGAGTCCGACAAGTGGGTGAACTGGTTCAGCGACAACGCGCCCAACGTGGACTATTTCCTGTACCTGACCGATGAGCCAGGGTCCGACCAGTACGACGACATCAAGACTCGATGCGACTGGATACACAACAACCCCGGTCCGGGCAGCGCGCTGCCGGTGCTGGTCACGACTCCTATCGTGAACGACCTGATCGGATACATCGACATCTGGTGCAGCCCAACGACGAACTGGGACAGCACCAGCACCGCGCAGGCCGAGGCGCGCGGGGAACAGGTGTATTCTTATGCCGCGTGGCGACCCAAGACGCCCTCGGATGTCATCGACGACTGGGGCATCGCCTTTCGACTCAAGCCGTGGATAGCCTTCCAGTGGGACGTGACGCGCTGGTTCACCTGGGAGAGCACCCACTACGTCCGCAACGACAACGAGATCAATCCGGGCAGTGCCATCAACGTGTGGACCGATCCGCTCACCTTCCACACCAACAAGGCTGACGAAACCGGAAACGGCGACGGGGTGCTCATCTACCCCGGCCGGGACTATATCTTCACCGACCAGGACCGAGGGTACGACGGCCCCATCGCCTCCTACCGGCTGAAGATGTACCGACGGGGTGAACAAGATTACGAGTATATGTGGCTGGCGACCCAGGCCGGGCGCGGGTCGGAGGTGCAGAATATCCTCCAGGATCTCCTGCCCCACACCATGGACAACGCGCTGACCACGCCGGACTGGTCCAACGCAGACGCGCCCTACGAGGAGGCGCGCAGGGAACTGGCCGACCTGGTGCTCGGGACGACCCGCGCGCCGTCGGCAAAGTTCCAGGCCGACAAGACGCGCGGTACGTCCCCGCTGACGGTCAACTTCACCGACCTCTCCATCTTCAACCCCACCTCGTGGGACTGGTCGTTCGGAGACGGGGGCACCTCCACCGCGCAGAATCCCTCCCACACCTACTCCGGGAGCGGATCCTTCACCGTCAGCCTGACGGCGAGCAATGCCCAGGGGAGCGACACCGAGGTCAAACAGGACTACATCACCCTCATCCAGGAGGCGGTAGTCTACCCCGACACCTGGACAAGCCAGCCCAATTGGGCGGAGCCGACGGTGGTCTCCGGTTCGCTCTCCGACCTCCAGACCGACAACGACGTCTATATGGTCATGCGGTCGGACGGCAACCAGGAGCAGCGTTACTCCGTCCTCTACACCGCGGACACCAGCTACACCCCCGCGGACATCAACCACATCACCATCGAGTACCAGGCCAAGGCCAGCTCGGCCAGCACGCCTGGGAGCGGGCTGGTGTTCGTGCGGAAGGCCGACGCCTCCTGGCAGTACCTCGGCGACTGGTTGATGGGAACCAGCGACACCGACTGGACCTGGGATACCCCCAACGTGTCCACCTACATGGGCGACGACGGGATCATCGGGTTCGAGTGGTGCGGATGTCCCAACGGTACCGCCTCCTATGATATCTCGTCCGACGTCATGCGGTTCCGGCTGGAGCTGGCGAGCACCGCCCAGCCACCCGTGGCTGACTTCACGGGCAATCCGACCTCGGGCACGGCTCCGTTGACGGTGAACTTCACCGACCAGTCGTCCAACTCCCCGACCTCGTGGAGCTGGGATTTCGGCGATTCGAACAGCTCGACCGCCCAGAATCCGAGCCACGAGTACACCAGCGTGGGCACCTACACGGTCTCGCTGACGGCGACCAATTCCGCGGGCTCGGACACCGCGACCAAGAACGACTACATGTCGGTGACCAGCGGTGTGCAGCCCCCGGTGGCTGACTTCACGGGATCGCCGACGTCGGGCACGGCTCCGTTGACGGTGAACTTCACCGACCAGTCGTCCAACTCCCCGACCTCGTGGA
>WFSF01000017.1 GCA_015486155.1 Armatimonadota bacterium
GGCTCAGGTCGAGGCACGTAAAACCTTGCTCCCGCAACCAGGAGGCGAGGGCCGACTTCAACTCCCATCCCGCGTGGTCGGCGCCGACTGCGATCCTCATCTCGTCTCCCCGGGAGGCGGCCCGGCGGGCTAGCCGCCCTCGTTCCCCTCCGCCTTAGGCTTCTTCTGCTCTTCCTCGTCCTCCGCCACAGGCGGCTGCTTGGGCAGCACCACCACGAAGGTGGAGCCCTTGCCCACCTCGCTCTCCACCGTCACCTCGCCGTGATGGGCCTCCACCAAGTGCTTCACCAGATACAGGCCGATGCCGGTGCCGTACTGCTTGCGGGTGTCCCGCGAATCCACCCGGTGGAAGCGGGTGAACAGTTTGCCGATGTGCTCCGGGGGAATTCCGATGCCCTGGTCGCTCACCGAGATGGACACGTTCTCGCCCAGATCCCGCGCGTGGACGGTGATTTTTCCTCCATCCGGGCTGTACTTGATGGCGTTGGAGAGCAGATTGGTGAGCACCTGCTCGATCTTGTCCTGGTCGGCGCGGATGGGAGGCAAGTCCTCCGGCACGATGATGTCGAATTCGTGCTTCTCCCCGGCGTAGGCGCGCTGGCTGTCCACCACCCGGTTGATCGTCCGGGGAAGGTCGACGTCGGTGAGCACCAGATCCAGCGAGCGCCCCGACTCGATCCGGGACAGATTCAGCAGGTCGCTGATCAGCCGCACCAGCCGATCGCACTCGTTGTCGATGATCTGGTAGAACTCCCGCTGCATCTCCCGGTCGTAGTACCCCTCCGTATCGTCCAGCAGCGTGCGGATGAACCCCTTGATGGAGGTGAGCGGCGTGCGCAGCTCGTGCGACACGGTGGACACGAACTCGCTCTTCATCCGCTCCACGCTTCTGATCTCGGTGATATCGTTGAAGGTGGTCACCACCCCGGACACATCTCCATTGTCCGAGCGCAGCAGAGCAGTCTGCACCTGATAGATGCGCTCCTCGGGGGTGAAGACGGTCAGCTCGGCGCTGCCCTCCGCATTCCCTGACAGGCACGACTGGACCAGGTCGTGGACCTCCTCATTGCGCACCACCTGGGCCAGCGGCTTGCCGGTTCCGTCCTCTCCCGGCACCCCGAAGATGTGCCTCGCCGCCGAGTTCATCAGCCGGATGCGCCCGTCGGAGCCCACCACCAGCACCCCGGCCAGCATCCCCTGGAGGGTGGCCTCCAACTCGCGCTTCTCGTCCGAAACCGCGATGAACAGCTGCGCGCTGGAGATCACCGAGGCCGCGCTCCGCGCCAGGGCGGTCAGCAGGGTGATGTCCTCCTCGGAGAACTTCTCCCCGCCCCGCTTGTTGAAGACGTGGAAGACGCCGATCGTGGTTTTCTCCACCACCTTGCCGTCCGCGTCCTTGCGCTCGATCACCAGCGGCACGGTGAGCACGTTGCGCATGTTCAACAGTGCCACGTTCTCCTTCACCGTGCGCGGGTCGGTCATCGCGTCGTCCGTGATGATGGGCCGGCCCTCCCGGAACACCTGCCCCGAGATGCCCTCCGTGGCCCTCACCCGGAACACCTCCACCTGCTCCTTCGTTATCCCGAGCGCCGGGGACTGGGCCACCAGTTCCCCGGTCTCCTGGTCGTAGAGCATGAGCACGGCCTTTTCGGCCTGGAGGATCATCCCCACCCGCCGCAGGAACCACCACAGGGTGGCCTCCAGCTCCGCGGAGGTGGTGATGGGAGCCGGCGCGCTCGATGACGTATCCTTCAACTCCGCCTCGAGCTGGCGCTTCGTCTCTTCGAGTTCCGCGATCTGCTCGCGCAGCCGATCCAACTCCGCGCGAATTTTCTCGTCCTGTCCGCCTGATGTTGACTGCTGTGTCAAGGGGCCCGACCTCTCAACCTTCAAGAGTCACTGTCGCCGACCGCCGCGCCCTCTTCCATGAGGCGCCCGTCCGGCGTCAGATTCACCTCCCTCAGATACTGCGCCGCCACTTCGGGAGGCGTTACATTTATAAAGATACCCGTTCCCATCTCAAATCCCGCCGCGATCGTCAGCCGCGGGAAAATTTCCAGATGCCAGTGAAAATCCGGCCGATCGTCGCTGTCACACGGGGCCGTGTGAATCATATAGTTATATGGCGGATCGTCGAGCAGGACCTTTATCCTGCGCAACGTCTCCCCCAGTATCTGCGCGAACTCAGACTGCGCCGGCGCGCTGATCGCCGCGAAGGATGGACCGTGCTCCTTCGGAAGTATCCAGGTCTCGAACGGATACTTGGACGCATACGGCTCCAGCGCAATGAATGACTCGTTCTCCGTCACCACCCGCGTTCCCTCGTTTGCCTCCTGGCGCAGAATGTCGCAGTACACGCAACGGTCCCGGTATCCTTCATACCGCTTTGCCCCCGCCAGCTCCGCCGCCACCTCCCCGGGCACCATCGGCGTGGCGATCAGCTGCGAGTGCGGGTGAGACAGGGACGCGCCCGCCACCTGACCGTGATTCCGGAAGAACAATATGTACTTCAAGCGCGGGTCCTTCTTCAGGTCCAGATAGCGCGCTCGGTAGGCCCACAGCACGTCCTCGATCTGCCTGGTGTCCAGAGAGGCGAGATCGCTGTCGTGGTCCGGGGTCTCCACGATCACCTCATGCGCGCCCACGCCGTTCATCCAATCGTACATCCCCAGCCCCGTCTTGTTGAGATCTCCCTCCACCGCCAGTGCCGGATACTTGTTCGGCACCACCCTCACCCACCAGCCGGGGGTATCCCTCTCGCTCCCCGGCGGCCGAAACGCCAATACCTCGGGCGGAGTGAGCGATTCGTTGCCTGCGCAGAACGGGCAGGTCGAAGGCCCCCCTGCGTCTTTGCCGGCGGACTGCCCCGCGAAATCCTTGGGCCGCTTGGCTCTCTCGCCCGCAATGATTACCCACTCGCCAGAGATGGGGTCACGTCGCAACTCGGGCATCCATCAAACCTCGAGGGGCCGCCGCCCTTCGGCAATGACTCTCCACCGAGCCCCGCGAGAGCGGCCGCCCTGCACGACTGCTTCACCGCTCGCGCGCCCGCTGCCGCCGGCGCCCCGATACTGAATCACGACTCTCCTCTGGAGATCCATCCTCCCATCGCCCAAACCCATTGTCCACCCCATGGCTGAACCTGTCATGTGACTCCTGCGCAGCCGCTCGCCTCCGTCTGCCCGGACACGAACAAAAACGGCCCCTGCATGGCCTTCGCAACCAGCGTCTTCTCAC
>WFSF01000018.1 GCA_015486155.1 Armatimonadota bacterium
CCTGTTGATGGTGCTGGCGCTGGGCCTGTTCTCGGTGGGGTGGGGCGCGTTCGCCTGCATCAAGGAGCCGCCGGGGGAGCCCGGGGAGTCGCAGCGGCTGCTCTCCTTCCTCAGCGGCGCGCCCCAGGTGCTCCGGCGGGACCGCACGTTCCGGCTGCTGGTGCTCAGCCGCCTGCTCACCGGCGCGGCCGGGCTGGCGCTGCCCTTCTACATCGTGTACTGCCGCCGGGCATTGAACATGTCGGAGGAGATGGTGGGGGTGTACCTGTCGGTGCAGATGGCGGGGACGATGCTGCTGGTTCCGGTGTGGTCGGTGTTGAACGACCGGCGGGGGGCGCGCACCCTATTGCGGGTGATCGCGGCGCTGGCGGTGGTGACGCCGGGGCTGGCGCTGCTGGCCTCGCTGACCTCGGGGAACGCCTGGTTCGGCCGATTGGCCTTCGGCGCGGTCTTCTTTTCCCTGATGGCGGTGGGCGCGGGGGGATTCACCGGCGCGACCAACTACCTGTTCAACATCGCGCCGGAGCCCCAGAGGCCGCTCTACATCGGGGTGTTGAATACGCTGTTCGCGCTGACGGCCCTGCTACCCATCGCCGGGGGCTTGCTGGTGAAAGCGGGCTTGTTCGTGCCCTTGTTCGCGACCGGAGTGATGTTCGGCCTCGGGGGACTGGCGGTGACATTCGCCCTGCCGCGGGTAGAGGCGGGGAGCACCGCGGAAAGCGGATAGGAGAGGACTTGTAGGGCGGGCATATGGCTAAAGTCTGCCTGCGGCAGACCGCTGGCTAGGCCTACGGCCGCCATGGCGGCTCGCCTTCGGCGGGCTTAGCCACATCCCGGCCCTCTGGGCTTAGGGACCCATGCCCGCCGCCCCTTCTGTCATCCCGAGCCCGAGTGCCGCAGGCACTCGGCCGTAATAACGCAAGGCCTGTCCTGAACGAAGTGAAGGAGATCCCTCCGGCGACGCACGCGCAGCGCGTCGCCATAAATGCGCGGTCCTCCCCGATTGTCCCCGTCCACCGCCCTCCAGACCTACAAGAGAACTCCGCCTCCCCACAGGGCCTCGGCCTCGCGCGGGCCGAGCTGCGCCTCCTCCACCTTCAGCACCGAAGAACGCGCGTAGAAGAAAGGCCACGCGGTGGAGAAGGCGAGGCGCCGCGCGCCCACCGCGCGGCGGGCATCCCGAATGCAGTCCAGCCCATCGAGGTGCGAGAGATCGAACCAAAGGTTGCGCCGCCCCTTCACCTGCGGGGCGGCCTCCAGCACCTCGTCCAATCGGGCCGCGGAGACCACGATCCGCGCCCCCGGGGCCGCGGCCGCCAACGCGGTTATCTCGCCCACCGGCGCGGCCGGCAGGTCGAGGATGGGCGAGTGGTGGCGCTCGTCCTCCAGCCTCACCTGCACCATCAATGCCCTCCCCAGGCGGGCCGCCTCCCGCGCCGCCTCCGCGCAGAGCCCGGTCTCGTATCCGTGGAAAGTGGGCGCGACGCGGAACGCGCGCACCTGCCGATTGCGGGCCAGGCGGGACATCTGCTCGCGCCAGTCCGGCGCCGCGGGATTGATGATCGGCGCGGCCCACAGGCGCCGCCGCCCCCGGAGGGCGCGCAACAACTCCTCGTTGGCCGGCTCCGGGTCCGCGTAGAACAGCCCCTCGAAGGGAGACGCGAGGGCGCGGTCGATGCCGTTGCGCCTCATCACCCGCGCCAGCCCGGCCGCGGTGCCCCGGAGGGGCCGGAAGGGCCACCGGCCCAGGAAGGTGCATATATCCACCCTCCTCATCGGCCGAGCCCCCGGACGAGCAGACGAGCCGCGTTCCCGCCCAGAATCAGCGCTCGCTCCCGTTGCGTCATCCTCGCCTCCTCCACCTTGCCCAGGGTGGCCCCGTAACTCCGGATGGGGGTGTCTGTGCCGAACACCACCCGCTCCGCGCCCAGCAACCTCACCGCCAGCTCCACCATACCCGCCTCCGGCTCTCCCCCGGCGATGTCCACGTGAAGATTCGGATAGGGCGCGATCTCCTTCAGGCCCTGCGCCCCCGCGGCGGTGAGGTGGGCCATCACGATCATGGCCCTCGGGTGCCGCGCGGCCAGGGCCGCGACATCGGCCGGCTTGGACTCGCCACTGCGCCTGTCGGGGCGCTCTCGCCACGCGTGCTGGAGGATGGGCACGCCGAGCTCGGCCGCGCGGTGCGCGACGGGGTCAACGCGCGGGTCGCTCGCCCGGCACGCCACCCACAGTTTCACACCCCCCATGCCATGCCTCACCACACACCGCTCTATCTCGCGGAGGGCGTGTCTCTCACGGCGGGGGTTGACGTAGCAGAAGCCGACGACTCGCTCCGGGTACTCATCCCGGAGCGCCAGCACCATGTCATTGCCCCGCGTCACCGCCGCGGGCGAGGGCGACGGCGTCCAGTCCGCCAGGGAGTTGAGGCAGATCCGGTCCACCCCGTGGTAGCCGGCGACGGCCAGCGCGCGCCGGAACGCTCGGCGTAGGCCTTCCAGGTCGTGCTCGTATCCGGGGTGGGCGTGAAAGTCGATGAGCATCGCCATCCCCCCTTCTACCACAGGTGCAGCAAAGCGTCCACGGGCGCGTAGTCGTCCGTGAGCGTGGGCACGTCATTGGTCTTGATTGGTCCGCGCAGGTAGTTGCCCACCCGCTCCATGAGATAGGGGTCCTTGATGACCTTCCCCTGGAGCCGCCGGGCGCGGGCGCGCAGGGTCTCCAGCTTCACCGGCTGCGAGGAGCGCACCGCGAAGATCTCGATGTTCATCAGCGGGCCGGACTCGGGCACGGCGAAGGGATAGGCGCGCCCGAACACCACCTTCATGGTGCGGTACACCGAGCGATAGAACTTGCTCTTCGAGCCCTGGAGAGTGCCTATGGTGTTGTTCACGAACACGCCCTTGGGGGTGAGGTGGTCCTTGACGATGGCGAAGAACTCCTTGGTGGTGAGGAAGAAGGGCACCGTGTCGGCATAATACGCGTCCAGCACGATCAAATCGTATTTCTGCTTGCTCCGGCGCAGGAACTGCCGGCCGTCGGCCTGGTGAATCTTCAGGCGGGAGTGTTCCTTCACGTAGAAATACCGCTTGGCGATCTTGATGACATCGGGGTCGATCTCGACCGCGTCCACCTTCACCTCCGGGTAGTCCCGCACGAACCGCTTGGGGATGGTCCCTCCCCCCAGCCCGATCACCAGCACGCTGTGGATGTCTGGATCGAAGAGGAAGGCGAGGTCAATGTAGTCGGTGTAGGGCAACCCCCGCCCATTGGGGTCGGAGCGCAGCATCTGCGTGTGCCAGATATTGTCCGCCCTCAGCCATCGGTAGGTGTCGTCCTCGGTGACCCACAGGTGATGGTAGGGGCTGTCCCGCTCCAGCAGGATGCGCTCCTTGGCGTGGGCGGGCGCGGCCGCCAGCAACAGACAGAG
>WFSF01000019.1 GCA_015486155.1 Armatimonadota bacterium
CCTGAAATCGTCGCGCAGCTGCGGCGGTCGCTCGCGCGGGAGGTGATGCGGGGCGGGCGGGGCTTTCGCCTGGTGGTGAGCGGGCCGCGGGCACACCCGGTAACCGTGGAGCTCTCCGCGCCGAACGGCTTCTTGTTCGTCACCACGCCCACCCTCAGGGGTGGAGAGGGCGTCCAGAGGGATGGAGAGCGGACGCGGGTCACGTTTCCCGCCGGAGACGAGCCCCATGTCGCTCTGTTCATGCCCCGTCTCGCCGACGACGAGGTGACGGTGACCGCCCGGGAGGGAGGGAAGCCCGTGGCCGCGGGAAGATTCCACCTCGGCCCCGGCGGGGCGACGCCGGATTCCGCGCCGGTGAAAATGGTGTTGACGGAGATGAAGGAGCGGCTGCTCTCCGACGCGCCGCCGGCGCCGGAGAAGCCGCGGGAATGGGGAATCTGGATTTGGGCCCCCTCGACCGCGATGCCGCGGCCCGGGGAATCAGCCCTACCGAGCGCGGTATCCCTGCCCCAGGAGCTCGGGCGGCAGTTGAAAGCGCTCGGGTACGTGGACTAAGCGCCGTTCCTCACTTCACATAGCCCAACGCTCGGAGACGCCGTTCGTCCTCCTTGGAGAACCGGAACTGCGACTGTCTCTGCGCCAGTTTGGCCTGCCATTCCTTGGCGTCCTCCTGCGCCCTTTCGGTGCGTTGCTTCAAGCGCGCCTGCAGTCCCTCGGTCGCTTTCTCATCCGCGATATTCTTGTGCTCCCCGGGGTCGCGGCGGATGTCGTAGACCTCGAACCAGGGGGTGTCGGAGTGGGCGTCACCCCAGGGGTGGTAGATGACCTTGTAGCGGTCGGTGACCAGGGCCGTCTGCTCGTTTCCATAGAGCAGCCCCTCCGCGTACACCTCGTGGCTGGGCTCGCCCTTCTTCCGCGGCAGAATACGGCCTACCATTCCCTTCCGGTCCTTCACCCCCGCCATCCTCAAGAACGTGGGCGCCACATCCACCAGCCCCACCGTCTGGTCCAGGACCGGATCAGCCTTGAAGGCGCGCGGCCACTTCACCAGCAGGGGCACGCCCAGCACCTCCGAGTGCATGCTGTGTCCGTGCTCGAACCAGCCGTGATCGAACAATTCCTCCCCATGGTCGGCGCTGACGACGATCATTGCGTCATCATACCAATCCTGGGCGCGCAGGTATTTCAGCAGGTCCCCCAGCCACCGGTCCATGTAGCGAACCTCCTCCGCGTACATACTCCGGGCGAACTCCTCGAAGCGCAGCTTCGTCTTCTCGTCCTGATTTTGAATGGGGCCTATCCAGTAGCCGCGGGTGGCCGCCCAGCGCTTCGGGTACTTGGCCCTCAGCTCGTGGGGTGTGGTGGGCGCGTCATAGGGGGTGTGCGGGTCCAGGTAGTGCACCCACAAGAAGAAGGGCTCCCTGCGGTTCAGCCGCAGCCACTGGAGGGCGTGCTTGGTGACCCTGGGGGCGCGCTCGCTCTCCTGGCCGAACATCACCTCCACACTGTCGTTGCGGAAGTAGTCGAATCCGCGCGAGCATCCGCGGCTCGGCCGGAGGAAGGGATTGGTGATGACGGCGCCGGTGGTATATCCCGCAGCCTTCAATCGCTCCGAGAGCAGCGGCACATCGTCCGGCCACACCGCCCACCGCTTGTACCACTCTTCGCTGTCGATTGCACCCGTCTTCATGCCCATCTCGGAGGGCGGCCGGGAGGCGAGCGTGCTGCCGAAGGAGGTCAAAGTCCAGGGAGAGCTGGCAAAGGCCTTCGTGTAGACGGTGGCCTCCTTTGCGAAGGCGTCCAGGTTGGGGGTGAGGCCCTTCGTGCTCCCATATGCGCCCAGATGATCCCAGCGCAGGGCGTCGATGGTGATGAAGATGAGGTTGGGCCGGTGGTCGTCGGCCGCCCTTTTGGGGAACACGTTCTGCCGCACCGAGCCCCTGGGGAACGCGGCTGCGATCCACAGCCCCGCGGGCACGATCGCGCCGACCGCGGCCGCGGCCATGCCCACCTTCCCCCACCGCCTCCAGGCGAGGGACTCACGCTGGTCGCCGTCCCACCGCAACCGGGATGCGAGCGGCGCCAATATCACCCCTACTACCCACCCGATCATTCCGTGGTGCAGCGCGAGGGCCAGACTCATCTGGGGCCAGATGGAACTCCATCGCCCGCAGCTCCACAGCGCGCCGGCCGCAAAGCCCAGCGCAGGAGTGATCAGGAACGCCCGTCTCAATTCGCGCATGATGGTCTACCCGGATTTATTATTTTCTTTGGAAGGCGCCCGCGAACCTGCATCCCTCCCCCCCGCCGATAAAGGCCGGGGAAGAGGTGTTATCTACAATCTGACGCGGGGCCGCCCGCAGACGGGGCTTCGCCAGGGGCGGAGCTGCGACCGGTGCACCGGCTCCCCGAAGAATGCTCCGCCCACAAGCCCGCGATGTGCTACAATACCGCGCGTCGGCGGCGGTATTTCCCCTTTCGGGTTTCGGTTGGCATCATGCAGAGATCTCTCCCCTCCATTCTGGACGGTTTGAACGAGCAACAGCGCGAGGCGGTAGTTCACGGCGACGGCCCCCTCTTGATCTTCGCGGGGGCGGGCAGCGGCAAGACCCGCGTGCTCACCCACCGCGCGGCCTATCTCATCCGGGAGCGGGGCGTCTCCCCCCACCGCATCCTCGCGGTCACCTTCACCAACAAGGCGGCGAACGAGATGAAGGCCCGCCTGCGCCGGCTCACGCCCGGCCAGCATCGCAGCCTGTGGGTGGGCACCTTCCATTCCATCTGCGCGCGCATTCTGCGGGAGGACGGCGAGCGCGTGGGGGTGCCGCAGAATTTCGTGGTCTTCGACGACTCCGACCAGACGGCCCTGATCAAGGATTGCCTGCGCGACCTGCAACTCGACCCGGAGCAGTTCGTCCCCTCCCGCGTGCTCAACAGCATCAGCGCGGCCAAGAACGAGCTGATCGCGCCGCGGGACTATTTCAACTGGAGGGGCGGGCGGCCCTATGACGAGATCGTCGCCCGCGTCTACGAGCGCTATCAACATCAGCTGCACGAGAACGCGGCCTGCGACTTCGACGACCTGATCGACTACACGGTGTGGCTCTTCGAGCGCCATCCCGACGTGCTGGAGCGCTATCAGGATCGCTTCCATTACGTGCTGGTGGACGAGTACCAGGACATCAACTTTGCGCAGTACCGCCTGATCAAGCTGCTGGCGGAGAAGCACCGGAACCTCTGTGTGGTGGGGGACGACGACCAGGCGATCTACGGGTGGCGGGGCGCGGACATGCGGATCATCATGCGCTTCGATGAGGACTACCCGGACGCCAGGGTCATTAAACTGGAGGAGAACTACCGCTCCACCGGCAACGTGCTCCGTGCGGCCTGGGAGGTGATTCGACACAACGAGGTGCGGCGGGAAAAGCGGCTCTGGACGAACGCTCCCCCGGGAGAGAAATTGGTGTGCCACCGGGCGCGCGATGAGCACGACGAGGCCTTCTTCGTGGCCGACACCATCCAGCACCTGGTGGAGCACGAGGGGCGGAGTTTCCGCGACTTCGCCGTGCTCTATCGGGTGAACGCTCAGTCCCGCGTGTTCGAGACCGTGTTTGTGAGCCGCGGCATTCCGTATCGCGTTTTGGGCGGCCTGCGGTTCTACGACCGGGCGGAGATCAAGGACCTCCTCGCCTATTTGCGGGTGATCCACAATCCGGCCGATTCGGTGAGCCTGAAGCGCATCATCAACAGGCCCACCCGGGGCATCGGCGCCACCACTCTCCAGCGCCTGGAGCAGGCGGCGCGGGAGCGCGGCCTGTCCCTGCTCGAGGCGGCCCGCCACGCGGAGGCGATTCCGGAGATCGGCCCCCGCCCCCAGCGCGCCCTGGCCCAGTTCGTGTCGCTGATTGACGGGTTGTGCGCGAGGAAGGAGACCGTCGGGGTGACGGACTTGACCAAGGCGGTGATCGAACAGAGCGGCTACCGGACGGCCCTGGAGGAGGAGAAGAGCGCGAAGGCGCGGGGCAAGATCGAGAACGTGGACGAGTTGCTCAGCGCCACCCGCGAGTACGAGGAGAGCGCGGAGAAGCCCAGCCTGGCCGGCTTCCTGGAGAGCATCGCGCTGCTCACCAGTGTGGACGAATTGGAGGAGGGCCTGGAGACCGTGGTGCTGATGACCCTCCACAGCGCGAAGGGGCTGGAGTTCCCCATCGTGTTTCTCGTGGGCCTGGAGGAGGGGCTGTTCCCGATCGCGCGCGCCGCGTTCAGCGACAACCCGATGGAACTGGAGGAGGAGCGCAGGCTCTGCTATGTGGGGCTCACCCGGGCCAAGGAGAACGTGTTTCTCACCTCCGCGGAACTGCGCACCATCTTCGGCCGCACCGAGCACACGATGGTCTCCCGATTCCTCAAGGACATCCCCGAGGAACTGGTGGAGGCCTACGGCCCCATCTCCCCCCGCAACATCACCTGGGAGGCGGCCGACACCTCCCGCCGCGCGGCCCCGGAGGCGGCGGAATCCGGACCGGACGGGAGCGGGTTCGCCTCGGGCGACCGCGTCCGCCACCCGCACTTTGGAGACGGCATGGTGGTGTCGGTCTCCGGCACGGAGGAGCGCCCCATCATCTCGGTGGCCTTTCCCCACAAGGGCATCAAGAAGCTCGACCCGGCCTATGTGGAGCTGGAGAAACTCGGCTGAGGTGAAATCCCTTGAAGGCGGATGATCTGCTCGCACATTTCCGCGCCCTGGTCTCATTTCGGCTTGCAGGAAGGCTGCAGCGCCGCCGCGCTCCCCACCTTGCCGCCGGGGCACAGTGGCCGCGGGCCGATTTCTGCTCACCACGAGGCGGAGGTGCGGAATAATCCCTATTGGCCGGGAATCTACTGGGGATTCCACTCTCCCTGACTCGGTTCGGCCGCGTCCGGTGTCGCGCGACGGCGGCCCGAGGGAGGCCGGGAATGGCGAAACGGGTGCTGGTGGTTGACGACCACCCTGGCACTTTGAATCTGATCAAGGACGCTTTCTCACAGGCCGGCTTCACGGTGCGCACGGCCAGCAACGGCGCGGAATGCCTGCTGGAGATGGAGACCAGGCTGCCCGACCTGGTGATTATGGACATCGCGATGCCGGTGCTCGACGGGCTGGACACCCTCCGGCTGCTGCGGCAAAACCCGCGCACCTGTGATACGCCGGTGATCATCATCAGCGGGCGCGGGAAATACGAGGACGTGCGCAACGGCTGGCGCACCGGCGCGCAGATGTACCTCGCGAAGCCGGTCCGCATCGGCGCCCTGCTCGCCGCCGCCGGCTACCTGCTCGGGGAATCGCCCCACCCCGGCCCTGCCGCCGCCGCCCTGGTGCGCGGATAGCC
>WFSF01000020.1 GCA_015486155.1 Armatimonadota bacterium
ACCCGAGCCCTCAGTCGTGATGGGGACGGCCGCCCCCGCGCAGCCGGCGCTTTCGGTATTGCGGCTGGAGGGGCCGGCCGCGGCCGTCTCCGCCGGAGGCGCGGCCCTGGCCCTCCGCCTCACCTCGGAGAACGCGCACGCCGCGCTGGTGACCGGCGACGGCCGAGTCCTGGGGGAAGCCAGGCGGCGTTTCGATGGCGGCGGGCCGCCTGGAGAAGGGACCTTTACCGGAGGGCTTCTCGCGGCGGCGGTGTCCGCCTGCCGCGAGGCCATGGCTGCTCTTCCCGAGGGAGAGACAGCGGAGGCCCTGGGGCTGGTCGTGTGTCCAGACGAAGAAAGCGCGGCCCCCCGCTCTCCCGCGCAGGAACTGATCGACTCGCTGTCCTCGGAACTAGGCCTCAGCGTACACGTAATCCGGGAGACTGCCGCGGTGGCCCTGGCGGAGGCGAGGCTGGGGGCCGCGCAGGGGCTCGACTCTCTCCTCTTCCTGGACATCGGCGGCGAGCTGAAAGCGGTGTTGGTGAGAGAGGGAATGGCGCTCGACCTGCACCAGCCGGGGCACATGGTGATCGACGCCAACGGCCCGCGGTGCACCTGTGGGCAGACGGGGTGTTGGCAGACGCTCGCGAGCTGTGAGGCATTGGTCGGCAGGGCGATCAAGGCGGTCACCAACGGCACCCCATCCGCGCTGGCGGCGACCTTGAGCCGCGGCCCCTCCGCGGTCACGCCCGGGCTCATCTGCCGGCTCGCGGTGAGCGGCGACGCTGTGGCGCGGGAGGCCGTGGAGAAGACCGGGCGCTACCTGGCGCTCGGCTTGATGAATCTGATGTCTCTCTTCGCGCCGCAGGCGGTGATGATCTCGGCCGGCCCCGAGGCGGTGCGCGCCACGCTCCGCCGGGCCACCGAGGTGGCCCTCAAGGCAAATCCGCGGGCCGACGGCTTCGCCGGATGTATCCTGCTTTCTCCGGAGCTCGGCGCAGGCGCTTCCCTCCTGGGGGCCTCCCTGTGGGCCGGCATGGTCGGGGCCGCGCCCGAACCCGATGCCGGCTCAGAAGAGGACTAGTTCTCCCTGAATCCGGGGGGCAAGGCCTCGTTGTATTCATACTCGCAGCGCAGCCGCACGCGCTCTGTGCCGTTCTCCTCCGCGAACGCGGCGACGGCCCTCACCAGTCCGCTGTCCTTGTCCACGTAGACCCTCCACAAATGCGGCCCGCCGCGGTCGGAGGATCGAGTGCGCACCTCCGCCTCCAGCACATCTTTCCGCCCCCACTGCGTCTTCACGGCCTTTTGTCTCACCCGTTTTTCAGCGAGCCTGGTAACCACCCCATGCTCCCCGCAGACGTCCATCTCCTCCACCAGCTTCATCAATCCCGGTTTCGGCTTCTCCCCCACCGCGCTCTGCCCCTCAGGCGTCTTCACCGGCCGCACCATCCAGTTGGGGGTCGTCTTGCCGGGGCCGTCGATCTTTGCCCACAGCGCCGCCTCCCATTCCGATCCGTCATCCAGAAACGCGCGGCCGGTGCCGTGTAAAGTGTCCTGGCGCCCCACCGCCGCCGCCACCTCCACCCAGTCCACCGTCGGGCGGGAGCACAGGTAGCCGACGCCCGCCCCCACGGCCACGGCCGCAACCAACGTCAGCACCCAGCGCCACTTCGTCATGAGGCGGCAACTATCCGCCATCCTCAGCGCCCCCCTCTTTCAGCAGGATCACCCCTTCGCCCGGAGGAACCTGGAACTCGGTTCCGGTCTTGCCGGTAAAGACGTCCCGAGCCGGGCTTTCCAGCCTCACCCGGTAGGTGCTCTTCGCTCCAGGGAGATTCACCACCACCAGGGCCCGCTGGTACTGCCTCCGCCAGACATGGGAGTTCACCCGCTCGCCCGGTCCAGTCGGCAGGCCGATCTTCACATCGTACTCGGGATACCAGTCGTGGCGATGGCTGGTGTTGTCGCTGAACAGGTAATAGTAGTCGCCGATGGTCAGCGCATAGCACATGGTCCAGTGCCGGGCCGCCGGATCGGGCTTGGGTTTCTGCCCGCGGTGGGGATCGTTCGGCCAGCCGGCGTAGTCCCTGATCTCCTCGAACCGCTCGATGATCCCGAATTTCGGCCGGCGGAAGCGGGACTGCGCTTCCTGCATCGCCTTGATGCAGTCGTCCCACTCGGTGCGTTCGTGGCTCCATCCGGACTCATATTGGAATCCGTTCAGGTAGGGAGCGGCCCAGTTGTATTCCCCCACTGCGTAGCCCACGTTGGCGATGATAAGTATATCGCGGCCCAGCTTCTCCTTCGCCTGCTCGCGCAGATCCTTCAGCAGGGCAGTCCAGGGCTCCGGTTCGTCGCGCAGGTTGTCGTAGAACACACCGTCGAAGCCGGCCTGCATGGCGGCGAGGGTCCGCCGGATGACGTGGGCGCGATAGTCCGCGTTGTACCAGTCCATGCGATGGGTCCCGGGCCAGAATTGCTGCCGCTTTCCCTGCTTTCTCAGCCACCACGGGTGGTCCTCCGGCAACGCGTCGTCCTGGTATTCGTAGAAGTCGATGGCCGCGAAGATCACCGCGTTCGGGTTGAGGCGCCGCGCCGCCGCGATCCATTTCCTGCCCTTCTCCACCGACTGCGGCGTGTAGCTCTCGGCCAGCCCCCAGGGGGTCCCCTCCGGGACCTCCAGCTCCATCCCGATCTGGTCAGGAGACACGACTATGAGGTCATGCTTGGCATATCCTTCCGGCTTGTCCCAGTCGCTTCCGCGGACCGGGCTCCAGAACATGGCCACCCGGGGGAAGGGGGTGCGCAACGAGAGATTCTCCAGACGGACCGGATCCAGCACCTTTTTCTTCACCTCCTCCAGCTTCTTCACCGAAAGCCATCCGCGCAGCAGGTAGCCGCTCTCCCGCAGGTTCTCCGGCGTGGGAGCGGAGGTGGGGGTGACGCCGTTCGCGTCCGCGCTGGGATGGCCGTCTCCCTTGACCATGAGAGTGCCGTTCCAGCTCATCCCCGGCCGGCGGGCGAGAATCTCCCCGTAGAAGTCGATCACCGGCAGCCGGTGCTTTTCGGCCAGCCGCCAGAGCTCCTCGTTGTACCTGCGCTGCAATTCCAGGTTGTCGACCAGCGGCGGGATGGTGCTGAGGATCACCACGGTCCCATTGTCCAGCAGCCGGGTGATGATGGTCTCCATATCGGCCGCGTATTTCTCCGGCGGCCGGCCGGCCCAGGCGTCATTGGTTCCGAGCATGAGAATCGCCACCTGGGGGTTGTACTTGCGGATGATCTCGTCCAGCGACGGCATGCCGTGAAAACCGCCCGCAAGATACTGGTCCGCGCGGACGCCGCTGGCCGCGGTGTAACTGCGATCGGTGGGCAGGTCCACATGGGCCAGCCACCACCCGTCCCGGTCGTTCTCCTCGCCGCAGTGGCTCCATTGCAGAACGGCCTCATCCTCCGGGGTCTTCCCCTCTCCCGCTCTCGCCCACGCGGTATAGGGGCTGGCGTAAGTGATAGAATCCCCGAGATGCAGCACCACCCCCTCCTCGCCGGTGAAGCGCGCCGCGACCTCCCGCATGGCCGGCGCGTAATCCCAGGTCTCGCTCCGGCCGAGGAAGCGCGCCTTCGCAGGGCCGCCCTCCCCCGGGTCCGCCGCCTGACATCCCTGCGTCATCGCCAGCATCACCATCATGCTCATCGTCCAGACGAAGATTCGGTCCATGTTCCTCACCTCCGCATCCTTGCTTCGTCCGCCGCCGCCGCTCACCTTCACCCGCCTCAAGCAGGTTTTCCTGCTCCCGCGCGGGGAAATCGGGGGCTATACCAGGGGCTGTATGTATGAGCGCATGTCGGGCGGCGCGGGCCGCGCTGAACGGCAAACGCCGCCGCAGGCGGGGTCCACGGTTCAGTCGTCTACTGCTCTCATCAAGTAGAGGACTCTTTGAATCTCTTCCGGTAGTTCACCGGGCTCATGCCATACCTCTTCATGAACGCGCGGTGGAGATGGCTGCTGTCCACGAATCCCACCTCTTCAGCAATCACTTTCACTGGGAGGTCGGTTGTTAGCAACTGATGAGCGACGAATGCCGCCCGTGTTCTCAGGCAGAGCTTGGCGAAGCTGACTCCCATGGTTTGCCGAAAGAGAGTATTGAAGTGCGATTTGCTGAGAGCGCACGCCTCGGCGGCCCGCGCAACGGTGATCCGAGAGACATGTTCCCCGTGCAACAGTTCCAGAGCGGGCATGATGCGGCTCAGGTCGCTGGTCCGCTGCCGGCCCAACCGTTCCTCGACGGCGGGCAGCTCCCACCCTCGTCTCAAGGTCAATAACAGCAACAGCAAGTTGTGGCGGATGGCGATTTCCCAGCCAGGTTGCTGCGTCATCGCCTCCTCACGCAGTTCCCGTCCGATATTCAGGATCCGCCTGCGCGCTGCTCTGTGGGCCGTCCGAGGCCGCAGCTCCGGAGACACCGCGAACAGACTGAGCCAGGGCAAATCCCCCAGCATTTCGTCCCCCAGGAACTCCGGCAGGAAGATCACCACCACGCTCTGGTTTCTTTTGCTCACGACCCGCCAGCCGTGCGGCTCCCACACCGAGCAAAGCCACGCATCCCCGGGGCCCAGCTCCATCGTCACCCCTTGGAATTGCCGCTCGACCCGTCCGGCGAGATTCACCCCAACCTCGATGCCACGATGTATATCGATCTCCAGGGGGGTGGGACCAGCATGGGCAAACGACTCCACGAGCACGGGACGCTCGCCGCTGAGCTGATACTCATAGCGCCGAGCATTGACCACCCAGTCGAGATATTCCTGCCCCGCCTTCTTTCCCGGCATCGTAACCGCGATTATACAGATAGGTCCGGCCTAATTCAATCGGCCCGGAGTAAAGCCGCTTGAGTCAGGAACATCGAAGGACGATGATACGAGGTTGGGCGGTTTCTGGCGTGCAGAATACGTCAGCCCGACTTGACCCGCGTCCGCAACAACTTGAACTTGCCCCGAATGGGCTTATACGCTTCCCGCGTCTCCGCCTCAGTGCCGGTATAGCCGCACTTGATGCAGTAGTACTCCTCGCCGTCCACATAGAGGACGACGTCAATCTCCCGCGCCAGGCATACGGGACATCGAAGACCTAGGACGTTCTGTGCATAGATAGGCATGTCTTCAAACTCTCTCCTGCGCCGAGTGTCTTCTCCATGGTGAGGGTGTAGAACGGACTGAAGAGGTGCCCTTCCCGCGCCTCCCCGAGATCCGCCGGCCCATCCAGGCTGGAGAGGCGCAATTCCGTCTCTATCTGCGGCACCACCGCTGCCACCTCAGTCGCCGCTTCGGTGCGGATGATTCGCGTTCGGTAGTCGTAGGTCAGACTCTCCTCGCTCTCTCCCGAGACGCGCAGCACGATTCCGTGCATATCCTCTGGGTACTCGGTCCAGCCATAGCTGCCCTTGACGTACTCCCGCAGCGTGACGCGCGCATCTTTCCGGGAGACCTCGGCCAGCTTGCGGGTGACCTCCACCCTTCCCCCCGGAAGGAAGTCATAGCCGGTCTCGATGGTCACCTCCAGCCCATCCGAGAAGCGCAGCCGCGCCGGCGGAACCTGCAAGTGATAGCCATCTTCGTTCTGCGCGAGGTCCGCGTCCAGCAGCCGGCACGCGCACAGATCGAGCGTTTCCTCTCCATGCGTCACCTCCAACGTGGTGCGAGCTCCGTCGAAGGCGTGATTGGCGACGCCGGTGCGGTGCTGTGACTGAATGAGATAGGGATAGATGCCGATATCGAGATTGGGGGAGTCGGACCCCGTGAAGGCCGCCACGCGGGCGTTATATGCCCTCAAGTCGCCGATGGAGCCCCCCTGGGCCATGTCCACCAGCACCCGCATATCCGTGTCCTTATACCAGAAATACTTCTTTTTCGAGCCGTATAGAATGTCGGACGCGAGAAAGACCTCCGGCATTTCAATCGGCCTGTGCTCCCGGAACCACTTGGCGAATTCCGTGAGCGTCATGTCGGTGAGTCGCCCCTGGGAGCGCAACTCCGCGAAATACTCGTACTGCTCCCGGTGCAATTTCTGCGCCACTTCAGGCGGATCGTCGATGTTCATGTTGTGCGTGATCCAGCCCGGCCCCACGAACACGTTGTAATAGGAAAAACCGCCGTTGTACTTCTCCTGGGCCAGATACTGGTCTACGAGGTTGAGGTTATAGGGGCACTCCTCACCCTCATAGCCCATGCCCCGCATCACATCACCGGGATGACTGGCCCAGAAATCGTCCCGCCCCTCATAGGCGAGCACCATGTCCCGGCTCAGATGGGGCACGGCCACTATTCCAAGCGCGTCCTCCTCGTTCGCCGCCGGCCGCAGAGCATTGTCCTTGGCGGGATACCACGGGTTCCAGGGCATCCCCTCATTGAAGAGATACCATGAGTGATTGCAGCCGTGGAAGACGCGGACACCCTCCTCGAAGCAGCCCACAACCGCAATGTCAACCGCGGGACACAACTCCTTGAGTATGCCGAGGGAAACGGCATCCAGATGATAGCCGGCCAGCGCATCCGGATCGCGCCCGAAGTGCTCGCGGAACTCCCCCACCACCAGCTCGAAGATGCGGCGTTTTTCATCCGTCGCATACAGCCACACCGCGTCCATTTCGAGACCGGTCTTCTCCATGAACTCAGGGCACCTGAGCTCTGTGAAATAGATGCCCAGCTCGCCCCCTCTCCCGATCCAGTCCTTCAGATACTCTATGATCTCGGGCTTCTGCAAGCTGGGGTAAGTGGCCATCACCGTGGTCTTCAGTCCCAGATTCTCCGCCCACTCCTGTTGCATCCGAAAGAACTCGTAGTGCTCCGGCACCGGCCTATGAAGGATATTGACGATCATGTCCTTCTCACATTCCTCCCATATTCTGTGGCGCACTGCACGGCAGTGTCCCCTGTGCTTTCCCGCAGGAGGCAATGGCGCTCTGCCGCTCAGGCCCCAAGGCCTGCCTCAGCCCGGCACCAAAGTGAACGCTTTGCTCTCCACCTATCCGCGCGGCTGTTGCCAGCCTCCAGCACCTCTCAGACAAGGCGCTTCGAGTGCAATTCCTGATATATCATAGGGGAAGTGGCCCTCTCGCGCGTGTACAATCGTATTGAAGGAGTGTACGATTGTAGCGTATCCGCGAATGGGCAAACGGGAACGAAACCACCAAAACCAGGCTCGGGGTTACGACAAACCCGCGAACACATGTGGGAGACAACCGGAAGAAACGGGGTCCGCAATCATGGCACCCCTGGAAATAAGCCCTGTATGGGGGTTTACACGCCACCCCACGTCTGTTATACTTACTTGCGATCGCGGGGTAGAGCAGTCAGGTAGCTCGTCGGGCTCATAACCCGGAGGTCGCGGGTTCGAATCCCGCCCCCGCTATGTCCGAATCTTGACTTTTCCACCGCGAGCAAGATCGCTCCCCTCAGATTCCCCCGGATGATGAGCGCTGCCGACGGCCGCTTTTTCCCCTCGTTCTCCACAGGCCGCACCTCGATCTCGCGCACGATCCGAGTGAGGATGTTCCGCAGCGCCGCGGTCTTCCTGCTCTCGACCATCACCTGCATTCCCTCGATCATCCGTCGGACCATCTTCGGCAGGACCTTCAGCGCCGAGATGTCCCGCCCCCGGCTCACCCGGGCCAGCTCCTCGCGCAGTGCATCTCGCCTCGCCTGCGCTCTCTCGATCTCGGCGCGCAGATCCTCCACCAGCACCCCCGCCTTGAGCGCCTCCACCAGCCGCCCAATCTCAATTTCCACCTGGGCGATCTGCTTTCTCAGATCTTTGGCGCGAGTTCCCCGCGCTCGACGACGGGCGCGGTCGGCCAGCCACCGCTTGCGCACGCGCTCGAGCACCTCGTCCAGCACGTCCTCCGAGTAGATCATCTCCTGCAATGCCTCGAGCACCCGCGCCTCTGCCCTCTTTGCATTGACTGTCACCCGGCAGTCGCATACGGCCTCCCCCCGGTTCTGGCGGGAGCTGCAGCCGTAGGTGTTCGCCCCGCGGAGCACGAAGTGCCCGCCGCACCGACTGCAGACCAGCAGTCCGCTCAGAAGGCGCCGCTCTCGCTTGTGGCCGGTAATGCCCCTGGGGCTCAGCGCCACCCTCGCCTGCCTTTCCTTGACGGCCTCCCAGAGGTGCTCTGGCACGATCCGCAGGCTCTCCACCTGGGTCACCACCCAGTCGTCTGCCGGACGTTCGCGGCGGACCCGGACCGCGTCCCGCTCCGGATCTCGCAGCCAGGTGCTGCGATTCCAGACCAGCCGGCCGATGTACTTCTCCTGATTGAGGATACCCGTGCCCTTCTTCCGGTCGCCCTGGATCGCCGAGTGGCTCCAGGTGCGACGCACCCCCGTCCGCCCCTTCCACTTGGCTCCGGGCGCCGGCACGCCCTCGGCGTTCAGCTGCGCCGCAATCCGGCGCGGAGACCAGCCCTGCGCGTACAGCCGGAAGATTCGCCGCACCACCTCGGCCTCGGCCTCATGGATCACCAGCTCGTAGCCCACCACCGGCCCCGTCCCCGGAGGGTCGCCCGGGCGGTCGGCGTGCACCGGCCTGCTCCGGTAGCCGTAGGGCGCGCCGCCGGCGTGGTAGCCGGCGAGTATGCGGCCCCGCTGCCCTCGACGGGTCCGCGCGGCTGTGGCCGCGAGTTCGGCCTCGCTGATGAATGACTTCACCAGCATGATGGGCCCGGCGGCTTCAGGCGCGGTGATCGTGTCCAGTCCATCCAGCGCGCGCAGGTGGACGCCCCAGAACTTCAGGCGCTTCCGCAGGCCCGCCAGCTCCTCGGGATCTCGGCTCAGGCGGGACAGCTCGTCCACGACGATGACGTCGAACTCCCGCCTCCGGGCGGCCGACAACATCCCCTGGTAGCCGGGCCGCCGCTCCGTGACGCTGCCGGCGATCTCGGCGTCAGTGTAGCAGGCCACCTCGTCCCAGCCGCGGCGACTGATCTCGGCGCGGCACTGGCGCACCTGGTCGTCAATGCTCGCCGGGCGCTGCTTGTCACACGAATACCTGGCGTAGATGGCGGCTCTCACGCTCATATCAATTCGCCCGACTGCCCACCGTTTTCCTTCTGCTTGCCCGCGGCAGCCGGGCCAATGCGGCCAGCGCCACCGCACACGCGTCGCGCACGTGCTCGCCGGCTTCGCCCGAAACCTCACGCATTTCCTCACGGGAAAGGATCTCGGCGAACGACGAGCGCATGATGGCCCAGGCGCGCGCCGCCGCCTTCGGCCCCTGCCCTGGCACCCGGATCACCCTCGGGCTGGGCCGCGCCATCTCGCAGATGAGCGCCATCTCCGCCGCCATCCAGGACTGCGACACGCCGACATGCCGCCGGCCGAGAATGCTGCGCGGGTTCTCCATCGCCACCACCCGCGGCCGGTACTCCTGCAGCAACAGGCGCAAGTGGTCGTGGATCTCTCCCTTGTGCCGGTCATAGCGGTCGCGTCGGCGGAACCGCCACGTGTACGGCGGACAGAGGACCTCCGGCCCGTTACCGACGTTGCGGATCACCACCATCGCGCCGTCACAGCCCAGGTCTATCGCGATCAACGAGGTGAGCATCACGCATCCCCCCTCATGCCTCGACCTCCTCGAACAGACTTCGTTGGCTCTGCAACGCGTCCAGCGCGCTCCAGAAGTTCTCAAACGCCAGGCTCAGCAGGAGCGCCGTGTCCCCCGTCGCCCGCACCCGCCAGACCTTGCGCTCCGGGTCCCACTCCCGATCGTCGAGCGGGATGCGCTTGACCGCCGCCAGCGTTTTCTCCCACTCCTCCGGGGCCGCGCGCCACGAGAACTGGTACCAGGGGCCGTTGTCGCGGTGGAGTATCCGCAGGTCGAGAATCTCCGCCATCACTGCGTCTCCACTCCGGCGGCCGCCTGCGCCGCCAAGCACGGGCCGGCCGCACAGGGGGCAGATGACGGGCATCTGCTGGCTCTCACCCACGGCTCACCCTCCTCTGGCTCTCGCCCCCGATTACCACCACATCGCACGTCTCCCGCCACCGGTCCACCAGCCGGGCATAGTGGGGGCTGCGGCGGATCTGCTCTGGCGTGAGATTCGAGGCGATGCAGGTCGCCAGCTGCTGGTCGTACCGCCAGCCCAGCACCGGCTGCGTGCCGGCCCGGGCGTCGTAGCGCACATGGTAATAGAGCCGCGGGTAGTGACGGACATTCCGCAGCGTGTTCAGCGTCGAGTGCCCGTGGTTGTTGCGCTCCACCGTCCAGCTGGATGGTGTCCCGTTCGTAGTTGAAGGCGCCGGAGGTTCACCGGCATCAGGAGGGCACCTAAAGGTTGAGCCCGATAAAATCGGACAAGGCAAACTTCGGAAAGGAGAGAACCGCCGCGAGAATCGAGTTGCGAACGAGAGGGAAGACGCCGCGTCGCCTCGATTTCTGGACAAAGAGGGGGCGGCCCGTAATGAGAAGCAAGCCAAAGGAAAGGAAACGGAATCCGTGCTTGCCGAGCAACGCCTTGTCGTCTAAGATACGCGAGAGAGTCCGCCCAATCTCGGTAGCCCGCCAGAGGCGGACAAGCCTCAGGCTGCCTTACCCTGCGGGCGGGACATGAACGGACGATCCGGCAGGCAGGCTTCGAAATAACGGTCAACAGACCAGACTTTGCAGATCACCGGACGGCTGCTTACGACATTACTTTTCAGATCTGAATGTAAGAACTCTTGCAGAATCCCTTGACCGAGTTTTTCTTGAAACCGCAAGACGACGGATCGCACCGATGTATATATCCGCAAGAATAAAGTACTACCGGGCAAAGAAGATCTTGGTTTTGATGGCAAACCTCTTCTATTCCGGCTCCGAAGAGGCATACAGCGCACATGGCGTGCTGACACATCCGTGGGACGAAGTCGAAAGACACATCCAATTGCTCAGGGTAAAAAAACGTCGTTCCGCTTTGAGTGATGAATTTGTATATCTCACGGATCGTTCGTGGCATATCCCACGTTCTTCGCTCATTCGACACGTAGGGCCTGAAGAGTCCTTCCCGAAAAATCTCTGCGTTGTTCCACACATCTCCCGGCAGCTCCAGCACTTTCAACGCAGCTTTCAATTCAACCGAGTCCCTCTTCCATCTGTCGGGGTTTGGGCTGCCGGCTTTTTCCAATGAAGCGACGAAAACAGGGTTGAATTCCGGACTCTTAAGGTAATCGCGAAGGGAGCACCAGAGACGTTTTCGCCCGAAAAGCGTTCCGTCTGTATCAATTTCAAGTTTGAAGTCGGCAATTTCACGGTCAATCTCTTCCATCCGCTGATCGAACTTGGCTCCCGATACCGTACCCCCGGCCGCGTACGTCAACTGGTTCAATGCAAAAGCCATCTGCTTGATCCCTTGCTCAAGATCCATTCCCTCGTCAAGCGCCAGGCACATGAAGCGGGCGATGCTCCGATCAGCGACCTTGTCGAGTATGCCCAGCGTGCGGTAGATGAGCACCAAGTCTTCCGGCATGTATCGGGAAGCAAAAGGCACAGTGTCCCCGGTAATCCCGTATCGCTCAAGTCTGGCATTGGGCCTGTCGAGCGGGGATTCAAGGCGAACGGCATTGCCGTTCCGTCTGACATAAGGCGCGATCACCCCAGCGACGTCTTTGTCAGGATTCGCAGCGTACGTATGCACAAGGTGTGAGATGACATATCCGCCTATATCCCAAATCCGTTCAAATGGCATCTGCCGATCCATTATGTAACACAACCAATGGGTAAGCAGCTTCTCGTCATCCGTCAGATCGTCCCTACAATAATTGATCAAGTTGTAATTGGATGCTTCGTTCCAGCGAATATCGTCCAGAAGGGAAAAGACCTCCAGGATTGCAGACATTCTCCCAACATCTGTTACTTCAAAAGACCGCATTCGTGACTTCCTTCCTTGCGTTTCTTGTATCTCGTCACCACACATCCCGCAATTTCGCTGTCGCACAGACCAAGCCTTTTATACCCTGTCGCCCCATAGCGCCCGCGCGGCGCCAGAGACAAGAATCGGCTCCGGACGCTGAAATCGCGTCCGGAGCCGAGTATCCGGTCGTACCTGCCGTCTCCCGCGGTTTGGCGAGTGAGGCGTATCGGCGGCGCGCGCTACGCGGCCTTTGCCTGTTTGGCGCCGGCCGCTTCGTCAACCGCCAGCACCGCGTCGTCCTCCAGGATGACGTACTCCTTGCCGCTCTTCATGGTGACTTCGGTGCCGGAGTACTGGGAATAGATGACTACATCTCCCACTTTCACGCCCACCGGGGCCCGCTCTCCGTTCTCCAGGATGCGTCCGGGGCCCACGGCCACCACCGTCCCCTTTCGCGGCTTCTTCTTCGCCGTATCGGGCAGAATGATCCCCCCCTTGGTCTTCTCCTCCGGCTCGTGCGGCTCCACCACCACGCGGCCGCCCAATGGCTTCAACACTTCGATTCACCTCCATCGGTATAGGATTTATCCAGCCTTGGCCGGTCTGTCTTCGTCGGGTTCGGGGAGAACGATCTTCGCCTCTCCTTTCACGATATCGGACAGGGCCTGTTCCAGCAGTCCTCCCCCATTCGGTTTCCAGTGACTACCCCACACTCCGATCAACTGCTTCGCCCGCTCTCCCACCGCGTCCGCCAGCGCGAATCTGCCGAATCGCGCTTTGGCCGTCTCTATTATCCTGCTCTCCCGCTCCCATTTCCGCTCGGCCCGCGAGCGCCATCGGCGCGGTCTGGGACGCGGAGGCGCGGGAGTCCGCGGCGCGCGGCGCCGCGGCGAAGGGGTCCACGGATGTTCCCGGGTATCATCACGCGCTCTTGGCGACGACGAAGTGTGCAACGCGGTCACCTTCACCACCTCCCTTCTCCTCGGCGTCTGCGGGTGCCGTCTGCGTCCGGCCCGAGCGATCGAGCATCCGCTGCGACAGTCTTTCCTTGGCCTCGCGCAGGGAGAGGTGCGCCAACAGCATCGAGAGGCACGATTCCGCCCCTCGGTTGAGATTCACCCCCGACGGGGTCAGCGCGTCGAAACACCCGTCCGTCTCCGGGTCGTACAGCGAGCGGCCGTTGCTGTTCCTCCCGTGGAACCACTCGTAACAAGTCGCCGCTCCCTGCAGGTATTCGATCTCCCCGGTGGCGTCGAATCCCGCCAGCAGCGCATCCACCATGGAGGCGGCGTCTATCGGCTGCTGGTCGTAAAGAGGCGGCTCCATCTCTCCCGCGCGGTGCCATCCGTGGTTGCCCACCAGTTGCAACACCCCGTGCTTGAGAGTGCGGCCGCACAGGAAATCGAGGGTGCGGCGGGCCACCTGCAGGAACTCGGCCTTGTCGGTGAGCTGGTAGGCCCGGAACAGCGCCTCGGGAAGAGTCGCGTTGGCGTAGGTCATCTCCGGCAGCAGCCAGTCCCAGTCCGGACGCGCGTGCTCTCGATAGCACGCGACCAGGTCATCGGCAAGCGAGGCCGCGAGCGAGCGCGCCCGCTCCAGTTCCTCCTGCCTGGCCATTCCCCAGGTGTGCAGCGCGATCAGACTCAACGCCTTGCCGCGGGGGTGTTCCAGATGCTCCACGTGGGGCAGGGCCTGGTGGAGCATCCTCTCAGCCGGCCCGGCCAGCCCCGGCTGGGGAGGTGCGTAGAGGACGTAGGCGAGCGCGTGCAGTGCCCGCCCCAGGCAGTCCTCCGATCCCACTTCGTCCAGCGGCCTGCGCTCATAGCCGATGAAATTGTGGAACCGGCCGTCCTCCCGCTGCGCATACATCAAGAACGAGAGATAACGGGTGGCCAGTTCCCGGCTCAAGGCGTCGCCGTGAAGCCGGTGGTACTTGCAGACCACCACCAGCGCGCGCGCGTTATCGTCCGTGGTGTACCCAGACCGGTAGTCCGGCACCGCGTAATTCGCGTGTTGAATGATGCCGAAACAATCAGTCAGCCGTTGCAAGTGCGCCAGCGACATCCTCTCGTCCGTCCTGATGCGCATGCCAACCACCTCCTTCGTGATCAGCATACGGCGCACGCCGGCCGCTTCCAACCAGCGCGGCCTCGGGTACCGCCACGCGCTCCTCCACCACTTCGGAGCAGAGGGCCACGAACCGTCGCGCCACGGCCGGCCACTGCATGCCGCGGCCGAAGGCGCGCGCCCGCGTCTCCAGCGCCGCCTGCACCGAGGCGTCGCCCAGGATCTCGTTCACGGCGCGCGCGATCGCCTCCGGATCGCGGAAGGAGACCAGCCGCCCCCGGTCCTCGGCGAGGAGGAACCTCGCATACAGGTACGGGGTCGAGACGATCGCCTTGCCCGCGGCCATGGCATAGGCCAGCGTCCCGCTGCATATCTGGGCGGGGTTCAGATAGGGCGTAATGTAGATGTCCGTGGCCGCCAGGTAGCGGATGATATCCCGCTTGGTCTGATATGCGTTCACGAACCTCACGGAGTCCGCGACCCCCAATTCCCCGGCCAGGGAGGCCAGGTGGTCCCGGTAGCTCTCCCGATGGATCCGCTGGACCCCAGGATGGGTCTTGCCGATGATGAGGTAGATCACCTCCGGGTGTCTGCGCAGGATCTCCGGCAAGGCGCGCACCACGTACTCGAGCCCCTTGCCCGGCCCCACGAGGCCGAAGGTGGACAGCACCTTCTTCCCGGAGAGCCCCAGCGCGGCCCTGATCTCCTCCCGATCCCCTTCCGCCGGAGCCGGCGCGCCGTGGTGGATGAAGGAGATCTTCGCCTCGTCTATCCCGTAGATCTCCCCGAGAATCTCCCGCGCCAGGTCATTCATCACCATGATCCGCCGGGAATGGGCCGCCAGACGCTGGATGGTCCTCCTCTCCGCCCGGGAAGGTCTGGGGAGCACCGTGTGGAGGGTGGCGACCACCGGCTTCTCCAGCCGCTCCAGCAGGGACCAGAGGCCTCTGCCCTCCGCCCCGCCGCAGATGCCGAATTCGTGCTGGATGCTCACCACGTCCACCGGCGCGCGATTCAGGTAGTCCGCGGCGCGCGCCCAGTCCTCCGGTGAATCCTCCCGCAGAGCACGCGCCACGGGCCACCGATACTCGTGCGGCTCATCAGACCTGGTGATGGCCACCACCAGCGGATCGCCGGCCTCGGAATGGGCATAGGCGTTGGTCAGCAGATCCTCGCAGAAGGTGGCGATGCCGCACTGCCGAGGCGGATAAGTGCTGACATAGCCGATGCGGACTCCGCGGTCCGAAAACTTATCGAGCAAGAGCGAATCGTGTCGGTCATCTCTCTCCAACACACTTGATCCCTACCTTTCCGTCACCCGTTCGGTGACTTATCCCCTCCCCCAGCCAGGGGCGCGCCGTTCGCCGTTCAATAGCGCTGCTCGGTGTATCGAGCAGCGGCCCTCAAGTCCTGCGACTGCGACAGCCGATAGCGCTCGACGGAGCGCGCCGTTCTCAGCCCCAGCAGCCGCTGGACATGGCTCAGCTCCATTCCCGCCTCGCTCCGATGTACGCCGAAGGTGTGGCGCAGCGTGCGGAGCGAACCCTTCAAACCGGCCGCCTTGAAATGGCGGGCAAAGCCGCCCTGGATCGTTCGCACCGCCAGCCGCCGGCCGTTCCTGGAGACGAACAATGCTTCGTTGTCGTCATTCCGCGAGGCCAGATAGGCCTTCAACGCATCCGAGGCCTGCGCGGACGGATACACCGGCAACCATTCGCCTGCGCGCTTTATGAGCAACTCCACCC
Organism: Armatimonadota bacterium; assembly: GCA_015486155.1. GTDB lineage: Bacteria > Armatimonadota > Hebobacteria > Hebobacterales > Hebobacteraceae > S016-27. Next base: position 15,677 of record WFSF01000020.1, read on the forward strand.
CTTCCTCCCCATACCGCAGATCATCCCTGTCCGCCGCCACCAGTTCCGACACCTTGATGCCGGTGGAGAGCACCAGCAACATGATCGCGGTATCCCGCAGGTTGCCCTCCAACACACCCAACAAGGCGCGCACGGCGTCCCGGGACAGGTGCGCAGTCTCGCCCTCCGCCACCGCCATGGTCTTGAGTCCGGCCGCGATGTTCCCGCGTCTCCGCCCCGCGCCCGCCGAGTACCACTCGTAGAAAGCCCGCAACGCGGCCACCCGCACGTTGTGCGAGGAGGGAGACGCGCCTCCCTCCAATCGCTCCCGCAGATACCGTTCCAGGTCCCCCGCGGCCAGCTCGGAGAGAGGGGTCGGAGCGGCCCAGGCCTCCAGCGCACCGATCTCCGAACAATAGGTGCGCACCGTGCCCGGAGACCGCCCCTCCCTGGTGAGCCATCGCCCGAAGGCCGCTATCGGGTCATCGCAGGCCGGCACCCTCGTCATGGCAGATGAAATATAGCGCGCTTTCACCCGCCTGTCAAGCGTCTAATGTACAATTATACGCCATTATACGCCATTCGCACCCTGATTCATACCGTCCGGGTTCACATCACATGCTGCAACTGCGGTTCGCGCCGGGTGGAGAGCGGGCGATGAGACGGCCCTTCCCTCCGTTTTCACCGGATCGGCGCGGCCGTAGCCACCCATGCGAGCATTCTCTGTCCTGCCGGGAGAGCAGGAACGCGGACGCGTGGGAAGAAAATCAAACGACGTGGCACTAGGGAAGCAACAGCAGTCGCCGTGTGTTCGTTTGCGCGCGGGAAGCCGCCGTGGAGGAGGGAAGAAACCATGAGCAGCGCGAGCAGTCCAACCATGTTGCGCCCGATGGGTCTGCTGGAGATAGTGGACCAGACGTTCCGGCTGTACCGCAAGAAATTTCTGCTGTTCTTCGGGATCGCCGCAGCGGTGTACATACCCTGGGGAATCCTCCAGGCGATCCCCATCATCAACATCATAAGCGCGGCCCTCGGCCTTCCTCTGGTGCTGATTGCGGGAGCGGCCATGACCAAGGCGGTCTCGGACACCTACTTGGGCCGACCGGTCACCATCGGACAGGCCTACGGATATATACGGATAGGCCCGTTGTTCCTCACCACCCTGTTGGCTTACTTGTTGATAGTGGGTGGACTCATTCTCCTGGTGATCCCAGGCATCGTTTTCGCCTTCTGGGTTGCCTTCGTCAGCCAGGTGTTCGTGATCGAGGGAAAAGAGTACAAGGAGGCGATCCGAAGAAGCAAGTTCCTGATCGGGGACGGCACGTGGATGGAATTCGCGGGTCTGATGTTCATCGTCACCGTCATCTCCGCGGTCATAGGAGGTGTAATCGGCGGGCTGTTCGGCCTCTCCGGCGGGGTTCTCGGAGTGGCCGGGAGGATCTCCATTTCCTCCGCGCTGGTGTCCGGGCTCATTCGCGCTCTGGTGATGCCTCTGGGGCAGATCGCGACGGTGTTGCTCTATTATGACTCCCGCATCCGCAAGGAGGGCTACGACATCCAGTTGCTGGCCCGGGAGATGGGCCTCACCACGGAGGAGGAGACCGCGCCGCCGGCTGAGTCCCCCGCGCCCCAGCCCTCCGCC
>WFSF01000021.1 GCA_015486155.1 Armatimonadota bacterium
GGCCCCACCACCGCGAGCCGCATGGACCGCTACGCCCCCGCCCTCCTCGCGCGCGGCCTGCGGGGAATGATAGGAAAGGGCCCCCGGTCCGAGGAACTGAAGGCCGCCCTGCAGGAGTACGGAGCGGTCTACTTCGGGGCGATCGGCGGCGCGGGCGCGCTGCTCTCCCGGCGCATCGTCTCCGCCGAGGTGATCGCCTACGAGGACCTGGGGACGGAAGCGGTGCGGCGGCTGTTGGTCGAGGATTTTCCGGCGATGGTGATCAACGATTGCCATGGGGGGGACGCCTATCTGGAGGCGAAGCACAAATGGCGGAGGACCTGAGCGCGTGATTGCGATCATTGACTATGGCATGGGCAACCTGCGCAGCGTCGAGAAGGCGCTGGAGCGCGTCGGAGGACGACCGCGCATCATCACCGGGCCGGAGGAGGCATCGGGCGCGGAGGCGCTGGTTCTCCCCGGCGTGGGCGCCTTCGGGCAGGCGATGGACCGGCTGCAGGAGGCCGGCATGGACGCGCTGGTGAAGTCGTGGATTGCCGAGGACCGGCCGTTCCTGGGCATCTGCCTGGGGCTGCAACTGCTGTTTTCCGAGAGCGAGGAGTTCGGGCCGGTGAAGGGTTTGGGCATCGTTCCCGGGCGGGTGGTAAGATTCTCCGGACCGGCCTACGAGCCGCACGACGGCGACCCCGGCCTCAAGGTCCCCCACATGGGGTGGAATCAGATAAAGGTCGTCCGGCCGCACCCGGTGACCGAGGGTTTGCCCGAGGGGGCGATGACCTATTTCGTGCACTCGTTCTACGTGGCGCCGGAGGAGTCGGAGTGGACCGCGGTCACCAGCGATCACGGGGTGGAGTTCACCGCGGCGGTGGCGCGGGGCAACATGTTCGCCTCTCAGTTCCACCCGGAGAAGAGCGGCGAGGTGGGATTGACGATGCTGGCGAATTTCGTGAAACTGGTCGAGGAAAGGAGCGGTCGGTAATGGACATCATCCCCGCCATTGACCTGCGGGGCGGCAAGTGCGTGCGTCTGCTGCAAGGGGACTACGGCCGCGAGCAGGTGTTCGGTGACGATCCGGTGGAGATGGCAAAGCACTGGGAGTCGGAGGGGGCCAGCCGCCTGCACGTAGTGGACCTCGACGGCGCGCGCGAGGGGGAGCCGCGCAACCTGGACACAGTGGCCGCGATCGTCACCTCGGTCAAGATCCCCGTGGAACTCGGGGGCGGACTGCGCACCATTCAGTCGGCGAAATGGGCCCTTCGTATCGGGATCGAGCGCGTCATCGTGGGCACCGCGGCTCTCAACCATCAGGTCGCGGAGGAGATGGTCGAGGGGCTGGGGGCGGAAAAAATAGCCGCGGGAATAGACGCCCGCGGCGGACAGGTGGCCGTGCGGGGATGGCTGGAGACCACCCAGATCAAGGCGGTCGACCTGGCAAGAGAACTCGTCCGCCTGGGATACCGCCACATCGTCTACACCGACATCACCAGCGACGGGATGCTTCGGGGGCCGAACCTGCCGGCGATGAGGGAGATGGTGGAGGCGGTGCCGGAGGCCCAGGTGGTGGCCTCCGGAGGAGTCACCACCGCGGAGGACATCGAGGCGTTGAAAGAGGCGGGCGTGGCCGGAGCCATCATCGGCATGGCGCTCTACACCGGAAAACTGACCGTGCGGCAGGCGCTGGAGGCAGCATGTTAGCGAAACGCATCATCACTTGTCTGGACGTCGACCGCGGGCGCGTCGTCAAGGGCTACAAGTTCTTCGATCACGTGGACGCCGGCGACCCCGTCGAGCTGGCCAAGCGCTACAACGAGGAGGGCGCGGACGAACTGGTATTCCTCGACATCACCGCCTCCCACGAGGGCCGCGACATCATGCTCGAGGTGGCCTCCCGCACCGCCGAGGAGGTGTTCATCCCCTTCACCGTGGGCGGCGGCATCCGCACCGTGGACGACTTCCGCGCGGTGCTGAAGACGGGGGCCGACAAGGTGGGCGTCACCAGCGCCGCCATCAAGCGCCCCGAGGTGCTCACCGAGGCTGCGGAGCGGTTCGGCTCCCAGTGCGTGGTGCTCTCCATGGACGTGAAGCGGGTCGCGGACGCGCCCCCGGACAAACCGCGCTGGGAGTGCTACATCCACGGCGGCCGCATCCCCACCGGCGTCGACGCGCTGGAGTGGGCGGTCAAGGGGGAGAGCCTGGGGGCGGGCGAAATCCTGCTCAACAGCATCGACGCCGACGGAACCCGCGAGGGATACGACCTAGAACTCGTGCGCACCATCGCCGACGCGGTGCGCATTCCCGTGATCGCCTCCGGCGGCGCGGGCAGCCCCGAGCACATCTACCAGGCGTTGACCGAGGGCCGCGCGGAGGCCGCTCTCATCGCCAGCGTCGCACACTTCGGCGATGGCGTGATCGCCGACATCAAACGCTACTGCGCCGAGCGCGGCGTCCCCATCCGACCAGTGGGAATGTAGGCCCCTTGTAGGGCGGGTATGTCGGTCCGCCGCAGGCGGAACGCATGCCCGCCGTCCGTTCTGCCTATCCTGCTTCGTCCGCCATAGGCGGACGAAGCAGGATAGGGCATTTGTCTGGGTCGCCACAGGCGACCGCTGGCTAGGACTACGGCCGCCATGGCGGTCTGCCGCAGGCAGACTTAGCCACATCCCGGCCTTCAGGCCTAGGGACCCGTGCCAGCCATTGGCGCGCATGGGCCTGCCTGCTCTACAGAAAGGCCGCCCGTTCCGCGACCGTTTCCCCCTACCCTCTTCGGTGCCGCGCGAAGAATCGATAGTAACTCAACTGGTAGTCCGTGGTCTCGATCCGGTGGCCCGAGTCCGGGTGAGCGACGACCTCCACGGTCGCGCCCATCCCGCGCAGCAATTCCGCCGTCTCCTGCGGCGAGGAAACCCGCTCCGGCGCGTCCTTCTCTCCGTAGTGGAACATCACCGGCAGATCCCGCAGTTTCCCGGCGAGCGCCTGATCGTAGATGCCCACCACGAAGGCCGCGGCCGCGAAGCGTTCCCGGTGCTCGGCGGCGATCCGCCAGGCCCCGGCCGCGCCCATGCTCGACCCCATGATATAGACGCGGTCGAGATCGATGCTGAAGAACTCCTCGGCCAGCGCCATGGTGTCGAGCACATCGCGCAACCCCGCGTCGCGGTATCCCTCGTTCAGCCTCCCGTAGGGATAGAGCTCGATGAACCCGCCCCGCGGCGCGTACCGCACGAACTCCCGGTCCCACTCATAACTCTGGATACACCAACCATCCTCCTCGATCTCCGGGTACCACATGCCGTGCAGGCGCACCATCAGCGGATAGCGTTTCGTCGGATCGTAATCGAACGGCGCGAACAGGCAGAAGGGCTGATCAGTGTCATCCACCTCGGTGTGGTAGCCGATGCGCACGTCGCCGCGGAGCGCGGCCGCCGCGTCGGGGCCGTCCCCGGAGTCCAGATGCCCCACCGCCAGGTCGGCGCGGTTCAGGGCCCGGGAGAGCTCCGCCATCTTGTCGCACCGCAGGTCAGCCTCCTCGTCCCGGACGATGATGTTGTCCTCCAGCCCGGAGGCGAGAATCCGCTCCGCCGACTTGATCGCGAGGCGAAGGGTCGGCATCCAGACCCGCGGCTCACCCCCCTCCCTCTCGAATCGCGCCAGATCCTCGCGGTATCCGGCCAGCGCCGCGCGGGCGGCGGTCTCCACCTCCGAGGGCGATGAAAACAAATCGAAGCGATGCGGCCCCTGCATCTCTGTGTTCACTGGACTCGATACCTCCTGACAATGCTTTCACAACCGGATTCGCTGCCGCCCATCGGGCAACCTTCCATCCCACGGAGGCAGGTCATCGCGGTCTCACGCCGTAGAGACAATTCGATATGAGCGAAGAAGCCGACTACAACGAGATCGCGGAGATCTACGACCATGCCAGACGGCGGGACATGCCCCACATGGACTGGTGGATCGCGCGTCTGGCGGAGGCGGGAGAGCTGGGCCCCGGGAAGCGGCTGATCGATCTGGGCTGTGGGACCGGAAGATGGACCAACGCGCTGGCGTACCGCACCGGCTGCGAGGCGGTGGGACTCGATCGTTCCCTCGGGATGCTCGACAAAGCGCGGGCCAAAGACACGGAGGGCCGTGTCCGCTGGGTGCTGGGCGACGTACAGAACCCCGGCCTGGCGCCCGAGATCTTCGACTGCGCTCTCATGTCGCTGATGCTCCACCACCTGCGCGGCCACGCGGGGATTTTCAGGACCGTGTGGCGGATGCTGCGGCCCGGCGGGGTGTTCCTCATCAGGCAGGGAACGCTGGAGCAAATCCTCAACGACCCCATGCACCAGTTCTTCCCCGAGACCATCGAGGTTGACCTGGCGCGGACGCCGATGCGAGCAGAGATCGTGCGCTGGCTGAATGAAGCGGGTTTCGCGCGCGTGGACGTGGAGCTGGTGAAGCAGAGGCCGTTCACCTGCGCGGAGGAGGCGCTGCAAGAATTCCGCCTGCGCGTCATGTCCGCCCTGCGCATGATCAGCGATGACGCCTACTACGCGGGGCTGAGGCGGGTGGAGGAGTACGCCCGCGAACACCCCGACGACGAATGGCTCCAGAGCGCGCTGTTCACCTTGTTCGCGGCGCGGAAGCCGATCTAACTCCCGCTCACACCCTCCGGGTCACGAGGGTGGAGCAGGCGAAAGTCCCCCATCGGCGCTCCTCCTCCTTCGTCGTCTCCCTGAGCTCGGCCTCCCACCCGGTTTCTCTCAGATAGTCCAGCAAGTCCCGGCCGAACGTCGTATACGTCACGATCGTTCCCTGCAACGGGTCGCCGTGCATTTCCCTCGGCGCGATGGGGACCAGTTCCTCCCCTCGCCTTTCGAAGCGCGGGCTCGTCTTCGCAATCGGGTCCACCGGCACGGTGAAAATGTGATATCCGCCGGCTCTCAACACCCGCCGCACCTCCTCCAGGCCGCGACGCCAGTCCGGCACATGCTCGAAGACATCCTGGGAGACCACCAGATCGAAGCTCTCGTCCTCGAAACTCAGGCGCTGCACGTCCTCGCAGAGGATTCCGTTCCTCCGCTGCCCGCTCGCGCAGTCCTCCCAGTATTCCGAGTACACGATGTGCGGCCGGTTCCCCCACACGCGGGCGAAAACATCTCCCGCCGACAGGCTGTACACTCGCAGCCCCTGAACTTCCGCCAGGTCCCTGAAGCGGCGCACGCCTCGGGCGGCAAATGTGTCGACTATGCACCGCGCGACATGGCGGTTCCGCGAGATGCTCCCACACCAAACACAGAACGCGTTCTCTCGCAGATTTTCGTCCTCGGTGACGAGGAAAATCGTGCGCCTCCCGCATACCGCGCACCTGCCCGCTCTGCTCTTGCCAAGGCCCTGCAATCCAGTCTGTCGCAGGAAAGTACCGAACCACATCGGAGTCCTCACGGCTCGGTGGTTGCCCGCGCCCGTAATGCTGATTATCAGTATAGCACTCGCCGGCTGCGAAAAATCGCCTCGCATTGCGCCACTCGAAACGGAAAGAACTCGCGCGGCCGCGCCGAATACTCATACGCCTTTATCATCCATGCCCCTGAGCAGCCAGGGGGGAAGAGTGCGTGCCAGGAGGTCCCGATGTCTGAACTCGCCGCCGACGGCGGAACCCCGGTATGGACGAAAGGCTGGCCCGCGTGGCCGGTGGCGGACGACCGCGAGGTGGCGGCCGTCACGCGCGTGGTGCGCGAGGGCGACTGGTGGAAGTACTCGCTCGGGCAGGCGGTGCAGGACTTCGATGGTGAACCTCCCTCCGACTGGGGCGAGGTGGCGCGGTTTCAGCGCGAATTCGCCTTGCTCCACGACTGCCGCTACGGGGTCGCCTGCACCAGCGGCACCACGGCCCTTCAGATCGGCCTCCGCGCGCTGGGCGTGGGGCCGGGCGACGAGGTGATCGTGCCTCCTTACACCTTCATCGCCACCGCCAGCGCGCCCGCGTTGCTGGGCGCGACGCCCGTGTTCGTGGACATCGAACCCGAGACGTGTAACCTCGACCCGAGGCGCATCGAGGAGGCCGTCACCCCCCGCACCAAGGCCGTCGTGCCCGTCCACCTGGGGGGCCAGCCGGCCGACATGGACGCGATCAACCAGGTAGCGAAGAAGCGCGGTCTGGCGGTGCTGGAGGACGCGGCCCAGGCCCATGGCGCCGGCTACAAGGGCCGCAAGGCGGGGTCTCTGGGCGACGCGGCGATCTTCTCCTTCCAGGTCTCAAAGAACATCAGCGGGGGCGAGGGCGGCATCATCACCACCAACGACCGCTCGGTTGCGGAGATGTGCGATTCGCTGGTGTGGGTGGGGCGGCGAATCGGGGACGCCTGGTACAGCCACCACTACCTCGCGGGCAATGCCCGCATGACCGAGTTCCAGGGAGCGATCCTAAACGCGCAGTTGACGCGGCTGGAAGAACACATGGCCAGGCGAACCGCGAACGCGCGCCTGCTGGACGAACTGCTCGGTCAAGTCGAGGGCATCGAGCCGCTCCTCCCCCACCCCAACACCACCGCGCACTCCTATCACCTGTACCTGTTTCGATACCATGCCGAGGCGTTCGGAGGCTGCCCGAAGGAGCGGTTTATCGAATTAATGCAGGCGGAAGGAATCCCCTTGATGGCCGGATATCATCTCCCCCTCTACCGCCAGTCCGCCCTCGCGCCCCTCGTACCCGACCCCGACGCGGTGGCGGCCCGCTGCCCCGTCTCCGAGCGGGCCTGCCGGGAGCTGATCTGGATCTTCCAGAGCGTGTTGCTGGCCGAGCCGGAGGCGATGACCGCCATCGCGGAGGCGATACAGAAAGTCCAGCGCGCCCTTCTGTAGGGCGGGTGGCTAGGTCGCCACAGGCGACCGCCATGCGGCTAAGTCTGCCTGCGGCAGACCGCCGTGGCGGCCAGAGGCCTAGCGGCCAAAGGCCTAGCCATATGTCGGTCTGCCGGAGGCAGAACGCATGCTCGCCGAAAAGCCCCTGAGGCGAAGCAAAGCGGCGGGGCGGTGAAATCCGCCCCGCCGCGCCAAACGCCAAATTCGAGCGCTATCCTTCCTCGATCACCGGAAGGTCCTTGAGCGCCTCCTCGATCTTCTCTTTCGGGTACTCGTAGTCGCGGAGCTCACCCGCGAGATAGCGATCATAGGCGGCCATGTCGAAATGTCCGTGTCCGCTGTAGCCGATGAGGATGCACTTCTCCTCTCCGGTCTCCTTGCACTTCAGCGCCTCGTCGATCGCGCCCCGAATGGCGTGCGCGGTCTCGGGCGCGGGTATGTGTCCCTCTGCCTTTGCAAACTGGATCGCGGCCTCGAAAGTGCCGAGTTGGTGCACCGCACGCGCCTCGATCAACTTCTGGCTCACCAACAGGCAGAGCTGCGGGGCGTCGCCGTGATAGCGGAGACCGCCCGCGTGGATCGGCTCAGGAATGAACGTATGGCCGAGGGTGTACATCTTCAGCAGCGGGGTCAACTTCGCGGTGTCGCCGAAGTCATAGCGATACTCTCCCCTGGTGAGGGTGGGGCAGGACTCCGGCTCCACGGCGATAATGTCGATGTCCTTCCCGTCCAGCTTGTCCTTCACGAAGGGGAAGCACAGTCCCGCGAAGTTCGAGCCGCCGCCCACGCAGCCCACGATCACGTCCGGTCCGTCCTCGCCGGCCAGTTTCAACTGCTCCTTCGCCTCCAGCCCCACGATGGTCTGGTGAAGCAGCACGTGGTTGAGCACGCTGCCCAGCGAGTACTTGGTGTCGTCATGGGTGGCCGCGTCCTCGACCGCCTCGGAGATGGCGATCCCCAGGCTGCCCGGTGAATCCGGATCCTGCGCGAGGATCGTCCGCCCGGCATTGGTCCGGTCGGTGGGAGAGGGATAAACCTCCGCTCCCCAGGTCTGGATCAGCACGCGGCGATACGGCTTCTGCTCGTAGCTGACCTTCACCATGTAGACGGTGCACTCGAGGTCGAACACATTGCACCCGAAGGCGAGCGCGCTGCCCCACTGGCCGGCCCCGGTCTCCGTGGCGATGCGGGTCACGCCCTCCTGTTTGTTGTAATAGGCCTGCGCCACCGCGGTGTTCGGCTTGTGGCTGCCGGGAGGGCTGAACGCCTCCGACTTATAGTAGATGCGCGCGGGGGTGCCCAGCGCCTTCTCCAGACGGTGCGCCCGGAACATCGGGCTTGGCCGCCACAGGCGATATATGTCCCGCACCGGATCAGGAATCTCCACCCACGGTTCCATGCTCATCTCCTGCTGGATCAGCGCCATGGGGAAGAGCGGGGCCAGGTCGTCGGGCCCGAGCGGCTTCCCCGTGGCCGGGTGGATGGGTGGCGCAAGCGGAGCCGGCAGATCGGGGTTGATGTTGTACCACCTTTGCGGCATCTCGCTCTCGCGCAGCAGAATCTTGGTCTCGTCACTCGCCATTGTGAGCCCTCCTCAAGGGGGTTTGTGAGGCGCTGCCAACCGCCGTGTGATCCGCTCGCCTGGGACCACGAGACAGGCGGGCTAATGTTCTGGCCTTACAACCCGAGTTCCTTCCCCTGCCCGCCGCTTTCCCGAAAAGTGTTTCGCCCCGATCTCCCTTCCCCGACTCCCCGCGCGGCACCTCCCTTGCAGGACCGCCCCTCACTGCGGGCGAATGGGGTGGACACTTCCATCAATGAGGAGGCATGGTCCTGTGATCAAGGGATTGGAACACGTCGCGCTGGTGACGACGGACGTGGAGCGGGCCGCGCGCTTTTTCGTCGAGAAACTGGGATTCCGCGAGACCGGCCGCCTGGAGACCACTCACAGCGGCACCATCATCTTCGTCTCCCTCGGCGGCGCCGAGGTCGAGTTGTTCGGGAACGGAAAGCCGCGCGATCCCGACGCGCCGCCCTTCGGCTCCGAAGAAGTGGGCTACCGCCACATCGCCCTGCTGGTGGACAGTGTGGACGAGGAATACGACCGCCTGAAGTCCCTGGGGGTCGAGTTCTTCATGGACCCGACCACCGTGGAATCCGGCCTCCGCCTGGCCTTCTTCAAGGACCCGGACGGCAACCCCATCGAGCTGTTGCAGAAACCAGAGTGAGGAGTTCGACGGTGAAGAAGATAGTCTATTTCGAGGCGCCCTCCGGCTACCGCGCGGTCGGGCTGTGGAACGGCCGCGATGTCCTGGACTTCAGCCGCGCCCTGGGGATTTTCTGCGCGGCGGAGATGTTCCCGGCCGACTTCATCCCCTTCTCGATCCTGGACATGGTCGAGGGAGGGTTCATGAGTCCGGACCTCATCTACGAGGTCTCCGAATTCATCGAGGAGCACAAACTCGCGCCGGCGCTCACGGTCGAGAACGCGCGGTTCCTCGCTCCCATCCCGCGGCCGCCCCGCATCATCGCCCTGGGCCTCAACTACGCCGCACATGCCGCCGAGGGAGGCTGGAAGCCGCCCAAAGAACCCATCTTCTTCATCAAGGCCTCCACCGCGGTGATCGCCCCCGATGAGCCCGTCGTCATCCCCAGGCGGGTGGGCCGCGTCGACCACGAGGTGGAGCTGGCGGTGATCATCGGCAGGGGCGGGCGGCGGATTTCGCGGGCCAAGGCGCCGAGTCATATCGCCGGCTACACCATCATGAACGACGTCACCGCGCGCGACTGGCAGCGGCGCGACATGGCCGCCTCGCGGCCCTGGTTCATCAGCAAGAGCCTCGACACCTTCGCCCCCATGGGCCCGTGCGTGGTGCTGCCGGAGGACATTCAGGATCCCTCCAGCCTCGCGCTCTCCCTCTCCGTCAACGGGGAAGTGAGGCAGAAGAGCAACACCAAGCACATGATCTTCGCCGTGCCCGAGATCATCCACCGGCTCAGCCGCCATATCACCCTGGAGCCCGGAGACGTCATCTCCACCGGCACCCCGGAGGGCATCTCCCCCATCCAGCCCGGCGATGTGATGGAGGCCGAGGTGGAGAAGATCGGCGTGCTGCGCAACCCGGTTATCGAGGGGCGCTAGTGAAACCCGTGCTCGCGCTCGACATCGGGGGCACCAAGCTCGCGGTGGGAGCAGTCTCCCGCGCCGGCGAAGTCCTCGCGGAGGTGAAGCGCCCCACCGATGCGAGCGCGCCCCCGACGGCAATACTCGACTCCCTGCTCGCCATGTCCCGGGAGGCCGTCCATCGGGCAGGTCTCTCCCTCTCCGCCCTCTCGGCCGCGGGGGTCGCCTTTGGCGGGCCGATGGATTACCCCCGCGGCCTCGCCGTCACCTGCCATCACCTTCCCGGTTGGGAAGGTTTCCCGATACGCGAGGCCGTCGCCGAGAAAACCGGCCTGCCCGCGTTCGTGGACAACGACGCCAACGCCGCCGCCCTGGGAGAGACCGCCTTCGGCGCGGCCCGCGGGCTCAGCCACGTCCTCTATCTCACGGTGAGCACCGGAATCGGGGGCGGGGTGATCTTGGGCGGCCGGGTGCACCGCGGGGCCAACAGCCTGGCCGGCGAGATCGGCCACACCATCGTCCTCCCAGACGGCCCCCCGTGCACCTGCGGCAAGCGCGGCTGCCTGGAGGCCGTGGCCTCCGGGCCGGCGATCGCGCGCGCCGCGCGCGAGGCCCTCGCCCGCGGGGAGGAGAGCGCGCTCTCTGCGCTCCCTCCGAAGGAGATCACCGCCCGGCATATCGCGGAGGCCGCCGACCGTGATCCCCTGGCGCGGAAGATTCTCACCGCCGCCGGGCGCCACCTGGGGACGGCCGTCGCCGCGGCCGCGAACCTCCTCAATCCGCAGATGGTGGTGATCGGGGGCGGAGTGAGCCAGTCCGGGGAGGTGTTGTTCTCCGCCATCCGCTCCGCAGTGTCGGAGGCCGCCGTAACGGAGATCGCGCGGGGCCTTCGGATAGCGCCCGGCGCACTGGGCCCCCGCAGCGCCCTGCTCGGCGCGGCCGCCCTCGCCCTCTCCGAGACCCCCCTGTCCCCATCTCGCTAAAGGACTCGCGGCCCGCGGTGGTGAAATCTGACAGAGCCGAGAGTTGGCGGGCCTTCAGCCGAAACGCCGTCCCCGGTCCGCCCCTTCTCTCCGCCGGCCTCGGACTGTCTCTGTGGGAGGGAAGCAACGATGGGGAAAGTGCTCATAGTCTACCATTCACTGTCCGGAAACACGAAGAAGATGGCCGAAGCGGTGGCGGAGGGCGCGCGCTCCGTTCCCGACACCGAGGTGATCCTGAAGACCGGCCTCGACGCCACCATAGACGATCTGCTCGCCTGTGACGGGATCGCGCTCGGATCCCCGGACTACTTCAGCTACATGGCCGGCGGATTGAAGGACTTTCTGGATCGAACCTATTACCCCAGCCAGGGGAAGGTCGCCGGCAAACCCGCGGTCGCCTTCGGCTCCGCCGGGGGCCCTACCGACAAGATCCTCCGCATACTGGACCAGGCCATCGGCTGGTTCAAATTCCGCAAGATCGCCGACTCGGTGGGCGCCTCGGGGGGCGTGTCCCCGGGAGTCCTGGTCGAATGCCGGGAACTCGGCAAGAAGTTGGCGGAGGCGGCCTCCGCGGCATGACACTCCGGCCGCCTCGGTATCGAGGGGAATATGATTAGTATGCAGATGCGACCCGCCCACGAGGGGATCTGATGCGATTCGGATGTTGCGCCAACCTGGAGCAGCTCGACGCCGTTGCAGAGGCCGGCTACGACTATGCCGAGCTCCCCATAGCCGCGCTCGTTCCGGAGCGGCCGGAGAGCGAATTCGCCCCCGTGCGGGAGCGCTTGCTGGCCTCGCCGGTGAAGGCCGAGGTGTGGCGGATGCATCTCCCCGACGACCTGAAGATCACCGGCCCCGAGGTCGACTGGCCGCGCCTGGCCAGGTTCGCCTACACCGCCCTGCGCCGCGCCAGCGCGGTCGGCGGCGCCGTGATCGCCTTCTGCAGCGGACCCTCCCGCTGCATTCCAGAGGGTTTTTCCCGGGACGAGGCCGCTAACCAGACGGCCGAATTCCTCCGCATCTGCGGCACGGCCGCCCGCAGCCAGGGACTGATAGTGGCCGTGGAACCCCTGGAGCGCCGCCACACCAACCTCATAAACTCCCTGCCGGAGGCGGTCGAATTCGCCCGACAGGTGGGCCTGCCGGAGGTGGGCGTGCTCCCCAACATCACCGCCATGCTGGACGAGGGCCACTCCTTGCTGGACATCGTGGACGCCGCGCAGTGGCTCGCGCACGTGCACCTGCTCGCCGCGCTCATCACCTCCCCGGAGCACGCCGACGCAGCCGCCGACCTCAGGTCCGCACTCCGCCTCGCCGACTACGACTGGCGCATTTCCGTCACCGACGCCCCCGTCTCCGACGCGGCCCAGGCGAAAGCCTTCGTCGAGAAAACCAAAGCGCTATTCGAGAGGACAGATGCACTCACCTAGACCCATCGTCGCCGCCTTCCGCGGCCTCAGATACAATCACACCATAGGAGCGGATCTCTCCCCCTTGCTCGCTCCCCCCTATGACGTGGTGATGCGGGACGAGTCGCTCTCCCGCCACCCGCACAACTTCGTCCACATCGAACTTCCCCGCGCGGCCGAGGGCGGAGACCGCTACCAAGAGGCCGCGGCCCTGCTCACCGCGTGGCGGGAGCAGGGCGTGCTGCAACAGGAGGAAAAGCCGGCCCTCTATCTGCTCGAGCAGGAGTTCTCCGTCGGCGGCGCCACCCTGCGCAGGCGGGGCGTACTCTGCCTGGTCCGCCTGCCCGAGGAGGACCACCGATACGTGCTCTCCCACGAGGGCACCCTGCCCTCCGCCCGCGCCGACCGGCTCCAACTCATGCGCGCCTGCCGGGCGATGACGAGCCCGGTCATGGTGATGCACGAGGACCCGGAGGGGGATCTCCTCACCTGGCTCCACGCCGACCGGGGCGAGCCGCCCGTGACCGGCGAGGAGTGGGACGGCGTGCGCGACCGTCTCTGGGTGGTGACCGACGAGGCCGCCGTCGCCGATTTCCAGCGGGCGGTGGGGGGCGGACCTCTCGTCATCGCCGACGGCCACCACCGCTTCGAGACCGCTATGACCTACCGCCGGGAGATGCGGGAACTTCACCCCGACGCGCCCCCCGACGCGGCCTTCAACTACGCGCTGATGCTGGTCACCAGCACCCGGGATGATTCCCTGGTGATTCTCCCCACCCATCGCCTGCTCTCCGGCCTCTGCGGCCGAGGCGTCGAGACGCTGAAATCGGCGATGGACGAAACCTTCGAGGTGCGCGACCGCCCGTTGCGCGGAGACGGCTCCGTGCCGGGCGACTGGGATCACGATTCCCCCATTCACGACCCCGTGTTCGCCGTCTACTGCGGCGGAGACGTCTACTACAACCTTCGGCTGCGGGAGGAGGCCCTTCCCCGCGCGGGATCGGTGGTGGAGAGGTTGGACGTGTCCCTCGTCCACCGCCATCTGATAGACCCGGTGCTGGGGGCGTGCGGGGACGAAAACTGCAATATCTCCTACCTCATCTCCGCCCGCGAGGCCGTGGACGCGGTGCGGCGCGGCGCGGCCGATGCGGCGGTGCTGCTGAGGCCCACGCGGGTGCGCGACGTGCTGCAGGTGGCGAAGGTGGGGGAGCGAATGCCGGGGAAATCCACGTATTTCTACCCCAAGGTGCCGGCCGGGCTCGTGCTCAGCGAGGCGACGCCTGCGCCGGTCGGGTGACCGCAGGCGATGGCTGAGACTCTCACCCCCATGCTCGCCCAGTACCGGGCGATAAAACAACGACACCAGGACGTGATCCTGCTCTTCCGCCTCGGCGACTTCTACGAGATGTTCGGAGAGGACGCGAAGATCGCCTCCCAGGTGCTCGAACTCGTGCTCACCTCCCGCGAGGTGGGCAAGGGGCGGCGCATCCCCATGTGCGGCATCCCCTATCACGCCGCGGACCGCTATCTGGCGCGGCTCCTCGCGGCCGGCTACCGGGCCGCGGTCTGCGACCAGGTCGAGGACCCCAAGCAGACCAAGGGCCTCGTCCGGCGGGAGGTGGTGCGCATCCTCACCCCGGGCACGGTCGTCGAGGAGCACCTGCTGGACTCCAGGGCCAACAACTACCTCGCGGCCGTCGTCCGGTCGGGCGCGCGGTGGGGGCTCGCCGCCGCGGACTCCTCCACCGGCGAGATGATGGTCACCGAATTCGACGGGGCCGACGCCTGGGACGAGGTGCGGGACGAGCTGGCGCGGCTTCGCCCCGCGGAAGTGCTGGTCAGGGAGCAGGACGGCCGCCAGGCCGAGGTGGCGGAGGCCGTGGAGGCCTTCGGCGGGGTGGTGACCGCCTTCGAGGAGGACCTCTCCCTGGTGGACACCCCCGAGCAGGTGCTGATGAAGCATTTCGGGGTCGCCTCCCTGCGGGGGTTCGGGTGTGAGGGGTTGCCGGCCGCCGTTGAAGCGGCGGCGGTCGTCATCGCCTACCTGAAGAAGACCCAACTGTCCGGCGTGGAGCAGATCCGCGGGCTGAAGACCTACTCCCGCCGCCAGTTCATGGTGGTGGACGCCACCACCATGAGAAACCTGGAGCTCCTGACCTCCATCCGGGACGGCTCCCGCGCCCACACCCTCGCCTGGGTGCTCGATCACACCATCACCCCCATGGGCGGCCGGCTGCTGAACCAGTGGATCAGCGCCCCGCTCCTCGACACCGGGGAGATCGGCCGTCGCTTGGACGTGGTGGAGGCCCTGGTGACGGAGGCGGAGCTTCGGGCGCGGCTCCGGGACGAACTGCGCGGCATCCGCGACCTGGAGCGCCTGGTGAGCCGCGCCGCGGCCGGGGCGGCCACCGGCCGCGACCTCGCGGGCCTGCGGGACTCGCTGCGCGCCCTCCCCCGGTTCGCCGCCTGCCTCGCTGAGGCGGACGCCGAGCCCCTGCGGCAGCTCGTCACCGGCTTCGACCCGGTCGCCGACCTCCGCGGCCTGCTGGAGCGCGCGGTGGAGGATTCCCCGCCGGCCACCCTCCGCGAGCCCGGCATCATCCGCGACGGATACTCGCAGGACCTCGACGAACTCCGCTCCGCCCGCAGCCAGGGCAAGGAGTGGATCGCGGGGCTCCAGGAGCGGGAGCGGGAACGCACCGGCATCAAGTCCCTCAAGGTCGGCTACAATCAAGTGTTCGGCTACTACATCGAGGTGACCAAGCCCAACCTGCACCTCGTCCCCGACGACTACCAGCGCCGCCAGACGATGGCCAACGCCGAACGCTTCATCACCCCGGAGCTCAAGGAGTACGAGTCCAAGGTGCTGGGCGCGGAGGAGCGGATTCTCGCGCTGGAGCAGGAGTTGTTCGAGGAGCTGCGCCGCCGCGTGGTCGCGGAGACGGAGAGAATACAAAAGGCCGCGCGGGTGGTCGCCAGGGCGGACGTGCTGGCGGGATTCGCGGAGGCGGCCGACCGCAACCACTACCGGAGGCCGGTGGTGACGGAGGGGGACGAAATCCGCATCCGCGCGGGGCGGCACCCGGTGGTGGAACTCACCCTCCAGGGCGAACGGTTCGTCCCCAACGACACGGCGCTCGACTGCTCGGAGAATCAGGTGCTCATCATCACCGGCCCCAACATGGCCGGCAAATCCACCTACCTGCGGCAGGTCGCCCTGATCGTGCTGATGGCCCAGATAGGCAGCTTCGTGCCCGCCGAGGAGGCCGCCATCGGGGTGGTGGACCGTATCTTCACCCGCGTCGGGGCCTCCGACGACCTCGCCAGCGGCCAGAGCACCTTCATGGTGGAGATGACGGAGACCGCCAACATCCTGAGGCACGCCACCAGGCGCAGCCTCATCGTGCTGGATGAGATCGGCCGCGGCACCAGCACCTTCGACGGGCTGAGCCTCGCCTGGGCGGTGGCCGAGCACATCCACGATTCGCCTCGGCTCGGCGCGAAGACTCTCTTCGCCACCCACTACCATCACCTCAACGAACTCGCCGAATCGCTCCCCCGGGTGAAGAACTATCGCATCGCGGTCAAGGAATCCGGCGACCAGATCGTCTTCCTGCGGCGCATCGTCCCCGGCGGCACCGATCGCTCCTACGGCATCCAGGTGGCTCGGCTCGCGGGCCTTCCCCAGGAGGTGATCGAGCGCGCCAAGGAGGTGTTGTGGTCGCTGGAGCAGCGCGAGCATGTGGGCGAAGGCGCGGGCGCGGGGCCCGCCGCGCCCGCAGAGGTGCGCCCCCCGGCCCCCGGTCAGCTCGTGCTGTTCGGCGAAACGCCCGACCCCGTGGTGGAAGAGTTGCGCAACCTCGACGTGAACAACTTGACGCCCCTGCAGGCTTTGGCTAAGCTGGCCGAGTTGTGCGAGCGCGCGCGGAGAAAGCAGGAGCGCGGACCGAAGGAGGAATGAACATGCCGGAGAACCGTCGGCTGGTGAATGCCGTAGAAAAAGCACTCAAGGAAAACGAAGCCACCGCGCAGGCGAAGCGCGTGCACGTGCGCGCCGTCTCGGGCGTTGTCTTCCTCGACGGCGAAGTGGAGAGCGAGGAAGAGAAGGCCGCGGTGGTGGAACTGGTCAAGGGCGTGGACGGCGTTCACATGGTCCGCGACCGCCTCCAGGTCAGCCCCGAAACCCGCGCCGGAGCCTGGAGAGACCAGCGCCGCCACGAGGAATAGACCCGTTTGCAGGGCGGTAATACCGCCGCCCGTTCTGCTTGTCCTGCGTAGTCCGCCAGAGGCGGACGAAGCAGGATAGGGCATTTGTCTGGGTCGCCACAGGCGACCGCTGGCTAGGCCTACGGCCGCCATGGCGGCCCGCCTTCGGCGGGCTTAGCCACATCCCGGCC
>WFSF01000022.1 GCA_015486155.1 Armatimonadota bacterium
CTATTACTCTCTGCTCCTGGGCCTGGCGAGCGGCATCGCCTACGGGATGTTGATCATCGTGCTGAAGGATCTGTCCGATGTGCCTCCGCCGGCCGTTCACGTGTGGACCAATCTGGGAACCGCGGCTCTGGTGCTGCCCCTCGCGCTGTGCCTGGGGGTTCCCTTCCCCGCCGCGCCCCGCGACCTGGGGCTGGTGGCGGCGATGGGGTGGGTACAGCTGGCGCTTCCCTACTATCTCTTCCAGCGGGCGCTCCGGGGGATCCGGGCGCTGGAGGCGTCCCTCATTCTGTTGCTGGAGCCCATCCTGAATCCCACCTGGGCCTATCTGGTCACCGGAGAAGTGCCCTCCCCGCGGGTGATCGCGGGATGCGCGCTGATCGCCTGCGGGTTGCTGGTCTTCACGATCGGCGCGGCCAGGCGAAGCTGAAGGTCTCTCCCCTCCGACCCCGCGCTCCCCGTCTCACGCCCCGGCCGTTCCTCCCACAAGCCCCCCGGACGCCAGAACGGGCACATATCTCTCCCGGAGGCGGGATTTGTGTGGAATAACCCGGCAGAAGCCAAGGGGCGACACGATTGCGCGGACATAGCTTTGCAGTACTGGTGGTTGAGCCGGGCCGGGCGAAGCTCAGCCGGTTCAACGTGGAACTGCAGGGCGAGACTCTGTGGGCCGCCGGCCCTGAGAAACTCGCCCAGGCCGCCGCGCGCGTCTCCGGGAGGGCAGGGAGGCCGGAGCTGGTGGCGGTGGCCGCGGAGCCCCAGATCGCCATCGAGCTGGCCGACGAGCTGAGGCGGCGCGGCCTGGCGAAATCCGTGTTCCTGATCACCCCCGCGGAGGATGAAGAGGGGACAGCGGAAGGCCCCCCCGGGCCGGAGGAGATGACCGGGCCCGGCCGCGTCAAGGTGGCTCTCCCCACCGACTGGTCGGCGATGGATCCGGGAGACCTGCTCTTTCACCTGGTGAGCGCGGTGGTGGGCGCGCAGGCGCGCAATCCGGTGAGCGCCCTCACAGGGCTGCCGGGCAGCCCTGTGCTGCGCGACGACGTGGAGCGCCGCCTCGCCGCGGGAGAGCCTTTCATCTTCCTCTATCTCGACATAGACAATTTCAAGGCCTACAACGACGTATACGGGTTCGGACGCGGGGACATCGTGATTCGGGCGCTCGCGAAGGAGGTGGTGGACGCCACCAGGAGATGCGGGACTCCCACGGACCTGTGCGTGCACATCGGGGGGGACGATTTCGCGGTGCTCACCACCTCGGACCGGTACGCGGAGATCGCGCGCCGGATCACCGCGGGTTTTGCGGGCAAGGTCCCCGGATTTTACGACGAGGAGGCGCGGACCAAAGGGTATATCGAAACCCCCAGCCGGAGAGGGGAGCCGACCAGGTATCCGTTGATGACCGTCTCCATCGGGGGGGTGAACACGGCGCTGCGGAGGGTGGACAGTTACCTTCATCTCACCGAGATCGCGGCCGAGGTGAAGGGATATGCGAAGGCGCTGGAGGGCAATCAGTTCGTAATGGACAGAAGAAGAGGATAGTACATCTCAGGGTGGAGGGAGGACTGTGGAAAGAACCTCTTGCAGGACGCGGCGCCCACGACTGGAGACAAGCCGGGATGGGTGGGCGTTGATTGTGATGGCCCCGCACCCGCGCAGGAGCGAAACGAGTCGAGCGGCCGCTCTGCAACTGCTGCTTAAGATGGGGTGGCGCTGAGGAAGCCCCGCGCGCCGGCAACATCCTGAGAGCCCCCGTTGAGTGCGGATTCTCCATCGCCCGCGGCGAGAGCGGGGTGGGAACCGAGGAGAGACGAGAATCGCGGCCGCCCCGCCTGTGAAGGCGGGGAGAGGCAGAGAAAAGGAGTCCGGGGTTGACGGATAGAGTTCGTCAGCTTGGTGACTCGGGAGGCAAAGTTCCCGACCAGACCGAACCGCCTGTCAGGCAGTCCTCGCAAGCCGACGGCGGCGCCGGCGCGGACGCGGGGCGGAGTTCCGGGAAGAGCGTTTGCTGGTATCGCCGGGCGCAGGGGACCCTGATTGCGGTGGGCCTCGCCACCACCATCGCGCTCGCCGTCTTCCCAATCGCCTCGGCCGCCAACTCCTACCTGGTGGCTGTCGCCCCCGCGCTGACCTGCATTCTGGTGGCGCTGGCGGTGCTCACCATACTCGCCGAGCGCAAAGTGGAGGCGCTGCGCTCCAAGCTCGAATACGCCGAGCAGCTGGTGGAGCTCAATTCCTCCGTGATCGCCTCTTTCGCCATGGCGGTGGACGCCAAAGACCAACACACCCACGGACACACGCAACGGGTGCGCGATCTGGCGGTGGTGATCGGCCGGGAGATGGGGCTGTCGGAACAGCAGCTCGAGGCGTTGAGGATGGCCGCGATGCTCCACGACATCGGGAAGCTGGCGGTTCCGGACTATATCCTGTCCAAGCCGGACCAACTCAGCCCGGAGGAGATGAAGAAGGTTCAGACGCACACCCTGGTGGGCGCGGCGCTGCTGGAATCCGTGAAGTTTCCCTGCCCGGTGGTTCCCATCATCCGCAGCCACCACGAGTGGTACGACGGCCGCGGTTATCCGGACGGGCTGTCCGGGGAGGCGATTCCCCTAGGGGCGCGGATACTGGCGGTGGCGGACGTCTACGACGCGCTGCTCTCGCACCGCCCCTATCGCCCGGCGATGACCGTGCAGGAGGCGATGGCCTTCATGCGGGACCGGTCGGGGACGCAGTTCGACCCCAAGGTGGTGGAGACTTGTTTCCAGGTGCTCTCCGAGAAGCAGGTCTGCAACCGGTTCGGGTTCATCTTCGGGACGGACGGCGCCCTGCTCGCAGGGGACGAGTCGGAGGACGGCACGCAACTGTCGGTCTACACCGATATCAAACAGGCCCACCAGGAGCTCCTGGCGCTCTACGAGATCGTGCAGAGCGTCAGCCAGAGCCTCGATCTGGGCGAGATACTGGAGGCGGTGCTGGCCAAGACGAAGAGGATCGTGGACTACTGCACCTGCCTCCTGTTCCTCACCCAAAACGGCAGCAGCGACCTGGTGGTGGACACCGCCGTCGGCGCCCACGCGGAGCTGTTCCGGGGCCGCCGGCTGCCGATGGGAGAGGGCCTGAGCGGGGCCGTGGCCCAGTCGGGCAAGCAGTCCGGTCCGGGGAAGGAGGCCCAGGAGGACCTCACCCACCTGCTGGGGCCGGCGGCGGCCCAGTCCCCGCTGCGATATGCTCTGTCCGTTCCGCTCACCACGGAGGAGGGCTGCACCGGGGCGTTGACTCTCTACCGCGCGGACGATCGCCCGTTCGATGAGAACGACGCGCGTCTCGCCTCCGCGGTGGCCCGCCAGATCGCGATCGCGATACGCAACGCGGGCCAGTTCGAGCGGACCAAGAAGTCCGCGCTCACCGATCAGCTCACCGGCCTGGCGAACGCCCGGTATTTCTTCATGCACCTGGAACAGGAGCTCAACCGCGCCCAGAGGGAGCAGCGCACGGTTTCGCTGATCGCGGTGGACCTCGACGGCCTGAAACAGATCAACGACAACTTCGGCCACCAGCAGGGGGACCGGGCGCTGCAGGCGATCGCCGAGGTCTTCCGCCGGTACGTGCGCAACTACGACACCGTGGTGCGGTATGCGGGGGACGAGTTCTTCATCATTCTGCCCGATACCACCAATCAACTGGCGGTGGAGACCGCAAACCGAATCAAGAGGGCGGTGAGGGAGACCTCGCTGGAGGTGCTCCCCAACCAATATATAAACCTCAGCGCCTCCTTCGGGGTGGCCACTTTCCCCGGGGACGCGCGGGAGGCGGAGACGTTGATCGCAGTGGCCGACAGGGCCATGTATGCCGATAAGCGGCTCAACCAGCAGACAGCACTGCTCAGTGCGGAAAGGAAAGGTGACCGTACGGACAAGCAAACCTCGACGCGTCTTCCCGTTCGCCGCTCCTAGCCTCATCGGCGGGGAGGGAAGGCCGTCGGCCGACGCCATTCCCGAAATGACTGACTGACAGCCGCCGCTAGCAACAGCCGATTTCCGGGCTGCGGCGTGGACTGGACTTCCACGTTGAGTTGCTCATCGTGAGGGCCGATGACGCAGATTCGTGCTGAGATAAGTAATAACACGCCGTCGAAATGGTACTCCCCCTACCTTTGCATGGTCGGGCTGGCGGGATACGGTACGCTTGGCTATCTCACCGCTCAGCGCATTGCCGAGGGCGGCATCACCGCGCCTCTGCTTCTGCGGGCGGGATTTTTCCTGGGGCTGGCGATTCTGGTGGGGCTGTATCCGG
The DNA here is from genome assembly GCA_015486155.1 of Armatimonadota bacterium. GTDB lineage: Bacteria > Armatimonadota > Hebobacteria > Hebobacterales > Hebobacteraceae > S016-27. Next base: position 4,291 of record WFSF01000022.1, read on the forward strand.
TGAAGCTGCCCGGCGGGGTGATCACCACGGTGGCTTTTGCGGTGGACTACGCCAGCCTGCTCATCTTCGGGCC
>WFSF01000023.1 GCA_015486155.1 Armatimonadota bacterium
CTGGAATCCCCCTCCCGCCACCACCAGTTTCGCCTCCGGGTGCGCGGCCAGCACCTCAGGCATCGCCTCGAGCAGAATCTCGACCCCCTTCTCTTTCACCAGCCGCCCCACGAACAGGATGATCCTCTCGTCCGGCCGCGCCCACCGGTTCCGAAACTCGGCCCGCGTCTCCGGATCGTCGTCACACCTCATCCGGGCCGGGTCCACCCCGTTGGGGATGACCCTGATCTTGTCCATCGGCGTGGTGAGCGAGCCGGAGATCTCCTCCGCCATGCCTCGGGAGCAACAGATCACCCGCCACGCCTCATAGGTGAGCAGCCATTCCACCGAGTGAATGTACTGCTGCATGGGGGTGTGAATGCCCTGGTTCCGGCCCGCCTCCGTGGCGTGGATGGTGCCCACCAGGGGAATCCCGAACCCGTGTTTCAAGGTGCGGGCCGCAAACGCCACCAGCCAGTCGTGGGCGTGAAGGATGTCGTACTCCAGGCTCCCCTTCCGCAGCACCTGGGCCAGCATCCCGAAGTCGAGCTGGTGGATCTCGCACACGAAATCCAGCGCCTGCAGGGGAGAGGCCCAGGCGCGCAACACCCGCAGGCTCCCCGGCCCCTCGCACTCCACCTCCTCCGTCTCCGGGGCCTCCGGGTGGTGGGCGGTGAGCACCTCCACCTCCACCCCTTTGTCCGCCAGCGCCCGGGAGAGCTCCTCCACGTGTCTGGCGATTCCCCCCACGATGCGTGGCGGGTATTCCCACGACAACATCAGCACCCTCATTCCGGCCACCTCGCTCCTCTCATTTGGCATCCTTCCGCCGCCCCCGATAGAGGCAGGAACTGCACCAACGCCGCCCCGTCCGCTGCCATTGCCCGCAGCGCTCACAACGACGCCATCCGGCCTGCTCCTGCCAGCGCGACATGCGGGCCAGCGCCAGGAAGGCCCGCTCCGCCTTCGCCCTCAGCTCCGGGTCCTCGATCTTCCCCGCCGCCTCCCTGGCCTCCGCGATCTCCTCCTCCGAGAGGCGGATCCGGGAGGCCGGAGGCGGAATCTCCCGTCTTCGCTGGCCCCGCGCGGGGTGCGGAGGGCGTCTCCTGCCGCTGCGAAATCGGATATCCTTCACCACCCCCTGTCCCACCTGTGCAGCCAGACCGGCCAGCAGCTCCGCCTTCCGCATGTGCAGCTCCTGGGCCCAGGCCGGCGAATCCGTCCCCACCGTCAGCACTCCGTCCCTCACTCTCTCCGGCCAGGTGTGCGCCCCCACCAGCCTCCCCACCACCTGAGGCCACGCCGCCACCGCCAGATGCTCCCGAAGCCGGGATCCCACATCCAGGTCCCCCAGCGCGCCCTCCAGCAGTCGCCCCAATGCCGTCGGTTCCTTGTTTGGCGGCCTGTTTCTCTTTCTCACTCCGTCATCCCCCAGACCTCTCGCTCGCCCCTCATTCCCCGCCGGCGACCGTACCGTCCACGACCTCCACCACCTGCGACTTCCCCAGCACCTCGGAGGGAACATCTTTTACATCACAGCAGGTGATCACCACCTGCTCCGCGCCCCCGGCCGCCGCGAATACCCCCTCCCGTCGTCCCTCGTCCAACTCGGACAGTACGTCGTCCAGCAACAGCGCGGGCGTCTCCCCGGTTATCTCCTTCATCCGCTCCGCCAGCCCCACCCGCAAGGCCAACGCGCAGCTCCTCTGCTCCCCCTGAGAGGCGAAACCGCGGACCTCTCCCCCTCCCAGCAACAGCCCCAGGTCATCCCGATGCGGTCCCACCAGGGTGGTGCCGGCGCCGATCTCCGCCTCTCGCCTGCGCCTCCACGCCTCCATGAGGGCGTCCGCGACTTCTTCCACTCCGTCTGTGCAGTTCTTCTCCCTCTCTCCGGCAGTTTGTTCGGTTGGCCGCCCAACCGAGGGCCGATACTCTACCACAAACTCCCTGCCTCCACCCGCGATCACCTCATACGCTCGCCGCGCCGGCCCGGCCAGCCCAGCCGCGAAGGCGGCCCTCTCCACCATCAGCTCCGCCCCATACCGAGCCAGCGCTCTATCCCAGCCCGCCAGCGCTCCGGCCTGCTCTCTTCCCTCTCGAATGTCCTTCAACAGCCGGTTCCGTTGCTCCAGCGCGCGGCGGTACCGCGTCAGGTGGTGGTAGTACTGCCTGCTCACCGCCGTCAGCGCCAGGTCCATCAGCCGCCGCCGGCCCCCCGGCTCTCCACGCACTATTCCTATGTCGTCCGCCGAGAAATAGACCACCGGGGCCAGCCCGATGAGGTCCACCCGCCTCCTCTCCACCCCGCCGATCTTGAATCTCCGCC
>WFSF01000024.1 GCA_015486155.1 Armatimonadota bacterium
CCTCCAGGTTATGGGCCAGCCCGTAGACCCCGCCGGGGAACTCTATCATCTCGCCCATCATCGCATCCCAGAGGCCATACACCCGCGCCACGCCGTCGCCGACCTGCAACACGCGGCCCACGGTCCGCATCGGCGTCTCCGCGCCGAACTTCTCGATCTGCTCTCTCAGCACCGCACTGACTTCGTCTGGCCTGATTCTCACCGCACCCATCCTTCCGTGCGCATCAGCATCTGTCTCAATTCCGCCAGTCTCCCCTCCGCCGTTCCATCGATCAGGCGGTCTCCGATCTGTACGCTCACTCCGGCCAGCACCTCCGGAGCGACCTCCACCTCCAGCACCACCTCACGCCCGGCGAGACGCGTCAGGGCCGCATGCAAGCGCTCTTCTTGCTCCCGGGTGAGCGGCGCGGCCGTCCGCACCACCGCGCGCGCCACCCCCTCGGCCTCGTCGGCGAGCTCGTCGAAGGCCTCCGCCACCGCGGAGAGGTGACTTCCGCGGTGATGTCTCACCAGCGTGTTCAGCAGCCCGAGGATGGGCCTGGCCACCTCTCCGCCGAACACCGCCTCCAGGGCCGCCATCTTCTGCTCTGCCTCCAGGTCGGGGCGCTCCAGGAGAGCCCTGAGGTCGGGGACGGCCTCCACCAGGTCCACCAGTTCGTCCAGCTCCCGGCGCAGGGGCTCCAGCTCCCCGGCTTCCGCCGCCCGAAAGAGGCCCTCTGCATATCGGCTGGCCACCGCTCTCTGGGTCATGCCTTCTGCTCCAGGCCGGTGATGAAGTCATCCACCGCCTGCCGGTGTATCTCCGGATCAAGCCGCCCGAGCACCGCCTTCCGCGCCGCCAGCAGGGCCACCTCCACCATCTGCCGCCGGAGCTCGAGCGCGGCCGCCTGCCGGTCCATCTCGATGGCGGCCTGGGCGCGCCGGCGCAGGTCGCGGGCCTCCTGGCGCGCCTCGGCGAGGATGCGCTGACGCGCTTCCTCCCCCTCCTGCACCGCCTGCCGCACCAACTCGCGCCCCTCCTCGCGCGCCTCGGCGAGCGCCTTCTCGCGCTCCTCCTCGATCCGAGCCAGCTCTTCCCTGGCCCGTTCGCCGTCATCCAGGGCGCGCGCGATCTCCTCCTCCCGCTGGGCGATGATCTTCATCAGCGGCTGGAAGAGATAGCGCTTCAGCACCAGGTACAGGAGGCCGAAGGCCACCACCTGGAGCACAAGCACAGTCATGTCAATTGCTAGCGGATCGCCTGACTCTCCCATGGTTCTCCATCACTCCGCCCCTCGCCGCCTCGACTAGTTCCCAGTAACCTTCGAGAGGATGTTCAGCACCACCTGAGTCTCCGGTAGTTTCCGGGATAGGATGATGCTGATGAACAGCGCGTAGATGGTCAGGGACTCGATCAGGGCCATTCCCAGGATCAGGAAGGTGAACAGCCGTCCGCTGGCCTCCGGCTGCCTTGCGGCAGCCTCCAGCGCGGCCGCGGCCACCCTTCCCTGGCCGAGGCCGCAGCCATGGGCCGCGATCCCCACTGCCAGGCCCGCACCGATGGCGAGACCGAAAAGGTACAACATTGCCGTCTCCTTTCTGCGCCGGCCGGAGCCTCCATCGGCCATTCGCCGACAGAGATCCGTGCGTCTCTCGTTTTCCTGTCACGTCAGCGGGCGCGCTCGGCGTCTCCCGCTCACAACTCCTCCTCCGCAACCACCCCGGCGAGGTATACCGCGGTCAGCATGGCAAACACCAGCGCCTGCACCACCGCAGTCAGCACCTCGAGCAACATGTTGGGGAACTGCGCTGGCAGGGGCAGGTGCCAGCGCAGATAGAGCGGCGCGACCAGTGCGATCAACATCAGGATCAGCGTCTCGCCGGCGAAGATGTTGCCGTAGAGACGAAGCGCCAGCGTGACCGGACGCGCCAGCTCGCTCATCATGTGGATGAAAAAGATCAACACCAGCAGCGGCAGATAGGCCAGCCGCCGCGGCACGCCCTCCACAAAATGGTAGATGTAGCGCATCCCGTGCCGGCGGAGGCCCACCACCTGCACCACCACGAACACGATGGCCGCCAGCGCCGCGGTCACGCTCAGGTTGGCGGTGCCGGCCGTCGCCCCCGGGAGCAAACCCATCAGATTCATCACCGCGATGTAGATGAACAGGGTCCCGATGAACGGCACGAAAACCTCGCCCTCCGGCCCTATCACGCTCAGCACCAGGCCGCGGATGGCGGAAACCAGCATCTCCAGCAACAACTGAAACTTGCCCGGACGAACCGAGGCCTTCCTGGTGCCCAGCACGCACACCACCAGCAACAGCAGACACGCCAACAGGGACCATGCGAATGCGAGCGCGCCTTTGCTGGATAAGAGGTGATGCGCCGCCGCGGCGCGCGCGACGAAGTCCAGCCAAGTGGTCTCCCGGATCTCTCCGCCGGACCCGGCGGCCGCCGCCGGCGCCGCACTCAGCGCCACCCCCGCTCC
>WFSF01000025.1 GCA_015486155.1 Armatimonadota bacterium
AACCAGTGCAGCACCGCCCCCGGCCGCATCACCTCCTCGATCGTGGGAGGGCTGCGTTTCAGAAATCCCGCATCTCCCGCAGCTTCTCCAGCAACGCGCCCAGCTTGGGCAGGTCCCATTCCTCCTGGATGCGGTTGAGAGAGATTGAGGGCCTTCCCCCCTTACTCCCCTCGCTCAGCCTGTTGTGCGCGCGTTGCCTTCCGGGACGAAGCCAATGGATACTTGCTCCACGCGCAGGGCCTCAGGTGCGGCATTGGGCCTGCGCCATCACCGTCCGCCTCTCATCAGTCGCTTCTCCTCCCGCCGGGCCAACTTGATTAGCCGGTGCAGGGTCGCATCGTCCAGGTTTCTCGCCACACTGTCGAAGGTCTCCTCCGGCCCCTCCTCCTCCCCGGCCAGCATGCGCTCCTCCAGGTCAGTCACCAGCCGGGCATAGCGCTCCGCCAGTCGTACGCACACCTCCGGCTTCAGCGGCACCTCTCTCGCCCCGCTCAGCCCCGCCCGGGACAGCACCCGCGCAATGCCATCCAACTCCTTCGCCCGGCGCCGTCTCCGCTCCATCAGCTCCTCGAAGAGATCCTCCCGTTGCTCTTCCCACTGTCTCTGCAAATGGGCGTCCCAGGCGCGCGCCCTCTCCGCCCACCGGTGCTTCCGATGCCAGCGCCACAGCAGGCTCTGCGATTTCTTCAGCTGCCTGGCGAGAGCCGCCACATTGCGCCGTTGCTGGTCCCGCCAGGCGAGGAAGGCGCGATAGGCCGGCTCGCTCTCCTTCTCCCTCCTGTCCCAGGGCCGTCTGCCGTTTTCTGTCACCATGGCCCTAGATTTTCCTCTTTCCGCGTTGACCAACGCACCTATATCATGGTAAACTACGTTAGCATACCATATGTCATCGTGTTTATACAAGAGGCTAATAACGATGCCAAAGGCAAAGCCCTCCCCTCTCCCACCTTCGGGAAACGGCCTCTGGATGCAGGTCGAAGCCGCCATTCGTCCCCTGGAGCCGTGGGAGCAACCCTCCTGGCGCCCGATTCCCGATGACCGCATGGTGTGCTTCGGAGAGAAGAGCCGGGGCGGCCTGCTCGTTCCTCGCTGGGTGGGCGTTTACTCCCCTCTTGACACCCCAGCACTTCCCGCTGATTTCATGCGGCTGTTCGGGCGGGGGAAACTTCCCCGCGATCCCAGGGTGTTGGAGTTCTACCGGCGCTATGGTCCGGTGAGCCAGTCGAAGACGCTGAAAGACTCTCCCGTTTGGCTGTCCCGGCTTTCTACCCGCGCCCGCAGTCAGCTCTCGGCAGAGGCGCGCCAGGGACTCTGTGAGCCCCTGTGGTGGGTGGCCGAGGAGGCGCGCCGGATGTGGCTCTGCTATGAGCTCTACCGCTCTCTCCTCCAGGAGGACCTCCCCTCCGTGCGCGCCCTGCTGGGAGAGGTGCCCCAGGGGGAGGATGTGCGGGGAACCCGCCTCTCCCCCATCGGCATCTCCCTGCTCACCGCGGAGGCGGAGCCGAGACCTGGAGGCAGGAGACGCGCCGGCTCGGCGGCCCTGGAGCGGCCGGCCGAGAGGGTGAGTGCGCAGGTGCCGGGCCGCCCCCTCACCGATGAGGAGTGCTGCCGGTGGGGATGGCGGCTGCTGGCCGATCGGCTCACTGCCGCTCAGGAACAGTCTTCGGTCAACTGGCTGGTGGATGAGGAGGAGGGTCGCTATCGTCTGGTGAAGGGACGGCGTTTCCGCGACCTGGTGGTCGCGATGTACCTGCAGCTGGGGGAGATGATGGACCGCGGCGAGCTCTACCGCACCTGCAGGGGATGTGGCGGCCCCTTCTGGCCGGCCAGGGGAAAGCAGAGATTCTGTGACCCGCGTTGTGGAGACGCCTACCGCCAGCGCCGCTTCTATCGACGGTCTCGGACTGCCGACTCGTGATGGCCGTTTGCCTCAAGCCGCATAGAGCAATACCTTCGTTCTCTCCACGGACTCGCGGAAATAAGGATTCCTGACCGCGGAGGCGACGACCAAGTCCACCGGCCGGCCGAACAGCACCTCCAGGGCCTCCAGCAGGCCGAAGTAGCGGTCCGCATACCCAGGTCCCGTCGGCTGCGCGAACTCCACCAGAAAGTCGAGATCCTCTGGCTGGGCCGGAGGTCTCTCTTGGGCCGCCGATCCGAACAGCTCCAGATGCCGTACCCCGAAGCGACGACACAGCGCCTCCAGCTCGGTCTGGTATCGCTCAATCTCCTGCCGCACGGCGGTCTCCTCAGCCAAGGCGAGCACACGTCCCAAACTATCCCGCAATGCCCTTACCCGACGTTCCTTCGGTAGTCTCAGGCCCGCGTGCATTGCTATTCTACGCCACCATCTCCCTGCGGGGCCAAGCCTATGCCGTCCCCCCGGAACTGATGGGAAAACATGTCTGGGTGGGCCTGCTCGGCAACCAGATCGTCATCCAACACGCCGGCCGTATCGTCGCTACTTATACCTCCTGAGATGTCCAGCTTTGGAGTTACAATTTCGTTCACGCTTGGAGGTTACGTAACACGCCTGCGCCTGCCCGCCGTTGACGTAGTTGCCCGAAGCATTTGGTTTGCGGAAACCCCCAAAAATTTTGGCTCCCGGAAGAAGGAGGAAGCTCTGACAAGGGCGAAGTGAGGACCACTGAAGGCGAAGGAGCCTATTGAAACCCTCGGACTCCTCCCAACGCATCTGCCGGAAGTCGCTTTTGTGAAAACCACTGAAGGCGAAGGAGCCTATTGAAACTTTCATCAATGCTAAGTCGTGCCTCAAATTTCCCCTCGTGAAAACCACTGAAGGCGAAAGAGCCTATTGAAACCTGATTCCGCGGACTAGGTCCGCGATTCGTCCGTGTGCGTGAGGACCACTGAAGGCGAAGGAGCCTATGGGCGATGGTGAGGGTTTTTGAGATTCCGTTGCGGTTGGTGGCGCGGTGGGCGGCG
>WFSF01000026.1 GCA_015486155.1 Armatimonadota bacterium
GCCCGGGAGTCATCTCGATATTGTGCACGATGGTGCCCACCGGCACCGCCTGTAGCGGCAGCGCACACCCCGCGCGCAACTCCAGCACCTCGCCGCCCCGCGCCTGGTCCCCCAGCCTCGTGCCCGACATCACCATGTCCCCCACCCGCAGCTCGTCGGGGGCCAGGATGTAGCGCTTCTCGCCGTCCGCATAGTGCAGCAGGGCGATGTTGGCCGTGCGGTTGGGGTCGTACTCGATCGCCGCCACCCGCGCCGGGATCATGTCCTTGTCCCGCTTGAAGTCGATCAGCCTGTACCGCCGCTTGTGCCCCCCGCCCCGGAAGCGCGCGCTGGTATGCCCCGCGCTGTCCCGGCCGCCGGTCTTGGTCAGCGGGCGCAACAGGCTCTTCTCCGGCTCCTTGGTGGAGAGGTCCGACCTGTCCACCATGGTCATGAAGCGCCGGGACGCCGTCACCGGTTTGAAATTCTTGATCGGCACTACTCTGTTCCTCCCGCTCCCTACAGTCCCTCGAAGGCGGGTATGGTGCCCTCGGACAGGGTAACGATCGCCTTCTTCCAGCTCGAAGTGCGCCCCTCCACCCGGCTCGCCCGGCGCCGGTATCCTCCCATGCGCCGCTGCTTGCCCCGCACCACCATGGTGTGGACCCGGGCCACCCGCGCCCCGTCGAACAACTGCTCGATCGCCCTCCGGATCTCCACTTTGTTCGCGTCCAGGGCCACTGCAAACGTGTACTTGCGCTGCGCGGTCTGCGCCACGCTCTTCTCCGTCAGAATCGGCCTCAAGATGATCTCGGTGGGCTCTTTCATGACAGCCGTGCCTCCAGAACGGGGAGCGCATCCGTGCACACCACCACTTTCCGCGCCGAGAGCACGTCGTGCGCATTCACCTCGGCCGCGCTCAACACCACCAGCCCCGGCAGGTTGCGCCCGCACCGCCAGATGTCCTCGTTTCGCTCCCCCAACACCAGCAACACCCGGCCCTCGGCCCCGATGCTCCGCAACAACGCGGCCAGATTGCGGGTCTTCGCCTCCGTGAACTCGAACGGCTCTATCAGCACCACCTCGCCCGCGCTCGCCTGGGAGCTCAACGCCCACCGCAGCGAGTCCTTCTTCAGCCGCTTCGAAATGCGCTGCCGGTGGCTGCGCGGCTGCGGCCCCATCGCCACGCCACCCCCCGGCCAGTGGGGCGGACGCCGGTCGCCGACGCGCGCTCTCCCGGTTCCCTTCTGTCTCCACAATTTCTTGCCGCTTCCGGACACCTCGCCGCGCGTCCGCGTGGCGTGCGTGCCCTGCCGCCGCGCGGCCAATTCGGCCAGCACCGCCTGATGCAGCGCGCTCTCGTTCGGCTCGACGCCGAACACTGTCGCCGGAACCGCCATCTCTCCGGAGGCGGTGCCGCTGGCATCGAAAAGGGGTAGTGTGCTCATTCTGACTCGTCCTTCTCGCCGGCCTCGCCGCCGCCCCGCGGCAGGCTGACCAACACCAGCCCTCCCTTGGGGCCCGGCACCGCGCCCTCCACCAGCAACAGATTATCCTTGCCCCTCACCTCATGCACCCGCAGCCCCTTCACCGTGACCTTCACATTGCCCATGTGCCCGGGCTTCTTGGTCCCCGGAAACACTCTCGCCGGGTCCGTCGCGCCGCCGGAGGCCGGGCGCCTGTGGGACATGGAGCCGTGGGCCGCCGGGCCCCCGCGGAAGCCGTACCGCTTCTGGACGCCCGCGAATCCTTTGCCCTTCGACACCCCGGTGACATCCACCCGCTGGCCGGGCGCGAACACGTCCACGGCGATCCGGTCGCCCACCTGATAGGCCTCCGGATTCGCGAGATATACCTCTTTCAGGTGCCGGCAGGGAGGAATCTCCGTCTTCGCCTTCTCCCCGGCCCGCCGGAAGTGCCCGCTCAAGGGCCTGTTGAGCCGGCCCGCCTTGGTCACCTCCTCGTAGCCGAGCTGGAGCGACTCGCGGCCGTCGCGGCCCGCCTTTCGCCGCTGCACCACCACACAGGGGCCCGCCGAAATCACGGTCACCGGAACCAGCCGGCCGTCCTCGGCAAACACCTGCGTCATCGCCAATTTTCGGCCCAACAGGGCCTGCTCTACCAGCTTCACCGCAGCTTCCTCTACAGCTTGATCTCGATGTCCACCCCGCCGGGGAGGTCTATCCGCATCAGCGCGTTGATGGTCTCAGGACTGGGTTCCAAGATATCGATCAATCGCTTGTGAGTCCGCATCTCGAAGTGTTCCATTGACTCCTTGTCAATGAACGGAGAGCGAATCACACAGAACCGGTTGATCTCCGTCGGCAACGGGATGGGCCCGGCGATCTGGGCGCCCGTGCGCCTCGCCGTATCCACTATCCGCAACGCCGACTGGTCCAGCACTCGGTGATCGAAGGCCTTCAGGCGGATGCGAATCCGCTCTCCAGGCCCTCTCCGATCATCTCTACGCATTCCACTGTCTCCCCGCGGTCACTACTCGTCCTCCTCCGGCTCCTATTCGAGCACCTTGGTGACGACTCCGGAGCCCACGGTGCGGCCCCCCTCCCGAATCGCAAACCGCAGCTCCTCTTCCATCGCCACCGGCTGGATCAATTCCACCTTCATCGTCACGTCGTCCCCGGGCATCACCATCTCTCTCCCCTCCGGCAGCTCGATCA
>WFSF01000027.1 GCA_015486155.1 Armatimonadota bacterium
ATCCTCGACTGGTCGTGGGGTCAGAGGGGGCTGCACGGCCTCCCGCTGATGCGGATGATGGACTGGAACGACGGCCTCAACCTGGAGAAGGGCTCGGTGAGCGTGTGGACGGGGATGTTGTTCATCTGGGCGGCGCGGGAGCTGGCCGCGCTGCTCTCCCGGCCCGAGGTGAAGGGGGATCCGGCGCCGGTGCAGGCGCGCGCCGAGGAGATGGCACGCATCATCAACGAGACCGCCTGGGACGGAGACTGGTACATGCGCGCCTTCATCGGCGACGGGGAGCCGGTGGGCTCGAAGGAGTCACACGAGAACCAGATTGACCAAATGCCCCAGTCCTGGTCGGTGTTCGCAGGCCTCGCCCCCAGGGACCGCGCCCTGCGCGCGATGGACTCCGTGCACGAGCGCCTCTTCACCAAGTACGGAATCGTGCTCAATACGCCCGCCTACACGCGGTACAACCCCCGGTACGGCGCGAACAGCGTGGTGCCGCCCGGGCTGAAGGAGAACGGGGGCATCTTCAATCACCCCATGAACTGGGCGATCATCGCCGAGTGTCTGCTGGGGCGTGGCGACCGCGCCTGGGAGTACTATCACTCCTTCCTGCCCAGCACCAAGAACGAGATCGCCGACATCCATCAGATGGAGCCGTACATCTTCAGCCAGTTCGTGGCCGGGTTCGAGCACCCGCTCCACGGCCGGGCCGGGCGCGCCTGGATGACCGGCACCGCGGGCTGGGCCCTGGTCACCGCCTCTCAGTACATGCTCGGCGTCCGGCCGGACTACGACGGCATCCGCATCGACCCGTGCGTCCCCTCCGACTGGACGGGGTTCAAGGTGACGCGGCTCTTCCGCGGCGCGCGCTACGAGATCACGGTGGAGAAACCGAAAGGAATCTGCCGCGGGGTGCGCGAAGTCATCGTGGACGGCAAACCGATAGAGGGCAACCTCATCCCCGCCGCGCCAGAAGGGGCGGAAGTCCGCGTGCAGGTGAAGATGGGGGAGAGTTGAGCGGGAAACGGCAGGTGAAAGCGAAGCAGGACGAACTGGACGGCGATATCGGTCCTGTAGTTGGCGCGCGCACCCTCGCCAACCGCGTCTATTGCGCGGACAGCTGCCATCTCGACATGATCGAGGACGAGGTGGTGGACCTGGTTATCTGCTCGCCGCCGTACAATGTGGGCAAGAAGTACAAGAACCACAATGACGCGCTGCCCCTGGACGAGTACCTCGCGCTGCTGCGGGACGTGTGGGCCGAGTGCAGGCGGGTGCTGCGGCCGGGGGGGCGCATCTGCGTGAACGTGGCCGGGGTGGACCGCCAGCCGTATCTGCCGCTGCAATCCTACATCACCCAGCAGTTGATCGAGCTGGGGTTTCTGATGCGAGGGGAGATCATCTGGGACAAGGCCGCCTCGGTGGGGGTGTCTACCGCCTGGGGAAGCTGGCGCAGCCCCAGCAACCCCACCCTGCGGGATGTGCACGAGTTCATCATGGTGTTCTGCAAGGACCAGTTCCGCCTCCCCGCGCCCGACGCGGCCGCCGCGGAGCAGGCGAAGGCCGAGCCGGATATCTCCAGCGAGGAGTTCACCGCCTACACCAAGAGCATCTGGCGGTTCCCCACAGACTCGGCGAGGAAGATCGGCCACCCCAGCCCGTTCCCGGTGGAGCTGCCCCGCCGCCTGATCAAACTCTACTCGTGGCGGCGCTCCCTGGTGCTCGACCCCTTCTGCGGCTCAGGCTCCACCTGTGTCGCAGCCGCGCAGCTGGGCCGCCTCTGGATCGGCGTGGACGTGGACCCGGCCTATGTGGAGCTGGCGGAGAGGCGGGTGAGGGAGGAGGGGGAAACTGGCCGCGGATGAACGCATCTGTGGCGCACGCTTGCTGGCGTGCGCCGACCGAAGCGACCCCCGCGCCGCATCATCGGCGCGCCCTTGACGCCCGCGGCATGGTTCGATATCATGGAATGACAGCATAATATGATATCGCATTATGGTGCATAGAAGGGTGGCATCATGCCTGAGCACAGAAGGGCGATTACGGTCCGCCTGCCGGAGACCGTGTACCGGAGCGCGAGCGAGATGGCGCGGCGCAACCGGCTGAGCCTGAACCGTCTCATCCAGAGGAGCGTGGAGGCCGCGGTGAAGGAGGAGGAGCAGAGACGGCTCCGGGAGGCATTCACCCTGGTGGGGCGGGACATGCAGGAGAGCGATGTGGAGTTCGCCCACGCGGCGCAAGCGGAGGTCGTCACCGGTGAGCAGGACTGATATCTCCCGCGGTGAGCTGTGGTGGGTGGACTGGTCGCCGGGGCGCGGCTCGGAGCAGGGGGGCCGGCGGCCCGCGCTGGTGATCCAGACCGATGCCGCCAACCACAATCCGCACTACCCCAACACGATTGTCGTAACGGTCGGCACCAGGGGCAGAGACGTGCCCTTCCACGTGCCCCTGGAGGCCTGCGAGACGAGCGGTCTGAGCCGCCCCTCGTTCGTGAAGTGTGAGCAGATCCTCACCATCAGCAAGGAGCGGCTGGAATCACGGCTCGGGCGAGTTACGCCGAAGGAACTCGATCAGGTGGCGGCCGGGGTGCGTCTGGTGTGCGCGCTGTGAGCGCGCCGACCGCGCCGCGCGGGGGCGAAGGCGTAGCAGGGAAGCCCCGGTTCCCACACACGGGGAGGCTGTGGCATCTGCAATGCCCGGCAGAGGTCAGGCCTCTTTCCCGATGAGCAGGAGGGTGCGGCGGCCCATGCCCTGGGGGAGTTCCAGGGGAAGGGTGGAGAGGAGGCGGGCGCGGCGGCCTTTCGCGGGCAGGGGAGGGGCGTCTGTGCCGCTCTCCGGCCGGCCGCGGTAGGCGAGCAGACGGCCGCCGGGGCGCAGGAGGGGCAGGGCGTATTTCAGCAGGCGCGGGAGAGGGGCGACGGCGCGCGCCACGACGAGGTCGTATTTTTCCCTGTGCCCTGCGGCGCGCCCCGCGGCCTCCGCGCGGTCGTGGAGGACGACGACGTTGTCGAGCCCCAGCCTCTCCACCACGAGCGTGAGGAACCGCGCGCGCTTGCCCACGGATTCGATGAGGGTGAACTCCGCGCCGGGGCGGGCCACGGCCAGCGCCGCTCCCGGGAACCCGCCGCCGGAGCCGATGTCGGCCACGCGTTCGCCGGGCGCGATGTCGCGGAGGAGCAGGCCGGCGAGGGAGTCGAGAAAGTGCTTGACCGCGGCCTCGACGGGGTCGGTGATGGTGGTGAGGCCGGCGCGGGGGTTGTGGGAGAGGAGCAGGGCGTAGTGGGTCTGGTACGCGGCCTCTTGTTCGCGGGCGAGGGAGATCCCCAGCTGTGCGGCGCCGGCGCGGAGCGCCTGCGTGAAGCGATCTCTCGCGGAGGAGTCTGGCATGATGGGGCGGGCCCGGCGGCCCCGGGCGCGGTCAGCGGCGGCCGCGGGAGCGGCGGGGGACGATGACGATGACGCGGTTGGGGTCCTCTCCCTCGCTGCGGGTGGTGACGGCGGGATCGTCGGCGAGCGCGAGGTGGACGATGCGGCGCTCCCTGGGGTTGAGGGCCTCCAGGCGGACCGGGCGGCCGCTCCGCTTGGCGCGGTCGGCGGAGTTGCGGGCGAGGGAGCGAAGCGCGATCTCCCGCCGCTCGCGGTAGCCCTCGACATCCAGGATGATGCGGCGGCGCTCCTCCGGGGGGAGAGGCCGGTTGGCCATCATCGCCACCAGGAGCTGGAGCGCGGACAGGGTCTGTCCCCGGCGGCCGATGAGCAACCCCATGTCCTCCTCGGTGTGGAGGTTTATCTGGACGCCCTCCTCGTCGTCGGCGATCAACTCGGGGGTGGCGTCGGTCCCCATCAGCGCCAGGATGCGGGTGAGGATTTCGCAGGCTCTCTCGCCCAGCTCGCTGGCGGTCACGGGGCCGGAGGGGGCCGGCTGCGGCCGTTCCTCCTCCTCATCCTCCTCGTCCTGATACTTCTCCGGGGCCTCGTCCTCCTCGGGTTCCGGCTCCGGCTCGGCTTCCTCGGCCGCGGGCGCCTGCTCGGCGGCGGCCGACTTGAGGGTTACCCGCACCCGCGCGGGGGTGCCGAGAATGCCGAGAAGGCCGCGGCTTTCGTGCGCGATGATCTCGATGTTCACTTGATCGCGGGTAACGCCGAGCGCTTCGAGAGCGGTGTTGACCGCCTCTTCGACGGTGCGGCCGGATTGCTCGATGGACTCCATGGGTTCCGCCTCCACGACTCCCAAACCCCGGCGGGCCGAATGCCCGCCCTCCAATGCTAACGTCGCCTCTTCTTCTTTTG
>WFSF01000028.1 GCA_015486155.1 Armatimonadota bacterium
CCCCATACCATCCCCACCAGCCCATAGAACGCGGCCACGATCAGCCACACCGAGAACCCGAACAGCGCGAGCCAGTAGAGCAGCGCGCCGAAGAACACAAACCCGGCGACCCCGCTCCCCAGCGCATTGCCCCGCCCGCTGCCCATCCGCACCGACACCAGCCACGGCGCCAGCGCCACCCAGGCCAGCGGCCACCAGCCCACCGGGGGGAAGCAGAGGAAGAGCAAGATCCCCGACAGCGCGCAGAGAATGAGGCTGCCCCGCAGCGACAATGTCTTTCCCGACTCCGGCAACGCGGTTCCTCCCAGGAGAACTGCCTGCGCGGCGATTCGCGCCCGCACCAAGGAGGTTGCCATATCGCCCTCTGGGTGTCCAGCGCGCGGGGCCGGGGAGGTTATCGGCCCCGCGCGCCCAAGAGTCCCCGGAACACACTCCTACAGCCGGAAGGAGGACCGAGACCGTGAAGGACCTGATCGCCCGCCTGGCCGCGGAGCCGATGACGCGCATCGTCGCCCTGGGGGCCTCCGCCACCGAGCGCGGCCCGCACAGCGAGGGCTGCCACAACTGGGTGGGGTGGCTGGATGTGGGTCTGCGGGAGCATTTCGGCCGCGTCCACCATGTGATCAACGTCGGGGTGTCGGGCGACACCACCCGCGGGATGCTGGAGCGCTTCCAGCGGGATGTCGCTCACTATCGGCCCCATCTGGTCATCATCAGCGCCGGCGGCAATGACTGCAACCCCGTGAACGGGATCTCCGCGGACGAGTTCGCGGACAACTTGCGGGAGTTGATCCGAGGGGCGCGCGAAATCTCCGAATGCGAGGCATTGCTCCAGACCTACTATGCGTTCGACGCCGAGGCCATGCCGGACGAGGCGGAGCGAGCGCGGCAGTTCCCCATCTACATGGAGGCCGTGCGCCGGGCGGGCGCGGCCGAGGGGGTGGAGGTGGTGGATCACCTGCCTCGCTGGGAGCGGCTGCAGCAGAAGGCGCCGGAGGTCTACCGCCGCCTCATGCGCGACGCCATGCACCTCAATCCACTCGGCAACATGGTGTTCGGCCTCGACCTGCTGCGCTGGCTAGGGGCGCCCATCTGCGGGGAAAGCGCCGCCCGCTGCTCTAAGGGAATCGCCATTCAGCAGCAGATGGATGCCATCGCTTGAGTAACGAGTGCCGCTGAATGAGCCGCCGCGTGGCCCGTTCAAGAGACATGACATGCCCACCGGCCTTCACAATTTGTTCACACCCGGTTCTTCTGAAAGAAATAACTGTGGGTTACAGGTAATAGCAAATCGCACGAGCGCGTCATTAGCGAAGGAGAGGAGAGGGATGAGATCTGCCATGTACGCCGGGTTGATTGCGCTTTTGCTTGCACTGTGTGCGGCCTTGCCGGCGGCCGCGGACGAAGCGCCGTCCGCCGCCTCTTCCGGCGCTGTCGTGAAGGCGCCGGCCCGGGACAAGGGGGATCGGAAGAACACTGCGAAAGAACAGGCTGCGCCGGCTTCCGAGGAATCGGGCGCTGCCGCCGAAGAGGCGCAGGAGTCCGCGCCGGAGATCTCGGTCGAAGTCGTCGGAAAGCGGGAGGGGTTGCTCTCGATTTCGCCCGCGCCCGGAGAGGCCGTCGTCGAGGTGAACAGCCAAGAGATGAAAGACGCGGGCGCGGAGACGGTGATGGATGCGGTGGACCTGACCCCATCGGTGTTCATCAGACACCAGGGGGCCCGCTATGAGAACCGACTCTCCATCCGGGGGGCCGCCCCGCGGCTGGTGTTGCTGGACGGCATTCCCATCGCGCGGGAGGGCTACACCGGGCTCGGCGGAGGCGCGGGCGGCAAGGAGGCCGGCTTTGCCGGACGCATCCTCTACACCATGCCCGCGGACATCATCCAGCGCATCGACGTGATCCGCTCCGTGGGCGCGGTGGTCTACGGTCCCGCCGCCGCCACCGGCGCGGTCATCAATATCGTCACCAAGGAACCGAAGCAGGGTGAGGAGGTGAAGGCAACCACCACTTGGGGAACCTACGATGCGCGCCGCGACCAGATTCAGGCCGGCGTGAGCGACGGCCGCCTCGCCTTTCTGGTGGAGGGAGGCAGCGACTACGCAGAGTCACACCTCCCCCTGGGCCAGAAGCGGTTCCAGGATGTCTTCACCAAATTGATCCACAACGAAGAAGACGGCTCGAAACTGCTGATTGACTACTTCGACCTGAAGGGACGCCGCAGGATGGACCTCAGCCAGGATTTCTCCATAGTGCCTCCCCGGTACTGGGAGATCGATCCCTGGGACGAGAAGTTCCTGAACGTGGTCTACAGCAAGGCTCTGGACGATGAGACGACCCTCGACTACGTGGCGTACATGAGGACCCGCAGGTTCACCACGAACCAGTATCTCACTCAATCCTTCGGAAAGACTCAGCAGTACTGGGTCGAGGGCCAGGACGACGCCGGCGCCGATCTGCGATACAGCGTGCGCAAGGAAGACGGCACCATCACCCGCGCCGGGTTCCAGTGGGCGAAGATAACCTCCGACATGTTGAATACCAGATACTATCGGAAGACGTCCTCCGGGTGGATGCCGCTGCCCCATCCCAAGGTCGTCTATGTCGCGCAGGAGCGCAAGACCAAGAGTTTGTTCTGGAATCGCACGATTCCGCTGGGCCCGAGGCTGCGCGCCAGCGCGGGGGCCAGGTGGGACGACCCGTCTGACAACGCGCCCATGGCCACCTTCTCCACAGGGCTGGAGTGCGACCTGTCCGCCAGGACCACCTGGCACCTGCATGTGGGCACCGGGGAGGCGTATCCCCTCCCGACGGAGGGCGACATCACCCATGGCATCGTTCCCGTGAAGGCGAGGACCCTGAGCGCGGAGATGGGCTGGGCGGTGCGCCCGGACGAGTCGTCACAGTGGCAGCTCAATCTGTTTCGGACGGACACGAAGAACGCGCGCATTCTCTACAACTCTCCGCCGGGGGCGCTCGGCCCCACCGCCTTCCTGAGCAAGGCGGAGGATTTGACTCAGGCCGGTGTGGAGCTCATCTACAACCGACAGGTGAACGAGAATCTGCGGTGGTTCGCCAACTACACCTATCTCTACGAGGACGTGACCAACAGGCACGAGCCCCATATCCCCGGGCCGCTCTATCCCACGGTGGCGAAGGTCCCGGCTCACATCGCGGCGGCCGGAATCCGCGCCACCACCGGAAAGACCCGCCTCTCGCTGAGCGCCAAGTACTCGGCGGACTACATGGCGCAGAACCGGTTGATGAAATATGCGTGGCCGGTGGACAGCTACCTGGTGTTCGATTTCAAGATGGTCAGGAAGATCGGCGTTGGGGAGTTGTCGGTCTTCGTCGACAATCTTCTGGACACTGACTACGAGACCATGCCCGCCTTTCCGCGGCCGGGAAGAAATTACCGGGTAAGCTACACAGTGCCGCTGGAATGAGACGCGGCGGCCGACAGCGCAGGGAGATGAGCGCCTGAGACGTAAAAAACGAAAGCAGCTTTGGCTGGATCCGCTTAGGAGATTGATAGATGTGGGAATTGCTGAAACAGGGCGGAGTGGTGATGTATCCGCTGGGCCTTTGCTCTCTGATAACGGTCGGCATTTTCATCGAGCGGCTCTTCCGATTCGCGCGCGCCGATCGCAGTCCGCAGCAGGTGCTGGCGCGGGCCGAGCAGGCGCTGGCATCAGGGAAGACCTGGCCGGACGCCCCCGCCCCCGCCGAGCGGGTGGTGGCGGCGGCGCTTGAGAAGGCGGGCGCGCCCCGGACCGGGGTCGAGAATCACATGCAGGCAGCACTCGCGGCCGAGGGCCTGCGCCTGAGCGCGCATCTGGGCATCGTGGGCACCATCGGCAACATAGCCCCCTTTATCGGCCTGTTCGGGACAGTGCTCGGCATCATCCGCGCCTTCCGCGATATCGGGGCGGTGGGCGCGGCCGGCCCCGCGGTGGTCGCCACCGGCATCTCGGAGGCCTTGGTCGCCACCGCCAGCGGCCTCTTCGTCGCCATCAGCGCGGTGATCGTATACAACTTGTTCGTGATCTGGCAGGGCCGCATCCTGAGGCGGGCGGAGGTAGTCGCCTCCGAGATGCTGGAACTAGTGGCGCCGGAGTCGAAATGATGGCAGTCGGCAATCAGAGCAGCAACCAAGAGATCATCGCGGACATCAACATCACTCCCCTCACGGATGTGATGCTGGTGCTGCTGATCATCTTCATGGTGACCGCCACCTTTTTCGTGACCGAGCCGGCGATGAAGGTGGAGCTCCCGCCCGCGGTGACGAGCCAGCCGGAGGTGCGGCAGCAGGGAGAGATCACGGTGATCGTAAACGAGAAAGGTCAGCTCTTCGTAAACGACCAGCCGACGCCGCCGGAGAATCTCACGCAGGCCCTCATGGACGCCGCCCGCACCGTCTCCGCGGAGCCGAAGGTGGTGGTCATCCGCGGGGACGCCGCGGCGGCCTACGGTCAGATAATCTGGATCATGGACAGCGCCAGGCTGGTGGGTTTGCGCAACATCTCCCTGGCCACCAAGCCTCCAAAGCCAAAGGGGGTGAATGCGGGCTGAGCCCGAGCCGCCATGAGCGTCCCCTCCTTCGTGCACAGGTTGGACCCGCCCCGCCGGCTTGACCGGATGCTCTTGATCGCGCTGGTCGCGTCCGCGCTCCTTCACGGCGGCGGGCTCTACATACTCAACCGGTGGGGGCCCTGTCTGTGCAACTTCGGCAAGGTGGTCTGCCCGAAGCCGGGCTTGAATTGCGAGGTGCCGGTTACGCTCAAAGTGGTGGAAAGCAAAAAACCGAAGCCGCCCCCCCCTCCCAAGCCCAAACCTAAACCCAAGCCCAAGCCGACCGTGATCGTGGAAAAGCCGCGCCCGAAGAAGCCTCCGGCCGCCCCCAAGGCCGGCAAGGTGGTCCTGCCCGATGAGGCGCTCAAGCCGGCCCCTCCCCCCAAGAGCGAGATCACCGTGGACCGGCCCGCGCTGCCGAAGGACGTGGTGGTGAAGCAATCCGAGGCCGAGGCGCCGGTAATCGCCACCGGCGATATATTCAATCGGGTGGGAGAGCTGAGTCCGGGAGAACCCGGCCAGTTCGGGCTTGGCGGCGCCGGCGCGGGAGTGGGCACAGGGGCTTTCGGCTCCGAGCCCGACGGGGGCGGCTCCGCGCAGGCGCAGCCGAAGGCCCCTCCGGCTCCCCCCAAACCTCCTCCAC
>WFSF01000029.1 GCA_015486155.1 Armatimonadota bacterium
CCCCCACCACCACGGCCCCCACGTCCTCCGCGGAAGTCAGCCAGCCGCCGGCCCGCACCCACAACTCTTGATTTCCCTCTTGCAGGTCCCCCGCGGTGATCTCCTGGTTTGCGCTCTGCAATACCTGATAGACCATGCCGGCGGAGACGTTGTGGGCGGCCAGCGCCGCCGGGTTGAGCACCACCCTTATCTGACGCCTCCGCCCGCCGATGATCTTCGCCTCGTTAACCTCCCGCACGCTGCGTATCTTGTCGCACAGGAACTGTGAGGCGATGCGCCTCAGCTCGAACGAATCATATCCCTTCCCCCAAATGGTGAGCGCCAGCACCGGCACGTCGTAGATGGTGCGCAACCGCACCAGGGGCATGGTGGTGCCCGGCGGCATCATGTCCAGGTGGGAGAACAGCTTGTGGTAGACCTTGACCAGGCTGTCCTCTTCATCTTGCCCCACGTAGAAGCGGACCGTCACCATGCCCTGGCCGGGCATGGAGGTGGAGTATATGTACTCAACGCCCTTGATCTCCCACAGCAGCTTCTCCATCGGCTTGACCACGCGCTCCTCTACTTCTTTGGAGCGCGCGCCGGGCATGCCGACGAAGATGTCGATCATGGGCACGATGATCTGCGGTTCCTCCTCTCGGGGGAGGATGGTCACCGCGATGACGCCGGCCAGGATGGAGCCCAGGAGCAGAATGGGCGTCAACTTGTTGGTGATGAAGGCGCGGGCGACGCGGCCGGCCGCCCCTAATGGACCGTTCATTTTGCGGCTCCCTCCCCTTGGACTGTCACCGGCTGCCCCTCCCGCAGCCCGGACTGGCCGGAGACGATCACCGACTCATCTCCATTCAGGCCGGACAGGATCGCCACCAGGCCCTGAAACCGTTTTCCCGTCCTCACGACGCGCAGGCTGGCCCGTCCGTCCCTCGCCACCCATACGCCGGTCACCCCCTCATGGATGACGACCGCCTCTTCGGGCACCGCCATCGTCGTCTCCCCCTTGACGGAGGGCAGTTGGATCCGCCCGAACATCCCGGATTTCAGCCCCTCTCGCCTGGGCAGGTCGCATTTCACCGTCACCGTGCGGGAGGCGGGGTCGGCCGCGGGCACGATCTCGGCTATCCGCGCGGGCAGAGCATCGCCGCCGAGCGCGTCCAGCACCGCCGTGACCTCCATGCCCTTCTTCAGCCCGACCGCATCGCTCTCGGGCACCGCGCAGGCCAGACGATAGCGCGAATCGTCGTCCACCACCAACAGCGGCATCCCCGGGCTGGCGAGGTCTCCGGGGTCGGCCAATCTCTGGGCGACGATGCCGGAAATCGGGGCCTTCACCACCGCATAGGAGAGCATCACCTTCGCGGATCTGACCGCGGCCTCGGCCTGCTCGATGGCTCCATTTGTCCGCTCCACCTGTGCCTTGGCCTGCTCCACGCCCTCGCGGCTGCTCACCAGCGCCAGCTTGGCGTGGTCCAGTTGCTGTTTGGGGATCACTTCCTGCTCGTAGAGGGCCTTCGCGCGGTCGTAGTCGGTCTTGACCGTTCGTTGATGCGCCTTGGCGGAAACCAGATTAGCCTCCGCCTGGCTGCGCGCCGCCTCGGCCTGCGCCAGCGCCGCCTCGGCCTGCGCCACCCCGGCCTTCAGATCCGCGTCGTCCAGACGCACCAACAGCTGCCCGCGATGAACCCGGTCTCCTTCCCGCACGTTCACCTGTTCCACCCGGGCCATGATCTTGGGCGCGATCTCCGCCCGGTAGATCGCCTCCACCGTTCCCGTCGCCTCCGCAGTGCTTGGGATCGCGATGGTGCTCACTTTTGCGACCTGGACCTGCGCCGGAGGCAGTTCCGTCGGGTTCTCCAGCGGCTGCACGCGGCCGCATCCCGCCACCAAGACGACCGCAGCCAGCATCCCTAACCACACTCTCATGGCATTATCTCTCCCTGATTTCTCCTGCCAAGCTCGTTCACAGTGCGGCCTCATTTCCTCGGCCCGGACAGTTCCGGGCGCCGGCCAACACAATATTCGAATCTATGCATATGATAGCGCACCGCGCTATCCGAATAAACCTGCCAATGGGAATTTTCCTTTACAACCCTCGCCCCTTGTCCCGCCCGCGACCGATTGTCCGCGCGGGCCCCCACACCGGCGCGCGGCCGCGCTCAAGGCGGATCTCCACCCCCGCCGGAGTTTCAGTCCTCCTCCCCGCTCATCTGGAAGATCAGGCACTGCGGACGAAAGCGGCAGTATCCCTCGGGGTGCGGACACTTTGCGCACTCGTCGCAGAAGTTCATGGAGAATTTCATGCAGTGCCAGCGCGCCGGCCGATCCGGATGGTTCACGCAGGTCGTCTGCGTCTTTTCCTTTTCCGCTGTCGATCCCGGGTTGCTCAAGCGAATGGACCTCCGGTGGTATGCGCTACAGGTTGCACACCCCGCTCGTGCAAGTGGGACACGAACTCACCCCGTCGTCGTCCTTGCGGACGGAGGCGACCACGGACATCAACTTGCGCGTCGACCGCGATCCGCACTCAGGGCACTCCTGCGCCTCCTTGGCCTCTCGAAAGGAAACGAGTCTTTCGAACCGCTTGCCGCAATCTCGGCACTCATACTCGTAGACCGGCATTCGTGTTCCTCCTTTTTTGTGAGAGACGGAGCCATTCCGCGCCGGGCGCGTCAGGCGGCCATCTGCTTGTCCGCAAGGCCCTCGATGAGACTTCTCACCTGTCTCACCATGTTCGCAATCCGCTTGTCCGTGAGCTGATAGCACACGCGCTTTCCCTTGCGCACGGGCACCACCAAGCCTCGGTCACGGAGGATGGCCAGGTGCTGCGAGATGTTCGCCTGCCGGCAGTCGAGTTCATCCTCCATGTCCGATACACAGCACTCCCCGGAGGCTATCCGCTCGATGATCCCCAGACGGGTCGGATGTCCCAGGGCCTTGAAGAACGCCGCGACGCGCATTTGGCTCATCATCCTGATCCTGTCCAACTGGATATACTATGCGAATATATGCATACCCTACATCGGGACCGCTTGTCAAGGGGCTTTTCGGCGATTTGTCCAGCCGAAGGCCCCGGGATAAGACGCGGCCGGATCCCCATTCGCCCTTTCAATTCTGTCAAATGCCAGTCCCGCGCCCGGCGCGCGCCTACCGCGCGCCGGCTCTGACCCCGTATTGCATGTCGGGAGCGCCGCTCTGGTGGGCGCCCATGTCGGGGTGTTCGCTCCCATCACAGAAGTTCGGTATCCGGACGCCCGCCCGGTAGCCCAGACTCTTGGGGGAGAGCTGGAAGTTTCCCCGCATGGTCTTGCGGTCGAAGCCGAACCGGGGGCCGTAGGTGGGCGTTCCCTTCAGCCCGTGCGCCTCCTGCCCTTTCGGGTAGCTGCCGCTGCATAGGTCATAGTCGAAATCAATGTCGGAATTGCGGGAATTGACGGAGATGGAGCGATGGCCGGGGCGGACGTGCAATATGTTGTTGCGGGTCGTGCAGTGCCGGATCACCCTGCCATCCCAGTCCGGATTCGATCCCGTCCCCAGACCTCCGGCGCCCTCCCCGTTGGGCTGTAACACGGTGTTATTGAAGACGTACGTGTGGCCCGTCATCCACGAAAAATCACCCGCCGCGCCCATCTTGATGAACGGCCCATACTGGCCGTAGATGCTCGTCGGAGGGCTGTAGCACCGTCCGGACACGTTCTGCCAGATGTAGAGGGGGCCGATCGAGTTGGCCGCGTTGGCGATGGGCCCGTAGACCTCTTCGAGGTAGTTGTTCCAGATGCGCACGTTCCGGTCCCCGCCCTCGGCCTCGATTCCGTCGTCCCAGTTGTTCGCCAGGTAGTTGCCGTAGATGTCCGAGTCCGCGCCCGGGAATCCCCGGTAGCTGCTGTTCCAGCCATAACCGAGGATGTCGTTGAAGTAGTGGCCGGGGTGGGAGAAGATCTCGTTGTAGCGGATCACGTGGTTCCCCTCGCTCTCCTCGAAGGCGATTCCCTGCGGCCCCGACGGGTGGTACATGTCCGGGCTGTCCAGTGGCGTCCAGGTGGCGTTGATCGGATTCTTCTGGCCCCAGTTGTTGGCCCCGCTGCGCGGGTCGTGGATGCGGCAGCGCTGCACCACCACGCGTCTCAGGGCGTGAGAGGTGGAATAGACGCCGGCCTGATAGTCCACGCCGAAGCCGTACTTCGTCACTTCCCCCCACCCGCTGATGTCACAGTCCTCGATCACCACGTCGTGACAGTCGTACAGCCTGATGCCGTACTTCTTCGCGTTCTTCAGGGTGAATCCCCGGATGATGATATAGTTGGCCCGCACCTCTATGCAGGAGTCGGCCTTGTCGTCCACGTCAATCGTCGCTCCCCTCCCGTCGATCAGCAGATACCCGTCGGGCTTTCCGGACTCGGTGAGAATGAGCGCGGTGCTCCTGTCCCCCACCTTGACGGTCTTTCCCACCGGAAAATGTTCGCTCCAGGTGCTCGCGGAGAGCCGCGTGGTGGTCGCGGTGCCCTCCAGGGTGAGCTTGATCTCATACTTCGTCCCCGGCTTCAAGTTGACGATGCTGCCCCGGTAATCGGCCAGGTCCTCGTCCGTACCCTTGATCGGGTTGTACTTCATGGGGAGCGCTTCCTTCCATTCCCGCGCGCCCTGTTTACGGTATGCGACCAGCACCCGCTTGTCTGCCCCTCCGCCGGGGGGAGACCAGTAGAGGCCGATGCACTCGAAGGTGGAGATCGCCTTGGGCTGAGCCGCCTGTGGAGGCGGGGAGGCCGCACACGAGGCGAACATCAAGGGAATTGCCATGAGGCACAACAACCAGCGTGCTTTCATCGCGTCTGCTCCTTTCGGCTGGGGTATCGCTCACCCGCGCCTGTATCTACATCCCCGCGGGTTTCTACGCCGAGGCGCCGCCGGAACCTTCTGCCGCGCGCCCCGATTACGCTCCCTGATGCAGATACACGTCCGTCTGCGGAAACGGAATCGTGATATCGTTGGCGTCCAGGGCGACCTTGATCGCCTCCAGCAGGCCGAAGTACACGTCCCAGTAGTCGGAGACGCGCGTCCAGGGCCGCACCGCCAGGTTCACGCTGCTGTCCGCCAACTCCAGTACGCCGATGGTGGGCGCGGGATCCTTCAGCACTCTCTCGTCGGCCGCCAGCACTTCCCCGATCACCTGCTTCGCCTTGGCCAGGTCGTCCTCATAGGAGACGCCGATCACCAGGTCCACCCGCCGCGTCCCCTTTGTGGAGTAGTTGGTGATGGTGCCGCCGGTCACCTGCGCATTGGGCACGATGACGGTCTTGTTGTCGGGGGTGGCGAGTTGGGTGGTGAAGATCTGCAGGGTTTCCACCACCCCGGCCGTCCCTGCGATCTCCACGAAATCCCCGACCTTGAAGGGGCGGAAAATGGCGAGCAGCACGCCGGAGGCGAAGTTCGCCAGCGAGCCCTGAAGCGCGAGCCCGATGGCCAGCGCGGCCGCGCCGATCACCGCCACGAAGGTCGTCACCTCCACGCCGAGCTTCTGCAGCGCCGCCAGCAACACCCCTACCAGCAGAAGCGCGTAGGTCAGCGATCCCGCCAGCGACACCACCGTCTCGTCGGTATCCCGCCTTCTCAGTATGAACTCGACGCCGCGGGCGATGCGCTTCGCCAGCCACCGCCCCACCACGAAGATGGCGAGCGCGGCCAGCAGGCGAAGACCGTACACAGGCAGCAACTCCATCACCGAGCTCACGATTTTTTCCATGGTTTCCGTTCTCCCCGTGCCAGAGGTGATTTCCGCGCAGCAGCCCGCCCCTCTACGCCGGCGCGCATACTGGGCGTGATGCGTAGGGACGTACTTCTTTTGGCAGGGGAGGTCCACCTTGGCTCATATGGCGGCTTGGTGGACTTTTCGCTACATGCTCCCACGGCGGCCAGAGCGGCAGGAGATGCGGGGGATGGTCTGGAAACAGAGCAAACAAGTTGCAGTCAGGCGCGCGCTGGGGGGCGCGGGGCGACTGGCCCCGGGAGGTGGCAGATGAACGTCAGGCGCTTCTTGGAGCACCGATTTCTCTGCTGGGGCATTGCCGCGTGGGTGGCGGCGTCCTGTCTTCCGGCCTCCGCGCAGGGAAACCTGGGCTTGAAGGTCCGGGTGGGCTTGGGCCGGGGCCCGTCCGAGTATCGCCAGAATCCGGTCTTCCTCACCCTGACCCCGCCGCCCGACCCGGGCACCCCGGTGGCGATAACGGTGACGCTGCTCGCCTCCGAGTCCTCCCTGGCCGGGTGGTCTTCCTCAGATCCCTCCCGCGCGCGCATACCGCTCTCCCATTATCGTTTCCAGCGCGCCTATCCGGGCCCGGACCAGGCGCTGGCCGTGCCCGTGCCGCTGAAGGAGGAGGTGCTCCGGCTGCGCGTCGCGGTGGAGACCGGGGACGGCCGCCGCGCGACCCGGACGGTGAACCGGCCCGAATTCGGGTGGCGCGTCACCCTGGTGCTCACCAGGCGGAGAGAGGCGCTCTCGTTTCTCGCAGACATGCTCGGGGCCGTCATCGTCTCCGATCCGAAGGACCTGCCGGCCGACTGGCGGTGCTACCAAAGCGTGAGCACGCTGATGGTGGACGATTTCCGCCTGGACGAACTGCCGCCGGCCACTCTGGCTGCGCTCGAGAAGGCGGTCTCCTCCCACCTGGGGGTGCTGGTGACCGGGCCGGGGCTGGAGGCCAACGCGGGGGCTCGGCTGCTGGGCCCCCTGGCGAAGGTGGGGGCGCGCGGCTGGGGGCCTGCTTCGCCCCAGCCGGAGCTGGCGCAGTGGCTCTCGGCGTGGGTGGAGAATGTGAATGACCTGCAGCCCCTCCCCCTGCTGCAGCTGGACAACGCGGAAGACATGACCCTGGTGCGCTCCGGCGGACAGCCGGCGGTGCTGCGCGTCCAGGGCGCGCGGGGATTCGTGGCGGCCTGCGCCTTCGACCCCGCCCGTCTCTCCTGGGACGACCCGAACGCCAGTTACAAGGCAAGAGCGAATGCCTGCGGCCACCTGCTTAACCTGGCGACACCGGGGCCCGGCGTTTCCGTGAGCCCGGCCCGCGTGGTGGAGAGCCTGGTGCCGCGGGAGGCGCAGATGAGCGGGATGACGGTTCCCATCATCATCCTGCTCGGAATCTTCGCGCTCGCCCTGGGCCCGGTGAACTTCCTCGTCGTCCGGCGGGCCCGGAGGCGGGAATGGATGCTGGTGACGGTGCCGGTGATGGTGGCCGTCTTCCTGGCGGCGACCGTGATCGTCTCCCGCGCCTCCTTCGGGCGGGAGGACGTGTTCTCCACCCAGACGGCGATCCTCGCCTCCGCAGACCGGGACCAGGCCGTGGAGCTCACCCAGTTCGGCCGCCTCTCCCGCCGGCAGGAGCCGATCTCCTTCCTCCTGCCGGAGGGCGCGCTCGCGGCCGGGCCTCGCGAGCCGGCTGAAGAGAGATCCCCCACACAGCTGGAATTCCGGCCCCTTTCCTGGGATGAACCGGGGGACGGGACCCTGTCGCTCTCCAACGTCTGGCAACGCCCGCGGTCCATGCGTTTCTGCGGCGCGGAGCGAATCGTCGCGCTCCGCCCGCCGGTGGCGGAGGCCCACCTGGAGGGAGACGAACTGGTGGGGAGTTTCACCAACACCTTCGATTACACCCTCGAAAACGCCGTCCTCATGGTCAAATGGCGTCACGCGGACCTCGGAAAGATCGCGCCGGGGGAGACCAAGACCTTCCGGGTGAAGCTGGGGACCCCCGAAAAATACACAAACCCGAACGAAACTCCCATTCAGTACCTGTGGCCCTCCGTCTGGATAGAAAGGCTGTCGGGCAAGAGTGTAACGCCTGACTCGCCTCCGCGCGAGTTGCAGTGGGTCATGGATGCTCTCCCCGGCCAGGACCTGGAGGCTCCCACGCTGCTCGCCTGGGGCGGGCCGCAGGCGCCGGCCGCCTCGCCCGGCGCGGCGCGGAGGGACATGAGGCTCACCGCCGTCCGCATTCCGGTGACTCCACTCCAGGGGGAGAGGGTGAAGATACCCGCGGGCATTGCCGTGCTCCTGCGCAACAGCGGCGGCGCCATGTTGCCGCTGAGCGCGTTTTCCAGCAACGAGCGGAATAAACCCATCTATGTGTACCAGCTTCCCCTCGCCCCCGGCGAGCTCGCGGACTGCACGCTCACCGTTCACTTCCACGTGAGCTCCCCGCGCTGGCTGAAGGGGGCCACCGGTCCTCCGCTGAGCCTCTTAGACTGGCAGAAGAAGCGCTGGGAGAGAATCACGGACGGCGCGACGGGGACGGGCGAGCTGCGGCTGCGGCACGGGTCCCGGTTCGTGAAGGGGCCCGAGGGAGTGGTCGCGATCAGAGAGGATAAAGGGCAGGATCAAGATTACGCTTATCTGGGCTGTTCGGACCAGGGGTGTCCTTCAACCTCCTTCGGGAGCATCTCCTACCTGGACCTGAGCCTGGAAGGGAGGCGGCGATGAGCGCCCAGACCATCATTCGCACTGAGGGCCTGACCGTCCGCTACGGCTCCCTGACGGCGGTGGATTCGCTCGACCTGGACGTGCCTGAGGGCGCGGTCTACGGGCTGGTGGGCCCCAACGGCGCGGGCAAGACCACCACCATGCGGGTGCTGGCCACCCTGCTGGAGCCGGACGAGGGCCGGGCCTGGGTCTGCGAGCACGAGGTGATCGCCTCCCCGCGGGAGGTGAGGCGGTCCATCGGCTACATGCCGGACTTCTTCGGCGTCTACGACCACCTGTTCGTCTGGGAGTACCTGGAGCTCTTCGGCGAGCTCTACCGGCTCCCGCGGGGCAAACTGAGCGAGCGCATCGGGGAGGTGCTGGCCGACTGCGACCTGGAGGTGAAGCGGGAGGCGATGGTGGGGGGACTGTCCCGGGGCATGAAGCAGCGGCTCTGCCTGGCGCGGGCGCTGCTGCCCGACCCACCCGTGCTCATCCTGGACGAGCCCGCCTCCGGGGTGGACCCCAAGGGGCGGTACGAGATCCGGCTGTTGCTGCGCCGCCTGAAGGAGCAGGGGAAGACCATTCTCATCTCCAGCCACATCCTGCTGGAGCTGGCCGAGAT
Source organism: Armatimonadota bacterium (assembly GCA_015486155.1). GTDB lineage: Bacteria > Armatimonadota > Hebobacteria > Hebobacterales > Hebobacteraceae > S016-27. The sequence continues at coordinate 9,069 of WFSF01000029.1, forward strand.
CTGCGACCACATCGGCATCATAGAGGCGGGAAAACTCCGCGCCTCCGGCTCGCTGGAGGAACTCGTCGCGGCCGCGGAGGCGGGCCGGCTGCTGCACCTGCGCCTGGTGGGGGGAGGCGCGGAGCGGGCGGCGGAGGTGTTGCAGGCCGTGGAGGGGGTGCGGGAGGCGACGGGCCGCGGGGACGCGCTCACCGTGCGCATCCCCGACCGGGACGAGGTCCAGGCCGAGGTCCTCGCCCGCCTGGTGGGGGAGGGGTTCCGCGTGGGATACGTATCCGAGGAGCACACCAACCTGGAGGCGATCTACCATCGGCTCACGCGGGGAGAACTCGCCTAGGAGGGCGCTATGGCAGCCGTCAGTTGGCCGCTCTTGCGAAAAGAATTGAGGCAGAGCCTGCGGGCCAAGGCCACGCTGATCGTGGAGAACCTCTACCTGTTGATCCTCGTGGCCCTGGCCGGCTGGGAGGTGTACGCCAGCGCCCATTCCTGCTCCCCCCGCCCCACCTGGGAGTGCGGCCGCACCACCTTCTGGCATGTGGCGCAGCTCCAGGCCATCCTGCTGGGCCTGGTGGCGGCCGCGCTCGGCGCGGCCGCGGTCACCGCGGAATCGGAACAGAAAACCCAGGACCTGCTGCTGGTCACGCCGGCCCGCGTGCGGGAAATCGTCCGCAGCAAGTTTCTGGCGGCCTTCGTCATCGTGCTCGTGCTCGTGTTGCTCTCGGTCCCCGTCTCCGTGCTCTGCCTGCTCCTCGGCGGACTCACCTGGCAGGAGGTGGCGTGGGCCTATCTGTTGCTGCTGACCTGGCTCGCGCTGGCGGGCACGATGGGGATCCTCACCGGCGCGCTGGTGCACAGAACCATCGCCGCGGTGCCCCTGGCGATCGTCGCGGCCTATCTCGTCACCGCGGCCTCGGGCGCGATGGTGGAGAACAAGGTGCCGCACGCCGCGCTGGGCGGCACCGGAGCGCTCTCCCTCCTCTCCAGGGAGATACCTCTCTCCTTCTTCGGGTTTCATTTGCCCGTGTGGGCGGCCTCGCTGGCCCTCTGCATTCCCCTCGGGGCCTGTCTCATGGAGTCGGCGGTGGACCGCGTCCGGCTGGCCCACCAGCGCCGCCCCATCGCCCAGCGCATCTGGATGCTCCTGTTCGCGGCCGCGGCCAGCGCACTGGCCCTCGGGACGGTTATCGCCCAGCCGCCGAGCCCACAGGGGCCTCCGTGGGATCCGATGCTCGGGGGACTGACCGTCCAGGGAGTGATCCTGCTCCTGCTGGCCGCCATCTTCTCCTCCCAGGGATTGGGCAAGCGGGATCACGCCGCCCTCCGCGGGGAGCGTCAGCCCTTCCTGCACGCGCTGTTCGGGGCGGGGCCCCGCGCGGGGGCGCGTTTCATCGCGGTGACGGCCGTGACTCTACTCGCGGGCTGGGCGGTTGCGTGGCCGCTGATGGGGAGGGATGTGGGCGTGCCGGGGTGGAGGATCGCGCTCGCCGTCGCCAACCTGCTGGCCGGGGCCTGGGTGGCCTGTCTCCTGGGGCAGTGGGCCGCCTTCTGGGGAAAGCTGAGGCGGGAGTGGATTCGGCGCACCGTGGGGGTGGGGATGGCGGTGCTGCTGTTCGGCGGGATTCCTGCCGCGGCCGGAATCATCTGGCATGGGCACGCACTCCCTCCCCCCGTGTCGGCGGCGCTGCTGCTGACCAATCCCGTCACCGGCTGCGTGGCCGCGTTCGATCCGCCCAACGCCATCCCCGGCAGCAAGTGGGCCGATGACCTCGACCGCGTGCTGCCTCTGGGGCTCTATCCGCTGCTCTTCTCGCTCCTTCTCGGCGTCCTCCTCGCGCTGGCGCTCACGGTGGCGCGCCGCCGGCTACGGGCGGCGCTCATGGAGGGCAGGCCCCCCGCCCCGCGGGAGGCGGAGGCCGCCTCCCGGCCCGCCGAGTAGCTCTGTTCACCGCGCCTGTCGCAATCGCCCCACATAGAGGGGGAACATTGCGCGATGTCGCGCCTCTAACCAAGGTCGCCGCCATTTGGCGGAGAAACGCCAAGACAGGTATTGGCGCTGACTACAGGCCACGGGTGTTCCCGTGGGAATCCCAGAAGATCTGCGTCACTCCGGAACGGAGGCGGTTTATGATGCGGATACTATTGATCACGCCGGCCTGGCGAAGTCCCTTTCGCGGGGAGAAGCTGAAGCGAAAGGCGCTCTTCCCCCCGCTCGCGCTCCCGCTGCTGGCCGCGCTCACGCCGGACGATGTGGAAGTCTCCCTGGTGGACGAGGCGGTGGATGACGTGGACCTGGAGGCCGACGTGGACCTGGTCGGCATCAGCGCGATGACCACCCAGGCCCCCAGGGCCTACCAGATCGCCGACGCCTTCCGCGCCCGCGGCGTGAAAGTCGTCCTCGGGGGAATGCACCCCTCCGCCCGCCCCCAGGAGGCCGCCGAGCATTGCGACGCGGTGGTGGTGGGAGAGGCGGAGGGCGTCTGGCCCAGGGTGGTCGAGGACGCCCGCAGGGGCCGGCTCCAGCAGTACTATCAGGCGGAGACCCGCCCGGACCTGGCCGAGGTGCCGGTTCCGCGCAGAGACCTGCTCAACCAGGACGCCTATCTCACCACCGGCCTGGTGCAGGCCAGCCGCGGCTGTCCGTTCGGGTGCTCCTTCTGCACCGTCACCAGGTTCTTCGGCCGCACCTACCGGTTCCGCCCCGTCGAGAAGGTGATCGAGGAGGTGGCCGGGCTGCGGGAGAAACTGGTGATCTTCGTGGACGACAACATCATGGGGCTCCCCGCCTACTCGAAGCGTTTCTTCGAGCAACTGGCCGAGTTGGGCAAGACGTGGTTCAGCCAGGCCTCGCTCACCATGCTGAAGGACGCGAAACTGCTCAAACTGGCCGCGCGCAGCGGCTGCCGGGGGCTGTTCGTGGGCATGGAGAGCCTCTCCCAGTCGGCCCTCCAGCACTGGGGAAAGAGCTTTAACACAGGAATCAACTATCGGGACGCCATCGCGCGGCTGCACGACCACGGGATCGGGGTGGTGGGATCCTTCATCTTCGGGGCCGATGAGGACGATTCCGGCGTCTTCGACCGCACCGTGGACTTCGTGGAGCGAGCCCACCTGGACGCCGCCCAGTTCTCCATCCTCACCCCCCTTCCGGGCACGAAGTTCTACGAGGAGATGGAGCGGGAGGGGCGGCTGATCGACCGCAACTGGGCCCACTACGATGGGGGGCACGTGGTGTTCCGCCCCCGCAGCATGTCCGCCGACAGACTGCGTGAGGGCTTCCACTGGGCTCTCCGGCGGGTCTACTCGCTCACCGGCATCATCCGGCGCACCTGGGACGGATGGCTGCGCCGCCCGGTCTTCGGCTACGTCAACCTCGCCTTCCGCCAGCGCATAGGCTCCTACTTGCGGCGCGTCACCAAGAAACCGCAGTGGGAAACATAGCGGCCGGCCGCCGCAGGCGGAAGGACCTGCGCCCCAGCGCAGAGAAAAGAAAGATAATGTATGCGGGGGTTGTGGCGGGATTTCTGAATCCCCGCAAAGGTGCGCCTTAGCCCGTCTCGGCAGGAGACGGGCGCTGTGTCCGATTGGCGTAGGGAGCAGCAGGTGACGGGCGAATCGGTTGACGTGATCGTAATCGGAGCCGGCCCCAGCGGAGCCCATGCCGCCCGGGAGATGGCCCGGCTCGGCTACCAGGTGCTGATCCTGGAGGAGCACGCGCGCGTGGGCCTTCCGGTCCACTGCACGGGCGTGGTGGGCAGCGACGCTTGGCGGCAGTTGGGGCTGAATCCGGATCTCGTCCAGGCGGAGCTCTCGGGCGCGCGCTTCTTCTCCCCGCGCGGACAGTCCTTCTTCATCTCGGCGCCCGAGACGCGGGCGGTGGTGGTTGACCGCGGGGAGCTCGACCGGTGGCTGTGCCGCCGCGCGGTGGAGAGCGGGGCGGCGTTGGTGACGGGGGCGCGGGCGCGCGCGGTGCGGGTGAGCGAAGACCGCGCGGTGGTGGAGGCGGACCTCGAAGGAGAGCCGGTCTCGCTGCGCGCTTCGCTGGTGATAGTGGCGGCCGGGGCCAACTCATCGCTGGCGCGCAAGGCCGCGCCTGCGGCCGCGGCCGGCGGTTTTCTCTACGCGGCACAGATGGACGCCCAGCGAACGGGGCTGGAAGAGGTGGAGGTCTACATGGGCGGGACGGCGGCCCCGGGCGGATACGCCTGGGCGGTGCCCGTGGAGGACCGGTGCCGGGTGGGCTTGATCTCGCGTGCCTTGCCCGGCGGGTTCCTGAAGAAATTGGTCTCCCGCCTGGAGGCGCGGGGGGCCATCGTCCCCGACGACGCACGCGTAGTGCGGCACCGGATACCGGCGGGGCCCCGCACGCCGTCGTTCTCCGAGCGGATGCTGCTGGTGGGGGATGCGGCCGGGCAGGTGAAAACCACCACCGGGGGAGGCATCCTGTTCGGGCTGCTAGGGGCGCAGGCCGCGGCGGAGACCGCCGACTGGGCGCTGCGCGCCGGCGACTTCTCGGCCGCCGGCCTCGCGCGCTACGAGCAGATGTGGACGGCCAAGCTGGGGACGGAGCAGCGTGTCGGCCAGTTGCTGCGCAAGGTGCAAGCCGTTCTCACCGACGAAGACCTGGAGTTGCTCTTCACCCTGATCCGGCGCGCCGGAATCGCAACCCTCCTCTCCCGCCTCCACTTCGACTGGCACTCCTTCGGCCTGCTGAGACTGCTCGCCCAGACGCTCCCGGGGTTGTAGCCCCTGTAGCCCCGGAGCGCCTGTCTTTGCCCGCCCTGTCCCCCTGTCAGGCGCTCACCGCCACAGGCGCGCCGGTTGCACCGCCGGCCCTGCGAAAATCCTCCGGGCGGGCTACTCGGAGCAAGAGAGAGTGTTGCGCCTCCTCGGGCACCGCGGGCTGGGCCTCACCAGCCGCGCCGCGCGACGTACCATGCGTGACCGAAGACCACGACCATCCAGACGACAAAGGCCGCGATGAAACGCGCCACAGACCACCCGATCTGGAGCCATGACTCATTCTGCGCCGGGGCCGTGGGGGCCCGAAAGCGGCCTCCGAGGAGCACCGGAGCCGTCACATAGAACACGATCAGGCGAACGGGCGCCATCCCCAGGATGCCCCTCAAGTCCTCTGCTCTCACCCCGGCCGCGTAAAACCTGCGCGCCCCCATGATGATTTCAAGCCCGGACAGGACCGCGGTACCAAACACCGCGTATGCCGCACATCGCCAGCGCGGGGAGAATTTCGCCGTGCCCTCCGCGCGCTGCTTTTCATCGCGCCCGCTACCATTCACCGGTGGCTCCGCCCTTATCGTCTCCGTTCATGTCCCTCTCCCTCCCGCGGCCGTTCTGCTGTAGGGCGGGCTTACCAAAGCCCGCCATGGCGGGGATAGGTCCCTAAGCCCAGAGGGCCGGGATGGCGGTCTGCCGCAGGCAGACTTTAGCCATATCCCCGCCCTACAGTCCCCCCACATTTGCTGCGAGGGAGCGTAGTACGATCTACTCTCCGTCGTGTACCTCGCCGGCACGCTCCCGGAGTCGTTGGTCTCCTCCAGGACGCGGTCGCCGTTGTCACAGGTGTACTCCGTCACGTAGTTCAGCCCGTTGTAGTCCTCGCGCTGCTTCGCCCCTCCGCCTTCCCTACGATTGCATCACCGATGCAGAGCAACAGGTATGGGAAATAGCCCAATCCGATCGGCGCCAACAAGAACACAAACGGCACCGAGGTGCGGAGCAGGAGCACGGCAAAGGCGACCGCGCCCACGAATAGCCCCGCTCCGCCCACCAATGGAGCGATCAGGGAACGCGCCATGGTGCCGCGGCGATTGGCCGCCCTCCGCCTGGCGGCCGGCCACAAATGAAGGAGAGACAGGGCCACAGTTGACAGGATACCGGCCTGCGTGAGGCGGTAAGACGCCTCTCCCACAGACAGCGCTTGTATCATGGGTAATGTCATGAATGGGATAAGCACTAGCGTGGCCGAGGCCAGCATCTCAGCGAGATGGATCGCATGAACCGCACTTCTCGTATCCCGGGCCAACAACAGAAACCACACACCCACCGCGGCAATGATGTAGCAGGCGGCTGCGAGCGCTACACGTCGCACGTGAGCCGCTGACTCACTGTCCGCGGGCAGAAAGATGCCCCACCCAACCGCGCACGCCATCGCGGCCAAGGATTGTCTGGCAAGCGCTCTGCGAAGTGACCCCACAACCCGCCGGCGCAACGCGAACACAGCGCAGGCCCCCAGCAGAACACCACCTGCGACCAACCCGCCCGGAAGTCGAGCCCCTTGCGCGCCCCAGATCGAGAAGCCGCACCACAGCAGGACCAGACATCCCCAGGTGAGGCTGCAAAGCAGAAGCACCCAACCAAGGCTCCTCTCCGAGCGGTGCCCTCGGCCGCCCAATGCTCCCCCCGATACAGCGGAACGCAGGGAGTCAACCACAGCATATCCAGCCACCAGTCCCAAAGCGGTGACGATCGCTGTTGCATGTGCGGACATGACATCCCTTCCTACCTATCGATGAGCCCGCGAGACGGACGCTGCCAAGAAAAGGCTGAGGTGCAGCGCTCCGCACCCTGCCCAAGGATCTCCAGACATGGGCAGTAGTTAGGTCTACGGTTCACCTCAGCCGCGCGGCCGCGCTCTTACTCCATACCACTTCACACTTCCATACCTGATACGCCGAGTATACGTCAGCGGCGCCACAACCCACCGCAAGGCCGATCCTGTACGTTGCGTAAGCTGCGGCGAACACGGACCGCCCCTCCAGATCCCCCCCCATGGTCGGCCGATCCCCGACATACGCATACCAATTCACCCCCTCCCTGGCCGGGTCCTTGGTGATGAAGCGGCCGAGCTCCGGCCGGTAGAAGCGGTGGCCCAGCTGCAATAGCCCGCTGGAATGAAGATTCTTCAGGTGAGGTGCACCAAGGACGCCTCCACCCGACCACGCTTGTCAAGGAACACGTAAAGACTCACGCCGAAGCCATATGAGTAGCGGAGCACCTCATTGTGCACGGGATGAGCGAAGGGAATACTCTTGGCATCTGGATAGACACGTTGCGGTTTTCCCAGCGCCCGCACTACATCCGCGTATGTCATGCCTGGACCAGCATAGCATTCTGCCGTGCGGAAGGCTCTCTTCTCCGCAGTTAGCCTGCCGGCAGCGATATAGATGCTTGGCACCACGAAGACAGCGGTGATCACGAGCAACAGGAGGATTGCCAGGATCATCGTGAAGATAGACCATCCGGCAGTGCGTCCCCGCCCAAGTTGGAGGGACTTATGCTTCACCGTCTTGGCCCCCAGTACACGGCTTCTACATAGCCACTCGAATTCAGGTATAAGAGTATCACGTGGCCGAACTCGTAGTACACCATGGCTCTTTCTTCCACCGCTCTCGAGGGCAATCTATAGCGCTTGCTCACACTTTGGGGCAACTCGTCCAGACTGGTGATCATCAAAGCGGGCGGCCCGACGTCCCTGGTCACCTCGCTCTCGTTTCTGCCGATGGCGGTATAGATGCGAAAGCGGGTCTCCCGAGCTTGGCGTACGCACCCCAAGCCAGCATAGAGGGCCATTGCCCAGCCGACTATCGCGACTGCGATCAGCCACCTCACCAGACGCGCCGAGGGGTGCTTTCGGCCGTTCACTTTGTTACCGGACTCGTCACATACTGACATGCATGTGCGCTCCTATTCAGATCTCGACACTAACACGGCCCGTCTACCCAAAGGCTCTGCATTCGTTCGCAAAACTCCTTACAAACGTCGCTGTCGTTAGATCCACTCCGGCAGTGCTCGCTGGCACATTCGAATCTCCCCATCGCCGGCCGATCCCCGACATACGCATACCAATCCACCCCCTCCCTGGCCGGGGTCCCGGTCGGGCACCGCCCGACCTAGGGATAGAACCTCGCGCCCAACTGCAACAGCCCGCTCGGGTCGGTGATGCCTGTCCGCCATAGCCTTGGCGACGGCGGATACCCCTACGCGGCTCCCAACAGGCTGGCGTGTTCGCGTATTCAGGTCCTTCAAATTGCGACCAGCGACGTACTCTCGCTGCAAAATTGGATAGACGATATTCTATTGGTGGCCTCGTAACACCAACGGCAGCAGTAGTGAATTGATAGCCGCTTGGTATGCTCCCACCAGGAAGACCACCGCAATCCCCCACGGCCACCACAAGCGAGCGGACGCAACACCGTTCGCACGGACACGGGCAAACGCATACACCACAAGAGGCAGCGGAACCAGTATCAACCCCCATCGCACCATTGCGAATGAGAAGGCTACAGAGGCCGGGGCGGTTGGCATCCGTCCAATTGCTGAGCGAAACAGGAACTCGACGGAAGCTTCATAGAGAACTGCCAAAGAAGTGATAGCCAAAGCCCAACCCATGGCCGCCCTCGGTATCTTCGGTACCCTTCGCACCAGTACTGCGCCCAACACGAATGGGAGAAACTGTAATACCAATACTATCACCCAGGACATAACGTGTTATCCGTACACTTTGTCACCAGCTCAGGTAGAACTCGGACAGAACCCCATCATTGTCGAAATAGAACGTCGCAGCCTCTTCCCCAAAAGTCCAGCTCGCCAGCCCGTGCACGACATATCCATCTTTCGTGCGCCAGCCTTTGCGCAAATGCAGGCTTTGCACGCTGCCCGCCTTGCCAGGATGTACCACCCATGCGCCAAGCAACTTGCCTGTCTCACTTTTGCTGGCCACCACCGGCTCATCCCCCTGCCGGTTGTAGCACTCGAACAGGATGTCCCCGACGCGTACGGTGGAATCAGGCGCCTTTCGCGGGGGAGCTGTGGATACCCCGGAAAACGGTCCATCGTCTAAGAATGAGTGATAGCGCACCAAAGCACGATGTGCCATGCCCAGCCCAATGACGAGCAATAGGATGAACGCCCCCGCCACATACCGCCATCTCCGGCTCCCGCGCGGGCGCAATGTTTCCGGCTCGGCTAACCTCGTCGACGACACCTCTGCCGACCTCTCCCCTTCTCGTGCTTCAGCCGATTCTCGTCATCGTACACCAGCGTCCGCGACCCGAAAAGAGATCCCAACACGCTGGTCAGACCGCCACTGTTGTTGTACCCCAAGCTCTCCAACTGACTCCCCCCGGAACTCGTCCCAATCTTGGTCAGCTTGTCCGCATTGTCATAGGTGTAGTACCGCGTCCACCCAGCCACCACGTCCTGTTCCTTCGTCCGATTCCCCACCGCATCATACCCCCACCGGTAGTCGTATTCGTAGGTGCTGGCATCCCGGTACACACCTCCCATCTGGCACCGGTACAATGCCACTCGCTCCGGTACTCCCGTGCCGTAGCCGTCGAAATTGGAGAGGAAGAGATTCCCTGTTGCCGCTCTTCTAAGGACTGAAGTCTCGACGTATTCTCAGGAGGACCTTATACCTGCCTGTTTCGCTATCGACAAGGAGCACCTCTGGGCCGCAACCTATCAACAGTCGTTTGCCGTCCGGCAGCCAGGCACAGGCGCTAGGCTTCCACTGGTTTGGTCCCACCCTCGCCAGGCGACCGTCCTTGAGGTGGTAGACCCAAAGGCCGCCGTTACCGATGCATGCCAGGGCCTCAGCCTTCGCCGCCCAGGCCGTCCTTCCAACGGAGGCCGGTATCTGCACTAAGGTCGGCTCCTCCGCCGAGTCAAGGCGCTGGATAGCCAGCCGAGTCGACGTCTCATCGTCTTCCTTCCATATGAGCCCTGCCGCATACTTTCCATCCGGTGACACCGAATAACCACCAACTATGCCAATGGACGACGGGAAGATTGTTGACTCCTCCATAGAGGGAACAGAGACAGCAAACAGAGTTTCATCTCTCACAATGAATGCGCGATACTGAGAGCGACGCCCAGCAGGAACCACCGCGACCAGATACGCTCGCTCTGCTATCCTGTGAGTTGTTTCCGCGTCCGTGGCGGCATACACACCAGGTGCGCCCGGCCGCATCTTCAAGGGTGCCCTGGAGACGATTGGCCTCAACTCGTACACTACCTCCTTGTATCCAGGAGACCAGTACCCACGCTTCTCGGTGCCCATGTGAGGGACCATCCTGTCCCGGCGGCCAGTTGCGGTGTCCAACGCGAAGATGCCCGAAGCAGGCCAGTCTGAATCGGCCATCTCAACGCGGCTCACAAGCAATCGTGGTCCGTTCCTCATCCAATCTAGCGGGATATCCTGGAATCGGCGGTCCGCGTGGCTGTAAAGAATGCGTCCGCTCCGGGTATCGACAATCAGCAATGCGAATTCATAGGAATACCCCGGTTCCCCTGGACCGCTACGGATGGCGGAGAAGGCCGCCTTCGATCCATCCTCGGTCACACAAATCGCATAGACGCGCCACTCACGGGCCGGCGTGCCGCGCGGTGATCTCGGACCAGTGCAGCCTATCGCCAGGAGTACCCCGGTCAATGCCAAGGCGAGCGCTAAGAGGCGAGGCACTAGCCTAGCCCTCCCCTCCGGTCGGCCCACCCACTCAAACTGCCCAAGCCCCATGTCGTCGCAACACTTATGGCAGGCGGCGGTATGTCCACGTTTTGCCTTTTTCCAGCATTTGCCAAATCTCTTCTTCTGCTTTTCTCTGTCCTCCTTTGGGAGCTTTCCCAGTTCGCACATGTCATTCGTAGCGTTGCAGGACTCCAGGCACTGCAAGTAGATGGGGAAAACCCCAGTGCATACAATGAAGCACCACCACTTTGAGCCCTTGGGGTCGGCATGGGTGAGCGGATTATCTCCCGCATAACTATACCAATTCACCCCCTCCCTGGCAGGGTCCTTGTTGATGAAGCGGCCCAGCCAACGTCACCTAAGCAGAAACCTGGCACCGAGGGGAATAGCCGCGACGCTCAGGTAGCCGACCATCTCGGCAAGCCAAGCAAAAGGGAGGCCACGATGCTCTGCAGCCCACCTCACCAAGTAATACGAGATGGTGTACACAAAAGCGAACTCGCCCAGCGTCATCCCAACCCACGTAATGCCGCCGCCGTGCAGCCGGGAGGGGCGAAGGGTCGGGGACATGGCTGTGAGCAGCGCGGTAGTCGTCGCGCCCAGAACCCGGACGACCAACCACGACCTCTCGCTTGAGAAGACCTGCCTGCTCATTCCCTCTCGCTTTTCAAGCATTCCGCTCACTTGATCGCGCATGATAACCTCGCGTCACGGCTGATAGGGCTGTGAAGCTGCCTCTTGCACACAGTGTGTGTAGTCCTCCCAAGCATCGGCCAGGCAGTTCACGAGTGCTGTCGCTACCCCTGTCATGCAATAGATTATGTCCCGCCCGTAGTGTAAGGTTGGGCGGAGTCTCTCGCGTATACTAGGCGGCAAGGCGTTGCTCGTCAATCACGGGTTCTGTTTTCTTTCCCTCGGCTTGCTCTTCGTCCAGGGCCGCTTTCAGCTCCTAGGCCCGAAGGGCCGGGGTGGCGGCCGTAGGTCTAGCCACATCCACAGATCTTCATGCCCGATGATCTTGCGGAAGCTCTTTTCGGTCTCCAGCGGGTGCCTCAGGCACCCCGCCCACCGCAGCACCATCTCTCCCGAGCGCCAGCGGGTCACCCGGCCCGTTCTCCCTTGCACCCCGGAGAATGAGCTCTCGATGATATTGGTGGTCGCCAGGCACTTGCGCGGTCTCAGCGACAGCCCCAGGCGGTGGCTAGGCCTGCGGCCGCCATGGCGGTCGGCAGAGCCGACCTAGCCATTGATGGTGAAGGTCTCTTCCAGTCCTTCTCGCAGACTCGCCGCCGCCTTGGGGTGGATCTGCCCAGCGGCGTCAGGCGAACATCCGATTGTCTCGATAACACCGGTTATGTCGTGATGCGCGGGATGATGGTGGCCATGTCAGGGCAGGCCTCTGCAATGTGCCGTTGCCGGCTGTAGACTTCTCTATTTGCTGGAGCGTGACCTGCAAGTATTGATGGTATGCCGCTGGAAGACGCAGGGATGGATAGCTTGGGATGGGCACAACCTGCGGGAGTCGATCAGGTAGCCCATGGCGCACTCGCTCCGCTCACATTGAGCGACTGCTTGCGGCAGTAGCTCTAGTGCTGTACTATACTCCAGAATTGGTCGCCGAGAGTGAAGACTAACATGAGTCGGCATGTCGCGCCACCGAAGAGTACGGGCGGCGGCGGGTTCGTCTTTGAGGACAACGTCGCTGCATACTTCCTGTCTTTCCTCCTAGCGGGCCGGCCGCCGCTCGACCCGGCGCTCGGCGTCATCAGCCGGATTGACTTTCAGACGCGGGCGGACGGGTGGCTGCTTGACGACGTACTGCTCACGCTGGCTTCGGACAGCGGCACGCGACAATGTGCGTTCTCGGTCAAGAGCGGCCCGCAGTTCACCGCAGGAGGAATCGTCTCAACGGATTTCGTGAACGCAGCGTGGAGGCAGTTCCTGCACGAGGGCACAACGCGCTTCACCAGGTCCCGGGACCGCCTCGGGCTGGTCACAGTCCCGCTACCCGGCAATCTCTGTGCTGAGCTGTATGCACTGCTGGGCATGGCTCGCGCACAGGACCCTGCAGACCTACTTGCTCGGCTGGCTGTTCCGGGTTACGCTTCCCAGATCAAGAGAGACCTCTTTGCCAGCCTGCGTTGCCCGGAGGATCTGTCTGCGAAGCATGGTCTGACAGACGCAGACACCGCAGAGTTAATGAAGCATTTGGTGGTCCTGGAAGCTGACTTCGAGAGGCAATCGTCGAGGAGCCTGCGGGAAGGGCTCGAGAACTGCCGGAGTGTACTGGTCGGCGGTTCTCTGTCGGAGGCGCAGTCGCTCTGGCAGGCCCTTCTGAGCATCGCTAGCGAGTACCGTCCCACGGCTGGCAGTCTCGACCGGCTCGAGCTCGTTGACCGTCTGCGATCGCGGTTCCGCCTGAAAGATTATCCCGAATACCAGGATGACTGGACGCGCCTCCTCGCTCAGACGCGACAGAACCTGGACGGAATCCCGGACAGAATAGGCAGCAAGGTGTCGCTCCCCCGTGAGGAGGAACGCGAAAGCATCGAAGCTGCCCTTGCCAGGAGTAGGGTGATCGTGCTGCTGGGGCCATCTGGTTGCGGCAAGACAGTGATCGCCAAGTCCTGGGCAATGACGGCACTCGCCTCCACAAAGGTGCTATGGTGGAACGCCGCGAGCCTGGAGGTCGCCAATCCTACTGTGTTCGAGCATACCCTAGGCCTAACCCATTCCCTCCAGGACGTGCTGGCCGAGATCTCTGACCCACGCGCATACGTCGTCATTGATGGACTAGATCGCGTCTTCTCTGAAACCTCCTTCGCGAACCTTTCCGTGCTGGTTCGGGGACTTCGGCTGGAGAATCCAGCTTCCCCTTGGCGGGTTCTTCTCACGTGCCAATTTGAGGAATGGGATAGAGTCCAGCGCGAGCTTGCCCGGGCTGGCGTCTTGCCCTCAAGTTGGGAGGCCATTCAGGTAGGGAACCTGGCTCCCGAAGACCTCGATCTGGTCTGGGAAGAGTTCCCGGCCCTGCGCCGGATCGCTCTTCGCCCTCACCTGCGCGCTCTACTTGTCAAGCCCAAGCTCCTGGATCTTCTGGCGACGCGCGTCTTACCTGGTATGCCCATCGACGCCAATAACTGGGTTGGGGAATCAGACCTAATCTGTTGGTTCTGGGAGGAGGTGGTCCGCTCCCACCAGGAGGGCGAGATGCGCGCTCGCTTCCTTCAGCTCCTCGGCGAGCGCCAGGCAGATAGTCTGGAATCCGAAACGCCGAGGAGTAGCTTCCCCGTCGGAGACCTCTCGCCAGTAGACGGCCTTGTGCGCGATCGCCTCTGTGACGTACACGACGAACGCCTGTCATTCTACCACGACCTGTACGGTGACTGGGCGAGACAGCGCATTCTCGTGGGCCACGCCGATCGGGTCAGCGAGTACCTCGAGAAGCGTATCACATCTCCGCTCTGGCATCGCGCGCTTAGGCTCTATGGGCTGCACCTCCTCGAGCAACACGAGAATGTATCGCAGTGGCGCTCTGTCCTCAACTCTTTGGGGGCGGCCACAGAGCGAAGGGCCGAGGACCGTAGGTCGCTGCCAGCGGAGTGGCGCCCTTTCTTCGACTCCCTCCACCCACGCACTCAGGACTTCAACACTGCCCAGGATTTGGTTCTAGAGTCGGTCATATTCGCTGCCGATCCTCTTCCTATTCTGGAGAGACTCTGGCCCGAACTCGAGGCGGAGGGTGGGGCTCTGCTCCGCCGCTTGCTGACGAGGTTCCTGCACGTAGCGACGCTGCCGAACCCGCTTATGCTGCAGATCACGCGTGTGATCGGGCAGGACTTCACCACAGAAGCCGCGACGATGCAACGTGTTCCGTACTGGCCCTACTGGCTCCCTATGATCCAGTTTCTTCACAGCCACGCCGGGGAGGTCACTGAGATGGCTCTCCGTCAGGTTGCGGAGATCGCGGATACGTGGCTGCGCCGAGGAGATGCAAAGTGGCCGTTGCGGCGAGAGGCGGCCGAGCTGGGGATCGCTGCTGCAGAGCATATGCTGCGGCTCAAGCGAGGGCCTGGCATGGTGCTGGTGCAGGATGGGATTGATGAAGTCGCCTATCGCGCGGGGCTGGCCGGTGCCAAGGAACTGCCAGAGCGAGTAGCTGCATTCGCTCTCGATGCGAGCCAGCGAGCCACAGGAGCTGAGGAAACGCCTTCGCCGGGTGAACGCCCCCCGGTGGTCGCTAGGCGCGTCCGGGTCTCCGGCCCGCTCGGCTCCTACGAGTTCGAGATGCCCCCTCCATGGCCAGATGGCCCATCCGAGCGAGTGGACGAGGCATTCCGCAAGACCTGCCTGGACACGGATACGCTCCACCCGCTGATCGTGTCCAATCCCACTGTGGCGCGTGAGGTCCTTCTGGCACTCATGATTCAGGAGCCGAGGGAGCCCGACAAGAGCAACAGCCCCGCGTTGCAGGAGGATTTGAAAGTTGAGGCGATACACACGTGGTTCCCTCCGCTCTATTTGCGCGGACCCTTTCTGTTTTTCTTGTAGAGCCAGGCCACCGAAGGGCTGGACCTGATTGTGCGGCTAGTCAACTTCGCCACCGAAAGGTGGGCTGACCTGCGGCGCGCGGGATATAGGCAACCCCCTTCTATAACAGTGCGATTCCCTGAAGGTGATCGCGAGTACCTTGGAGACGGGGCTGTGTGTTTCTGGTACCGCGATGTTGGAAGGGCACCGCAGCTTGTCGTTTCTGCCTTGATGGCTCTGGAGAAGTGGCTCTATATGCAAGTGGACGAGAAGCGGCCGATCGGAGACACCGTGGACCTGCTCCTCCGGAACAGTAACTCGCTCGCTATCGTGGGGCTTCTCATCGCGGTGGGCAAGAAGGAACCTGCGCTGTTTCTGGATGAGCTTCTGCCGCTGCTCGCGGTGCCCGAGTTTTACCGGTGGGAGATTCGCCATCAGATCGCGAACGAAGGCCATCAGATGATCGGGTGGACGATGCCCCGAAAACACCCTTGGCTTGAGATCGCACAGGACTGGCATGCCCTTCATCATCGGAGGATAGACCTCACCAATGTGGCACTGTACCTGTTTCTGAACGTTCCGCAGACAAGAGAGTTCTTTGGTCGGGCGCGAGCAGAATGGCAGTCACAGATCCAGTCTGCGGATGCAGACGATGATTCAGTAGCGCATCTAGAGAAGATGGTAGCTCTCTTCGATCTCGTGAACTGGAGGCAGAGAAAGGACGCTGAGCGCGGCACGGTGTGGGAATTCACGGAACCTGCCGATCTTCGGGAGAAGAACGAGTTGGTGCGGCAACAGATCGAAAAGCGCCAGCGGTTCCTCGTCCTGCCATCCCACTGCCGTCAGATATTGGATGCAGGTCAGCCGCTCTCTGCCGATGAGGCCGAGAAGCTGTGGACTATGGCACAAGAGGTTCTCGAAGCGGGACCCCCGGATGAGGCCGACGCAGGTGTAGTCAACATCGAAGACGGGCTCTGCGGAGTGGCCGCCGTGTTGCTCAAGCTGCAACGTGACTGGCTGAGGCAACATCCGGACCGCGCGGACTGGTGCGTGAACCAGATGGTGAACACAGTCCGGAACCCTCCGGCACGCCACGAAATCGACAGCGAGGTCAGTCGTTCTGATCTGCACTGGGACGGCTTCTGCGCCGAGGTCATGCCGTTGCTATGGGCCGAGGAGCCCCAGTCACCAGCTTTGTGCGAATGCGTCGCCCTGCTGACGATGAACTATCACTACAAGACGGTAGCAATCCTTTTCGCGCGAGCTGGGAGCGTCCGGACCCAATTGGGCGAGGAGTTCACGCGGCTGCAGCACTTCATGCTTCGCTGGGCCGCCCAGAGGCGGGAGCAGACCCGCTTCCGATACCCGGATGAACCCGAGAAACGGAAGGCGGAACTCGAGGCCTGGGTTCGAAAAGAGGTGCCAGGTTTCGTCGCCGGGTCGCTCTCAGCCGAACTGCCGTCTTGGCTGGACGTCATCGGCGAGGAGCCCGAGATGGAGCCGGCCCCAATCGACGCTTTGCTAGGGAAAAGACCTAGAGCAACAGGGCCTCGGCTTGATCTAGAGGTGATCCGGGCTGCGTACGGGTGGCTTCCGCCGCTGGGACAAGCGCAGACTGAACAGGAGCGTGCCGAATGGCTCGACTTCTGGCGGGAATCCCTTGCATGTAGCCTCAGAATGCTGGCAGAGGACGGCGAGATCAGTGGCACGCCATATCCGTGGGATCGCTGGGTCTACTCGGGGATTGCCCAGAGCATAGCGGAATGCCGACCAGATGAGCATCCGGACCAGCTCTGGCGGCCGATCCTCGACTTGGGTGCTCCAGGCCATCATTGGATCGAAGGCTTCCTCCGGGCGTGGTTTCTCTTTGGCCTTGCGGCCGAGCCAAACACAGAGGGTTTCGTGCAGCAGTGGCGCGCGATGGCGGAGTTTGCCTTCTCATCTCCAACGTGGGCCCTCGAATCGACGAGACGTCACTGGGACCTGGACGAAATGTGGTGCCACCTCATGGGCCTTGACCCGCTCGTCTCACACGTATGGACGGCCGAGCGGCAGCCTGTAGTGATGGAGATGAGCGATATGTACCGGCGGTGGGCCGAGCTGAGTCTCGTACGGCCTCGTTCAGCCGTTGCCTTTGCGCGTTTTCTACAGCAACCCGCCGCACAGGTCATACTCTTCGATGGTTTGACCTGGCTCGAAAAGGTAGCCGCGGAGGCGGACGAGTGGTTCTGGAGAGAGCACAACCTCAAAGAGACCATGGCAGCGCTGTTGGATAGCTGCTGGTGCTCGCGCCGAGAGGACCTGCGCCGCCACAAAAAGGACCTCACGACATTCAACAGCCTACTTAGGATGCTTGCCGACCACCAGAACCCGATCGCGCTCGAACTCCTTGATCGCGTTCGCGGAGAGCTGTCATCCGGAGCAGACCGCTAGCGGAAAAGAATCGGCTCGAAGATCTCTGTCAGCCTCGCCATCGCATTCTTCAGGACCGGATGGTCCAATGGGTTGAGTGGGAGCTCTACCCTGCGCCGAAAGTTGGTAAAGCTCTCACTCTCGAGTTTCCAACGTTGGTCTAACAGTGCCTCGAGGACGCTCTCACCCGAATGGACCGCCGCCAGTAGGCCCTCGCATTCGTCCATAAGGAGTACGCGGACGGGCAAGATGCCCGCTCCCTCCAGTATTCCCTGTGACGCAAGCTCAGACCGGAAGAGCTCCTGGGTAGGCTGGAACAGCGGAAGATTCTGCCACACTACAATCACGGGTAAGAAGCGCCGGAACGAACTTGGTCCGCGTTTTCCCAACATGAACCGGCCCGCCTTGAAATCGCTGATGACTGCGTCAAGCTGCTTGGCCTTCGCGATCAGGGACTTTCCCAGGTCTTCACGGATCTTCTCCGAGTCTCCCGCTACTAACGATTGGCGCGTGAATCCCGAATGGGTCACCTCAACCAGTGCAAGCACCTGACCACAATCAATGAGAATATCTGAGGGAAGACCGCCATTGTACGGTAGATCTTCATCGAGCCACAGGCGCTGAAACTGACCAGAGTGTGGAAAGAGGGGTAGGAATAGCGAATCGACGTATCGCTCCAGAATCTCTCCCCAGAATGTCGTGAATTGGTTGCGCGGCTGGCCGGTCTTTTCGCGCCAGGCGTTCCACAAAGCGTGATACGTACCAAGAGTGAAGCGCTCGACGAGGAGCTGTGGTATCGCAGGACAGTAGTGACCGTCGTCGAGGCTGATGAGCGGCCGTTCTTGGAGAGGCAAGGGGTCTGGTACCGCGGGAGCCTTCGCGTCCAGTTTCTCATACCGCGCTCTCAGCCACGCCAGGTCGCACGACATCTGCTCAACCACTTGATGAAGCATCTCGCGATTGACTCCTGGAGGGAAAAACGCGTCGGGGTTGATCGCGGCCCACTTTCGCGGTCAGTTGACAGGCTGATCAACAATGCTCGGGAACGCAAGAGCACATCCGACCGCGTAGAATGTGCGCCAATCACATCCTATGTGACTTTCCAGCTCTTTGGTAATGTCAATCCAATTCGGTGAGGACTTCAGCTTCTCCCTCTGTGCCGTGCTGTCAAGCAACTCAAAGTGGCGAGCTAACAGTAGCCCTGGAGGCTCCCGTGATGTGAGATAGGATGCCGTTGATACGAGCGAGAGCGCGGAGTCCCCCGTTATGTCCGTCATGCCCGGCAATAGTCGTCGCGCTTCATCTTCGCCAATAGCCTCCGATATCATCATCAGCCACTGCCAGAAGAGCTCTCGGGCCGCAGGATCATTGAAAGATGCCTCAGTGTCAGCAGAGGCATGGAAGGCTAGCTCACGCCACGCAGCCACAAGCTGCACTGGGTGCGCAAGAACAGTTGTTGGAGGCCGTCTCAGTCGCTTCATCAGCGTCGCCCGGACTTCAGATGGCTCGACAAGGGACGCAATATCGAGCTGGATCTCAACCAATCCTCTGGGCGATGCTGCAAACTGGGCTACAAGAGATAAGTAGAAGCAGGCGTCACTCAGCGGCAATCGTGAGGTAGTTGCCGCGACTTCCTCCCAAGTCGCTGGGCCGACGTCAATACCAACATCGCGTCGTGTCACCCAAGTAGCGATGTTCGTCATTGGCGAGTACTCAGCCATTTGTCTCTCGGTTTCCTGCCGAGCGTGTTCCGATGGAAACAGACCGCCCCGGACGACGCGCGTCTCGGAGAGTTGGGCCAGAGTTGCAGACAACTGCAACTCTGTCTAGACGTAGCTCGTTTCGGTCTACTACTCTCTTCCCCCACCTCTCCACCTCTCGCGCGAAGGCTTCCGTCTTACTTTCCGGGGCGGCGTATGGGATGAGGATGCGGTCGGCGAGGGCGGCGACGAAGCGGTTACGATATTGAGCGTTTTCGGCGGTGATGCGGTGGTGCTTGTCCTCGAAGGGCGAGAGGATGAGGAGGCGGCCGGCATTGAGCGGGGTCCTGAGTTCAGAAGGTATTCGACGCCAGATGCTCCGGGCGGGACAGATCACGATGGGTTGCGCGCCGCGAAGCAGGAGTCGCAGGCACTCCTGCTCCATTGGTGAATGGAAGCCGCTGATGACGGTGACGCCCGCGTCCCGGAGCGAACACATGAGGTCATAGGTCTGAAGAATCACCTTGCCGGGACACTTGACGGAGCAGAGCAGACCCAGCAGCGGATCATCGAGAACCCCAAGATTGCCCAGTGCGTAGATGCGCTCCGGCGCGCGGCTCCCGAGCAGCTTCATGGCGGCCCCAGGATATCGTGGGTGGCCACGCCCAATGGCGATTACCCCGCAGGATTCACTTCCTTTGATCGGTTCCTCCAACTCCTGGTGTCCCCTTGAGTCTGCATCTCACGCTGCAAGAGCCCGCTCGCCCCCATCCTCGCGGTACCACAGCGAATTGTCATACGCCGTCACGATGGCGGGACTTCACTGCTCGTTGTCGGCCCTGGGCTATGGCGCAGGCAGAAGGGAAGGGTATTTCGCGCGCAACCATTCCAGCACTTCCGCCTTCAGCTCTCTGGCAAGATCAAGCATCTCGTCGGCATCTTGCTCGGACACGACGCCCACGCGCTCGTATCCTGCTATGTGCCGCTTCCTTCGGAACCTGTTGAAGACATCAACCTTTTCCACCGACCAGCCGATGGTGAGCGTCAACGATTCGATGACCCAGCGGTGGTGTGCATCGCGCGCCGCTCGATAACCGGCGGCCGCGAGCGCGGCGGTGGCACACCGGAGTGCTGCATTGTAGGCGATAGCCAGTCGCCAGTCGGGATCGAGTCCTGGAATCTGGCATTGCGCCAGGTCGCGATCAGCGACAGAGAGCAGGTCTTTGATCTCACGTTTGCTAGGGGTGTGTTGGTGCAGGCGCCCCTGCTCGAGCCAGTCGCTCAAGGTCATCAGCATCTCCAACTACGAACAGCTTCGGTTCCGCCATGACGGAAGTCAGGAAGTGGTGTCCCTCTGCGAGCTTCTGGCGGAACTCCGCTTCGGGATAGAGTGTCGGGTTCACCTCACGCGCAAGCGTCTCCTCAGCCTGGCGCAACGGTGCCACGAGGTCTCGCATGGCCACGTTGCCGACGACCATAAGATCCACGTCGCTCTCGGAGGTATGATCCATCCGGGCGACCGACCCATAGACGAAAGCCAACTTGAGGCCGTGCAGGCCAGCGAGATGGGTGCGGAGCACATCCACCACGCCGGCGGTCTTCAGCACCATGGACGTCAGCTCGCCCAGCACCGGGCAAGCCGGGTTAGGGCTGTAGTAGACTCGGTTCCCCTCACGCTGGGCGCGCAACACTCCCAGATCGGCAAGGGCCCGGAGAGCGCGCTGGGCCTGAACCAGCCTCAGTCCGGCCAATTGGGCAATCTGTCGCTGGTAGAGACGCGCCTCAGGGCGACCCAGCAACACAGACAGCACGGCCGCTCTTTGCCGTCCCAATAGTCCCTCTAGAAGGCGACTGCGCAACACGCTCATCATGACCACGTTCCGTAGTCATTCAACCACATTTTGTGGTCGGAATGCAAGGCCAAACTGCGGTGGCACGCGGATCATGCGCCAATGGGACGGCCGCAGGGCGGGAGCAACGGTCTTTTGGATGCTTGTAACTCTTCCATCGTCATGCAACAACATTCCCCAGTCCCCGGTGTTCTTCCCCTGATCATCACCATCATGGCTTATGCCATGCTCATCGTCATCATCATCACGCCCCTCCCGCCCCGCGCACGATGACGCGCCTCTCGCTAACCAGCTGGTCGAACACCTCTGCCGACCACTCGTCAACGTCCGGGAAGTGGCCGATGTGGAAGCCCTTGCGGCGCAAGCGTCGGCGAATACGCGCTCGTTCTCCTCCGTGCTTCCCCGACATCCCATCGAGCAGTGCCCTGATCTCATCGGCCTGCTCCGGCGTAAGTCGGGGCGGGCCTGCGCTGGACTCACCACTATGGGCCCCATCGTTCCGAAGGCGCCACAAACGATGAATCCACTTACCCATCGTCGCTACTCCTTCCGCCGGTCTCCCGCCCCATCCGGTACTTGATGTCGTAGTTGATGATGAAATCCAGTTCCTCGTCCGTGAAGCCGTAGTGCTTTGCCAGAACCTGGTCAATCTGGTCAATGATGGGCTTACACGCTGTGGAGTCAACTGTGTCTATGAGAAGGCCACTCTTTCGCCATTGAGTCATGTGTCTACGCATACATTCATCCAGCCTGCGCGATAGTTGACCGAGCCTGCGAAGCGAAGCGCTGTCGAACGACGCTATATCCAAGGGGAAGCTGTAGACATCTGACGCGTTGATGTGTCGTCCATCCGATGAGGCACAGAAAAAAACATAGTAGGTGGAACTGTTTAGTATAGCATGGAGAGCCGCGGCCGTACGCTCATCCTGCAAGGTCAACTGTTTGACTTCCCCCCTCACGCGTTCCGCCCCCCCATTTAGTGGCCTTGCTTTTGGGGCGCGAGTGAAGAATTGACAGAAGTAGCCTGGCACGCGTACCCAGAAGATACGGTGTGGCCCGGCACGTGTCAGCCAAGTTCCTAGTGTCCGCGAGGCATCTATCTTCTTAAGCACCTGGGATGCCTCTGGCGTTCCAATCTTCGCGACACGTCGCAGAGAGTGCCGAGAATCTCGCTGCGACGGCTGATATCGAATTATGGAGAATAGCGCACGTCTTTCGCCATTCCTTGCATTCCAGCGATAGTACTGGGTCGTGAACAACGTCCCGTTCTTGTCACGCGGTCGGCTCAGTAGAATCGTGAGTCGGTTCTGCGCACCCGCGAATAGCTGGCCTGGTCTGTTCGAGAAATGCGCCAGCCATAGTGCCCGTTGAGAATCTGCAGTCACGTCACGCGCTGCCTGGATGCCAGCCGATGATGTGAACGATATAGGGATGATCATCCCCACACAGCCCTGAGCACGTCTGAGCCCTTCGGATCGTTCAAGCATGAGGCAGAACAAATTGCCACATAACTCCGTCTTGTATCCCCGTACAGTATAGTCATGCTTGACCTTTGCGTATTCCACATACGGCGGATTCCCGATGACCACGTCGAATCCGCCCCGGCTCATGATCCCGTAGAACTCGACGAACCAGTGGAAGGGTTTGTGGGAGGTGAGCCAAGCTTCGTAGGCCCGTTTATTGCCGGGGGCGACGCCGTACTCGACAGCGAGGTACCTGTTCAGTTCGCCATCGAGTTCCTCCAGGCGGCGCCGCAGCTCCGCCTTGTCCTCCGCGGTGACCTCTCCCCCGATCTCCGTCTGCTGTTGGCGGAAGCGGAAGAACAGGCTCTCCAGGTCCTCGGCCTTCTCCTGGATCCGCCCCATCACATCGTCGAAGTCCAGCTTGGACCTGATGGCGGTCTGCACATCCTGGTAGGAGGCGAACCCCACCAGCGAGTTGCCGGCCCGGATGTTGAAGTCGATGTCGGGCAGCGGTTCGATCTTCTCCGCGCTGTCCACCTGCGCGACCAGCTTGAGGAAGAGGCGAAGCTTGCAAATCTCGACCGCCTCCTCCATGATGTCCACCCCGAAGAGGTTGTTGAGGATGATGGTCTTGAGGACGAAGTAGCGGCGGTTCGGGTGCTGCTCGACCCGCTCCAGGATTTGCCGGAAGTCCGAGAACTTCCGCGGATGGCGCTTCCCGCCCGACCGCTCCAGGTCGCCGAGGAATGCCTCCATGCGCTCCAGGCAGGCCTCATAGAGGGGCTCCAGGATGTTGAGGGCCGCGAAAAGGAAGGCGCCGGAGCCGGAGGCCGGGTCGAGGACGCTTATCTCCTGGAGCGCCAGCCAGAAAGCCCGCAACAGCTCCGGCCCCTCGCAGTTCTCGATCACATCCTGGATGAACTGGCGGATGTCGAGGTTGTAGGTGATGAGATCGTTGATGTCCCGGATCTCACCCGCAGCGAGTTTGGCACGCAGCTCCAGGCAGCGGTTGCGGCGCGCGACGTATTCCCGCCAGGTCTCGGTGGGGAGCGCGAGGTTCTCGCCGTCGGGTCCGGGGATGTGAGCCTCTCCGAGGTTGTAGCGGCGGTCGAACATGCGCTTCTTGGGGTCGCGCATGCCGGCCTGCACGAAGTCGGGCAGGGCCGACTCCGGGATGACTTCGCCGTCTTCGCCTATCACGCCGCTGCGGACCGCCGGGTAGATGTAGCGATCGGGATCCTCCTGCAGCAGCCGCCACACGGACTGCTCTCCCTCGAAGGCGATGCGGCACTTGCGCCGCGCGGTGTCCAGCAGATGGGGAATCACCGTGTTCTGGCTGATGTAGCCGGTGATGTCCTCCTTGGTATAGTAGGCGCCCATCTGCTTCTGGTTGATGTACTTCTCGAAGATGTAGCCGAGTACGTCGGGGTTGATCTCGTTGTCCCGGCGGAGAGGGCGCTCGTCGAGGTGCCACTGGTAGGCGTCGAAGAAGTCGAAGAGCTTCTCGAAGGCGGCGTCCGCGATCTGGATCTTCTCCCCGTACCGCGATTCGATTTGGTGGCGCATGAAGATGCCGCCGTTGAGGTAGGGCACCTCCCCGAGGAGCCGACGGGCATGAGGGGAGCGTTCCTCCGGCATCTTGGCAAAACCCTCGAAGAACAGAGGACAGAGAAACTCGCGGTAGAAGCGGCTCTTGCCCCTGCGCTTACTGTCGGCGAGCTTGTTCCGCAGGTAGTCACGATCACCGTTCAGGAAGCCGCGCTTCTGGATGAAGTAGATGAACATCAGGCGGTTGAGCATCACCGAGACATACCAGCGCTGCATGTCCTCGTCGGGGATTCCCTTGAGGAACTTCAGGAATGCGTCGTGCTCCGCCTTGAACCGGTCGTAGAAGCGTTTTGTGACCCGGTCCACGTCGAAGGCCGCCCTGACGCGGCCGGTCACTCCGACCAGCGTGAGGTCCGCTTCCTCGTCCAAGGTGAAGGCGATGGCGTCCAGCTTCTGAAGGAGCGACTCGCCGTCCTGGCTGATATGATAGCGGTGCTCACGGCACTGACGCGGCCGCCCGGCCTCGCGCTTGACCCATTGCCAGACCTGCCTTTCTCTTTCTGCGTCCACGTAGACAATCAGGTGTTCGTGGACCGACTTGGCGATCTGGGCCTCGATCTTGCGTCGTGTGGCATGGTCGGGCATGTCAGGGCCAGGGGCGGGACACTCGAAGGCGACCATGCCGCGCTTCTGGGCGATGGCTGAAAGTGTGTACATCTGCCCGTTGAGGGATACTTCGATGGTCTGGGTGTGCCGATCCCAGCCCAGCTCCTCGACGAACAGGCGTCGCAGGTCGCACTCTCGGAGGAGCTGCTGGCAGCGTTGGCGATCAATCGGCATCTGCTACTTGCCCTCCGGAACGAGTCCCAGGGAACAGATGATCCGGGGCTCGCGGGATTCCTTCTCTTCCTGTATGCGGCAAAGCCGATCCTGGTCGCGCAGGCTGATGACCAGTTCGGCCAGCGCCTGGTCGGACACCCCCGCCCGCAACTGGCGGTTCAGAGTGTCAACCGCGGACTGCTGGAGCGGGTACCTGTAGATGTCCTCGATCGCCTTCAGCAACTCTTGCGACTCGAACAACGTCCCCTTGACCTGCTCGGCGTAACTCTTCAATCGCTGGTAGGTCCGGAACCTCGCCCCGGAGGGGCGGCCGAGCTGGCCTCCGACCGAGTGCTCCTCCTCCGCCACCAGCTCCGCTGCCCGGCGGACCAGGTCGTGGTGGTTATCGCTCCGGGGCACCGGAGGCGTGTCGGGCTTGCACTCCACCGCCCGGAGAATCTCGATCGGCGACTCGGTTACAGTTCCGCCCTGCTCGTCGAGCCACACCAGGGCATCGTTGTCCTGATCCGTGCGCAGGTAGGCGATGACTCCCGCAGGAGCCTCCTCTGTGGGCCGGTGCGCGCGGGCGGAATAGACCACTCGCGGCAACTCCGAAACTATCTTCTCCAGCTTCGGGTCGGCCGCGATGGCGTTGTGCCAGATCTGGTAGGCTTCAGAGCCAAGGTCCACTTCGGTATCGTCGGGGTCATCGGCTATGCCGGCCTTCTCGTTGTAGAGATCGAGCACGAGCCGCTTGTCCGCTTCGTCCTCGAAGAACGCCTCATCCGTCCCGACCACCTCGCGGTTCTCGCGGAGGCGCCGGCGAAGCCGCCCGCGCAGGCCGATGATTCTCTCGATCCCTTCGGCAGGGAGGAACGAGTAGCAAAGAATCTGCTCCGCCTTCTGGCCGATCCGATCAACGCGGCCCACACGCTGGGTCAGACGGATCAGCGCCCAGGGAAGATCGTAGTTGACGACGATGTGGCAGTCGTGGAGGTTGAGCCCCTCGCTGAGGATGTCGGTGGAGATGAGCACGCGCAGCTCATCGCCAGGCCTGGGCACCTCGTTGGCCTCCGGACTGAATCTCCTGGCGATTCCCACCGGGTCCTCAGTCTGGCCGGTCACGCCGGCGAGCTGCTCGATGCCCCGCTGCCGCAGCTGCTCGGTCAGATAGCGGACCGTGTCGGCGAACTGTGTGAAGACGATGACTTTGTCCTGCGCGTGGTCCTTTGTGAGGAGATCCTCGAGGGCGTTGAGCTTCGCGTCGAGGCCCGGATCCCAGTCTCCGCACTCCTGCAGAATGCCCAGCAACGCGGCCGCGTCCCCTCGGAGGTCCGCGGCGAGCTGCGCCACGAACAGATCCGAGCGAAGCCATCGGAACCGACGCCTGTACTGGCCCGCGTACTGAGTCTGGTAGATCTCGGCCGCGCGTCGCCGGAAGTCCTCCTCGGTGCGGAGAGCGACGACTTCAGCTTCCTCGTCGCCATCCTCCTCTACATCATCAAACAAGGCCTTCGTGGCCAGGTCCTCGTCCTCGGTGCCCGGATCCAGCAGCCCGGCGTCCTGGGTGCCGATGGGGATGTCCAGCCCGTGCTCCACAGCGTGCAGGAAGATGTAGTTCCGGAGGATGTGGCGTTCGACAGACTGGAGAAAGGCCTGACCGCTGCTTTCGAGACGCTTGAACAGGTTGGTGCGACAGAATCCCATCAGCCTCCGGCCAGCGCGGGAAAGGTCCCGGAGAATCTTGTCCTCGGCCGGGGTCGGCGGGGCGTGCGGCGAAGGTTCAATGTAGTTGGCGAGGCCGTACCGGGGCAGTTCCAGAGCGTTGATGGTGTCAACGACCTCCGGTGCGTACAGCCTCGCATATTGGTCGTTGGGGTCGGCATCGTTGATCGTGAAGGGAACCTTCCTGGGCTCACGCTCGGGGAAGTAGGCCCGTCCTCCGTCCTCGAGGGCAAGGTACTTGCGGCCGGTTTCCGGGTCGGTGAGTGCGTAGTTGTCCTTGATGAAGGTGCGCGAGCGGCGCACCATGTAGAGGCGCATCAGGTTGCGCCAGTCGTCGGCGTAGGGGCTGTGTTCGAAGGCGGCGAGAGAGCGCATCGGACACTGGTGCAGCCGCAGGAATTCGGTCTCGCCCAATTCTCTCAGCAGTCGTTCCGGGCGTATGCCCAGGTCTTGATCCTCGGGGATGAAAAGGCGAAGCTGGTTTGAGAGGTCTACATATGTCTTGTTGTACGGGGTGGCGGACAAGAGAATGACTCGGCTTTCGTTCCTCGCGATGTAGTCCTGAATCGCGCGGAAGCGCCTACCCTCGCGATTGCGCAGGTTGTGGCTCTCATCTATGATGACGATCCGGTAGCGTCGCAGCTCCGGCAGCTCGTTCAGCACCCGGGAAATCGAGAGCACCTCCCCCCGCAGCCGGTACTGATGGACATAGTCCTTCCACATCGAGACTAGGTTCTTGGGACAGATGATTAGGGTCTCGAGTCCGTGGTCGTCCTCCAGAATCTTCGCCACCGCGGTGGCCATCAGCGTCTTGCCCAACCCGACCACATCGCCAATGAATACCCCGCCCCGCCTGTTGACGTGGTGGGCGGCAATCTTCACCGCGGCGACCTGGAAGCGAAAGAGCCGGTTGCCGAACTCGCGCGGGATGCGAAACTCCGCCAGCCCGGCCCTCGCCTCGCGCGACAGGTGGTAGGCGATCTTCAGGTAGATGTGGTATGGCGGAATCAGCTCCTCGCGCGCCCAACTCTCGTCAATGATGGCGGCCAGCTCGTCGGAGATGTCCACACACCAACGGTCGTTCCAGCGATCCTCGAACCATCGCGCAAGCTTCTCACAGGCATCGCCGTCCATGACGTCTACATTGAGCTCGCCCTGCTTCGCGAGTCCCGCCAGGGTCAGGTTGCTGCTGCCGAGGTAGGCGACGGCGGGATTGATGGGATCGGGCCGGAAGAGCAGATACAGCTTCGCGTGAAGCGGATGGCGCAGGAACAGCTTGACCACCACCTTGCGGGCCTTGATCTGGGCCGCGAGGCGACGCAATCCGCGCTCGTCTTCATTGGTGGGCGCGCCCACCGTCAGCTGATCACGGAACTCCTGCGCCAGCCGCTGTCTCAGACGGAGAGCGGTCTGATTGTCTATCCCGCCGCTATTGGCGCTCAGGCGCATCGCCTCGCGCAGCTCATCCTGTGGGAGGCGCTGCATCCCCACCAGTAGCCGACAGCAGTTGCCCTCACCTCCACCCCATCGCTCGATGTACTCGTCGAGCTGCTTCCAGCCGCGCAGGTTGAAGTAGCCCACGCAGAAGTCCGCCCGCTCGGAGACCTGGATCGTCTCCTGAAGCGCTCTCAGCAGGTGCAGGTCAATGTTGTCGAAGATGTGTGGCATGCGGGCTCGAACTCCCCTCGACCAGGATGGCCAACACGGCCAATGCGCCGCGGTCGCCATCCGGCCGGCTGAGCCTTTGTTCGACGAAACCTGGCCTGCGACCTCCCATTCAGGGACATCCCCAGCTCGTAGCCGGCGTGCACTTCGCTCTCCCAGACGAGCACCATGTCGCTGAGGAGTCTCGCCAAGCTCAGGTTCGCACTATCACCAGTTCCCGCCTCTTGGTGGCGAGAGGGCCGCGGATGGAGACCGTGAGCATCTCACGGTGCGCCAACTGTGCCTGTGGTGGAAGTGCAGCGGTCAGGTGGCATTGTCCTCGCCTGACTGCTCTCCGCCTCCCCCGCGCCGTGTGGGGCGCGGCACTTCGGCCATCTGTCCGCTCTGCCGCCCCGAGAAACGCCTTGACTTCCCCTCGAACATCCTCCCTCATGTCCTATCGGAAGTTCACCCGCGCCTGGCGGATTGGCAAGAACGCACAGAGGAGGCGGAGATGGCGAGAAAGCGACAGGCAAGAAGGTCGCACGAGCACGAACTGCTGGAGGAGTTTCTGGGAGCGCTGACACTGGAGGGGCGGTCACCGCACTCGGTGCGGGCCTACCGCAAAGATCTGGAGGCGCTGCTGGCGGCCTTGGCCGGGCCGCTCAGCGAGGTGCGCCCTCGGGATCTGCGGGAGCATTTCCGCCAGCAGCTCACAGCCGGCCGTTCCCCCTCCACCATCAACCGCGCCATCGCCGCCTGCCGCTCCTTCTGCCGCTTCCTGTTCGAGGAGGGCCGGCTGGACACAAACCCCGCCCAGGCCCTGCGCTCCATCCGTCTGGGCCCTCCGCTGGCCCCCAAGCACCTGACCGTGGACGAAGTGCGCAAGCTGTTGTCCCTGCCCGATACCGCCGCCCCCACCGGCCGGCGCGATTTCGCCATCCTGATGCTGCTTTACAACACCGGCCTGCGGGTGGGAGAGCTGTGCGCTCTGAACCGAGCGGACGTCCGCCTACCCGCGGAGGGCTGGGGAGCACTGCAGGTGGTGGGCAAGGGGAGACGCCTCCAGCGCCTCCCCGTAAACCGTCCCGCCGCCGATGCGTTGCTGGCCTATCTCGCCGATCGGGATGACAGTGAGCCGGCCCTGTTTCTCAATCGCAGCGGAGGCCGGTTCTCTGTCCGCGGGATCGCATTGTTGGTAAACCGCTACCTCCGAGCGGCAGGCATCACCGACCGCTCCGGCCCCCACCTGTTGCGTCACACCTTCGCCACCCATGCTCTGCGCGTCCGGCCCAATCTCCGTGCCGTGCAGGAGCTGCTCGGCCACGCCTGGGTCACCACCACCCAGCGCTACACCCACCTGGAGCTGGAGGACCTTCAGGCCCAGGTGGCGGAGCTGCCGGCGAATACCTGAGCAGTGGCCTGGCGGTGTGGTCAGGCCGTAGAGGACGAGGGCCTGCGGCCCCCCGTCTCAGAGTTCGGCAAAGGGGATGGCGGTCACCCGCTCCCTCATCGGAAGACGGATATCCCCGGAATGCACCACATACCCGTGTCCTGCCCTCTCCCCCAGGTCCCGCTGGAAGGCCGCGATGCCGGCCGCCATCGGCGGCCGGGGGGTGGCCGAGAGCTTGGCCTCGACGGGGATGAGTTTCCCTCCGGCCTCGATCACGAAATCCACCTCTCTGCCTGCCGCCGTCCGCCAGAAATAGATCTGTGGGTCCTCTCCGCGGTGCACGAGCACTTTCAGGATCTCCGAAAACACCGCGGTCTCGAAGATCGCGCCTCCCATGGGGCCGGCCGCCACGTGCTCCGGATCCCGTAGACCCACCAGATAGCAGAGAGTGCCCACATCGGTGAAGTACACCTTCGGGCTCTTCACCAGCCGCTTACCGATATTGGCGAAATAGGGACGCACCACCACCACCTGGAAGGTCGCCTCCAGCACCGAGAGCCAGGCCTTGGCCGTGTTCGCCGTTACCCCCAGGTCGCGGGCCAGCTCCGACAGGTTCAGCAACTGGGCGCTGCGCGCGGCCAGCGCCCGGAGAAAGTTCTGGAAGAGGGCGAGGTCTCCCACCTGGCGTACGGTGCGCACATCCCGCTCCAGGTAGGTCTGGACATAGCTGGCATGCCAGAGAGTGGTGTCCCGCCGCGGGTGGGCGACCAGGTCCGGGTACCATCCCCGCATGAACGCCCTCTGCAGTTCCCGTGGCTTGAGGTGGACGGTCGTCTCTCCGCCACCTTTGCTCCTCCTCTCCCAGGGCAGCCTCGCCCGGGGCCTTCCCGTCGCCTCCAGCTGGGAGAGCGGCAGCAGCCGCAGAATGGCGGTCCGGCCCGCCAGCGTCTCGGTCACCTGCTCCAGCATCATCAGGTTCTGGGAGCCAGTGAGCAGAAACTGGCCCGCCCGGGAACGGCGCTCATCGATCAGCTCCTTGATATAGGGCAGCAGATCGGGCGCGTACTGGATCTCGTCGAAGATCACCGGCGGAGGGTAAAAGTCCAGGAAACCCCGCGGATCCGCGCTGGCCGCCGCGCGCACATCCGGGGGCTCCAGTGAAACGTACGTGTGGCTGGAGCCGAAGACATGTCGCAGCAGAGTGGTCTTGCCGGACTGCCGCGGACCGGTGAGCACCACCGCGGGGAACTGCCGGGCCGCGCGCCGCAACACAGACTCCAGGCTACGCGGGATATACCGGTTTGCCATCGTCATCTACCTTGCAAATTTGCATTCAGAATGCGATTTTGCAAGGAAATTGTCAAGCCGAGATTCGGCCTTGCGTCTGAAAACAGGCCGAGGTGGTGGAGTGGCCGGCGAACCCGGGAGCCGATATTGGCAGGTCGCTCCTTCGATCGGGAAACCTGACCGCGAGGGAGGATCAAGAATGTGGGCGCTAGATGTCAATAATTGATGGCATTTCTATCCAGGAATGAAGTCTGCTACACCGCCTGACCACCAGCGGCCAGCATCTCCTCCACGTCGAGGCTGCTAAAGGTCGGCTTCCGTTCCTGGGCCAGTGCTCACGCCGATCTATCAATAGCCCCATCCCTCTGGATCGAGCTCGTAGTTCACCAGCAGGCCCCAGCGAGTATTATGCCTTCCCCTACGCCGGGAGAGCGGGTCCAGCTTTGTGAAGCCGGCCGCTGGCGCCGACTCGGGAAGCAAGTGCGCATAGCGATCAAGCAGTCCTGTTCGTTCCAGGATGAAACCGAGGCGCTTGAGGATAGAACGATTCCCCATGCGTTTGGCATAGGACACCACTTGGGATAGCTTCACTTCGTCATGGGAGAAGTAGATCGCCTTCGCGATGGTCTCTGTGCCGCCGCAGTGCTGAGGCCGATCCAGACAATCTGCCACCGTCTTCTCCGGATCGGAGATGCGCACCGGATGGCCGTCCACCTGCACCTCCTGCCACCCGAAGAACTTCCGCGGCGACACTCTCACGAAACGGCACTCCTGGGACAGCACCACCACCGGGTGCTTGGAGACCGTGGTGGCGACAAAGGTGGTGCGGGGCATCTGTTCGGTGAGGCCGTAATAGTTTAGGGCGGACCAGAACCCGATATAGTAGGGCTCCACCAGCAGGGAGGCAGCGACGAAGTTGTGCAGGGTAAATACGTCAGCACCCTCTACCCCCACGTCCAGTGGCACGAGGGCATACAGTCCCCGGGTAAGAGGGAGCACCCAGCGCTTGCGCGCCAAGCGGTGGAGCATCAGACGTGCGTCTCTGCCCAACAGCCGCTTCGCATCGGCGCTGCTGAAAATCGGCCTCCGCTCCTGGGCCAGCATCCGCACCAGGAAGGCCTCGCGGCCGCCCAGCGCTATGTTATAGTTTTGTGCAGTAAGTTTCATGTGAAGAAACTTTCTGCGCAATAATAGCAGAATGGGCGAGTGCGGTCAAAAAGGTGCCCAAGGCAATCTCATGCCCCCCAACATATCCCCGGTGAAACCTTCTGAGCGGCATGATGCTCCGTTTCCGTCACCCAGTCCGCGGGGGCGCGTACTCCGTCCTGGTGAGGATAAACATCCGCGCCCCTTCCTCCCCAAGCGGGACCGGGTGGCCCTCCCACACCGAGACTATCTCACCGTCGAGGCCCTATTGCTCTGTCGCGAAGTACTGCTGAGAAAACTGCGGGTGTAGCATTTCCACCGCCGAGCGTGAGTTCGTTACCTCTCCCTCCTCCCCTCCCTGGTGTCTGCCGGCAGCGCCCGTTGCTGGGCAATCTTCTCCCTCAGCATCATCAGCATCTGTGTTGCCTCCTGGTCGGTGATGGATCTGATGCTACCCGCGGTGAGGACTATCTCCTCCGGCGCTTTCTCCAGCATCCCCAGGGACTGGAGTATCTCGTTGCGCTGCTGCACCGCGTTGAGCAGCACCGACAGAAACCTGGCCCGGGTGGCCGAGCCGCGGGGCGCGGCCAGCAGATCGGTCCAGGCCTGGCGGGAGATCGCCTCACACTCCTCCACTACCTCCGCGGCCGCCTGCAGAGCCGCCTCCCGGGCCGCCTGGGCGCGGCGCAGGTGATCGCGGCGCGCCCGGCGCATCACCGCCAGGTCGTTCTCCACCGTGCCATGGGAGGCCCCCACCGCGGAGGCGATCTCCTCCAGGGTCAGCTTCTGCACCACCCGCAAACGCCACACCTTCAGGCGCCGCTCTCTGATGGCGGCTTTCTTCTCCGGCGATATCGCTCTCGGCATGCTCACACTCCCCCAGTTTTCCCCAGTGATGGCGACTTCTGCAACGCGCTCAGATCAGGCCCCCCGAGTCGCGGTTTCGCCAGTGAAGGACTCCCACCGCCTCAGGATGACGTCGCAGTAGCGGGCATCCAGGTCAAACCCATAGCACTTCCTTCCCGTCCGCTCCCCCGCGATGATGGCGGTGCCCGATCCCAGGAACGGGTCCACCACCAGCTGGCCCAGCTCGGTGGCGTTGGTGATGGAGCGCTCGATCAGGGCCAGGGGTTTCATGGTGGGGTGGAGGTCGTTCACCGCGGGCTTGTCGTGCTCCCACACAGTGCGCTCATTGGTGGGGCCATGCCACCTGGGGGTCTGGCCCCGCTTGAAAGCATAGAAGCAGGGCTGCTCTGTTGCAAAGGTGTCATAGAGTATGGCACTAGCAGATTATGAACAGAGAGAGCTTGTTGCGATTCGTGAAGATGGCTTTGGCGGTGGCGGAGAAGGAGTTGCCGACTTACAGCCACCGCTTTGCGCCCCATCGCTATCGGCTGGCGCAGTTGTGCGCTTGCTGTCTGCTGAAGGTGTTGCTGCGCCAAGACCTGCGCGGGATCGAGGCTTTGCTTTCAGTGAGCGGGGAGCTGCGCAAGGCGCTTGGGCTGAAGCGAGTGCCGGATCACAGCACCCTGTGCCGCTTCGAGAACCGTTGGCTGAGCCCACAGCGGCTGGATAAGATGTTGGCGAGGGTATGTGAGCAGGCGGGAGTGAAAGAGGGAGCGGTGGCGGCTGATGCTACCGGGCTGGAGACGAGCACGGCCACGCCCTAGTTTGAGATGCGGCGAGGAGGGCGACGCAAGGCTTATCTCAAACTGAGCCTGCTGGTGGCGTTGAGCGGCTTTCTGGCGGTAGGGGCAGTGGCCAGCATTGGCCCCAGCAATGACAAGGGGCAATTGCGGCCTTTGTTGATCGCGCTGTCGGAACGGATGAATGCTTCGGAGTTTCTGGCGGGCGCAGGCTACGATGCGGAATGGGTGCATGAGTGGTGTCGGGACCGCCACGGCATCGAGAGTCGAGTCCCGAGGTGACCCGTCGCCGGGACGGCAAAGTAGGAGGGTGATGGCGCAAAGTGATGGCGCAAGGCCTCCCGAGAGGATACGGCCGACGCTGGGGCGTGGAGACCTTTATCTCTGGCCTCAAGCGCACCGTGGGGAGTGTGCTGCAAGCACGTTCACTTGCGGGGCGGCTGGCCGAAGCTGTCCGGCGCGCCCTGGTGTACATCCTGCGCCGCTAGGCGCGACCGTCCAAAGCTCCTTCCACCGA
>WFSF01000030.1 GCA_015486155.1 Armatimonadota bacterium
CTCCCGCACCCGCAGCGCCTTCACCACCGCGAAGGGCGCCAGTTCCTCCACGTATTCCGGCCCCTCTCCCCCGTGAAGCTGCGCCACGCGGCAGCCGGTGAATTCGAGGATGGAGCGCACTTCCTCCGCGGGCGCATCCACGAACACTCCCACGCTCACCGCGAAGGGGTCGAGAGATGCAATCACTTTCTTTGCCTGCTCCGGGGTGACCTGCCGAGGGCTCTCCGCGAACACGAACCCCAGCGCGTCGGCCCCACAGGCGCGGGCGAACTCCGCGTCCTCCAGATTGGTGATCCCGCAGATCTTGATCCTGGTCATTCCATTTCCCCGCGCGCAGTCACCGGCCCAGCAACTCCTCTATCTTTCGCTCCGCCTCCTCCGCCGTCATCAAAGCCTCGCCCACCAGGATCGCGTCGACTCCCGCCTCCTCCAACCGTTGCACCTGTTCCCGGCCGTGGACGCCGCTCTCGGAGACGACCACCTTCCCCTCCGGGATGCGGGGCCGCAACCGCAGCGTGGTCTCGATGTCCACCTCGAAGGTCTGCAGGTCGCGGTTATTGACGCCGATCACCTCCGCGCCGGAGGCGAGCGCCTTTTCGAGGTCTTCTTCATCGTGCACTTCCACCAGGGCGGCCTGCCCGCAGGCCGCGGCGAGCCGGCGCAGGGACCGCAGCTCTTCGGTCTCCAGCACGGCGGCGATCAAGAGCAGGCAGTCCGGTCCCTCCTCTCCGCTGGACTGGGCGATCTGGGCGGGGTGGAGGATGAAATCCTTCCTGAGCACGGGAAGCGCGCAGGCGCGCCGCGCGGCGCGCAGGTCCTCCAGGCTCCCGCCGAAGAACCGCGCGTCGGTCAGCACGGACATGGCGGCCGCGCCCGCCGCCTGGTAGGCGCGCGCCACCAGGGTCGGGTCCGCGCCCGCGCGGATATCGCCTCTGGAGGGCGATCTGCGCTTGAATTCCGCGATCAGGGACATGCCCGGCCGCCTCAGCGCGCCCGCGAAATCCCGCCGCGCGGGCGGCCGCGCGGGAGGCTGCCAGGTCTCAAACTCGCGCTGGAGCGCGGGTAGCTCCATTCGCTTGTGGGCGACGATGTCGTCGAGAATCACGAGAGGAAACTCCTCAATTGCTCCAGTTTCTCCCGGGCCGCGCCGGAATCCACCGAGTGCGCGGCCACCTCCACGGCCTCGGCGAGGGTGGGGGCGGCCCCCGAGACGAGAATCGCGCCGGCCGCGTTCAGGAGCACGATGTCCCGGTGCGGCCCCGACTCCCCCTCCAGCACCGCGGTGAGCATCGCCGCGTTCTCCTCCGCGGTCCCTCCGGCCACCTCCTCCGGCGTCGCCCTCGTCAGCCCCACGTCCTCGGGCGTCACCGTGTAGGTAGTCATGTGACCGTTCTGCGTTTCCGTGACCCGCGTCTCGCCGAGGGTGGAGAGCTCGTCCAGTCCCCCCTCCCCGTGCACCACCAGCGCCCGGCGGCACCCGAGATTGCCCAGCACGGCCGCGTGCACCTCGGTCAGCTCGGGCGAGTAGACGCCCAGCACCTGGGACTCCGCGCCCGCGGGGTTGGTGAGCGGCCCCAGCATGTTGAACACGGTCCTCATCCCCAGCTCCCGCCTCACCGGGGCCGCGTGCTTCATCGCCGGATGGAAGGCGGGCGCGAACATGAACCCGAATCCGACCTCGTCGATGCACCGCGCCACTTCTTCGGGCGTCTGCTGCACCTTCACCCCCAGCGCCTCCAGCACGTCCGCGCTGCCGCACTTGCTGGTCACCGAGCGGTTCCCATGCTTCGCCACCGCCACCCCCGCCCCCGCGGCCACGAAGGCCGCCGCGGTGGAGACGTTGAAGGTCTTGAGCGCATCTCCGCCGGTGCCGCAGGTGTCCACCAGCGGGCGGCGCTCCGGGTTCACCTTCACCACGTGCTCCCGCATCACGCGCGCGAACTCGGTGATCTCCTCCACCGTCTCGCCCTTCATGCGCATGGCGGTGAGGAAGCCGGCGATCTGCACCGGGCTGGCCTCCCCCTCCATGATCTCGGTCATCGCCGCGTGCGCCTCCTCCGCGGCGAGGTCCTCTCCCTCCGTCACCTTGCGAATCAAGTCAGCGATCATCGTGCTCTCCCGATGTTACCGCATTCTCTTTCTTCGGCGGGGCATCGAAGAATGCCCCGCCCTACAATGCCAGAAAGTTCCTGAGCAAATCCTTGCCGCACTCCGTCAGGATCGATTCCGGATGGAACTGCACGCCCTCCACCACGTACTCCTTGTGTCTCACCCCCATGATCTCCCCCTGGTCGGTCTCCGCGGTGATCTCCAGGCAGTCCGGCAGGGTCTCTCGCTTGATGATGAGTGAGTGGTAGCGGGTGGCCTCGAATGGGTTGGGCAGGCCCTGGAAAATGGTCTTGCCGTCGTGCTTGATCATGGAGGTCTTGCCGTGCATCAGCCGCGGCGCGCGTACGATCTCTCCCCCGAACACATGCCCGATGCACTGGTGCCCCAGGCAGACGCCGAGGATGGGAACTTTCCCCGCGAAGTGGCGGATGAGGTCGTTGGAGATACCCGCTTCTTTCGGGGTGCAGGGGCCGGGCGAGATGACAATCCGGTCGGGCTTCAGCGCCTCCACCTCCTCCACGGTGGTCTGGTCGTTGCGCCGCACCTCGATCTCCTCCCCCAGTTTGCCGAGGTATTGCACCAGGTTGTAGGTGAACGAATCGTAGTTGTCGAGCATGAACAACATGCTTATCTCCTCTCCAGGGCTAGAGCCCCTCCTCCGCCATCTCGATCGCCTTCAGCAGCGCGCCGCCCTTCAACTCCACACACTCCTCCCACTCCCGGGAGGGCACGGAATCGGCCACGATGCCCGCGCCCACCTGGAGATGGGCCGCGCCGTTGCTGCACACGATGGTGCGGATGGTGATGGCGGTGTCCATGTTGCCGGAGAAGCTGAAGTAGCCGATCACGCCTCCGTAGGGGCCCCGCCGGGTGGGCTCCAGTTCGTCAATGATCTCCATCGCCCTCACCTTCGGCGCGCCGGTCAGCGTCCCCGCCGGGAAACAGGCGCGCAGGGCGTCGAAGGCGTCGCAGTCGTCGCGGAGCCGCCCGCGCACATTGGAGACGATGTGTTGCACGTGCGAGTATTTTTCTATCACCATCTGCTCGTCCACCTGCACAGTGCCGTACCGGCAGACCCGCCCCAGGTCGTTGCGGCCGAGGTCCAGCAGCATCACGTGCTCCGCGCGCTCCTTCTCGTCGGCGAGCAGCTCCCGCGCCAGGGCCTCGTCCTCCCCCGGGGTCTTGCCCCGCCGCCGCGAGCCCGCGATGGGCCGGGTGACCACCTCGCCCTCCTCCGCAGAGACCAAGCGCTCCGGGGAACTTCCCACGATCCGCAGGTCGCCATAGGTGAGGTAGTACATGTAGGGCGAGGGGTTGAGGGAGCGCAGGGCGCGGTAGATGGTGAACGCGTCCGCGGCCACCGGGCGGGAAAGGCGCTGGGAGAGCACCACCTGGATGATGTCCCCGGCGGCGATGTACTCCTTCGCCCTCAGCACGGCCGCCTCATAGTCCTCCCGCGTCAGCGTGGGCGTGATCCTGGTGTCCGCGGGCTGGGGCCGCGGGGAGGTGAC
>WFSF01000031.1 GCA_015486155.1 Armatimonadota bacterium
CGACTATGCCGAACAAGGCCGCGTGGACAACGTCGTCGTAAAGGGCACCAGCGGGACGCCGGCCCCGGTGGCCGATTTCACGGGCTCGCCGACTTCTGGCACCGCCCCGTTGACGGTGAACTTCACCGATCAGTCCACCAACAACCCGACTTCCTGGAGCTGGGACTTCGGCGACTCGAACACCTCGACCGCCCAGAATCCCAGCCACGAGTACACCAGCGCCGGGACCTACACCGTCTCGCTGACCGCCACCAACTCCGGCGGCTCGGACACCGAGACCAAGACCGACTACATCTCGGTCACTGAGCCGGCCCCGGTAGCCGACTTCACGGGCAACCCGACCTCGGGCACCGCCCCGTTGACGGTGAACTTCACCGACCAATCCACCAACTCGCCGACTTCCTGGAGCTGGGACTTCGGTGACTCGAACACCTCGACCGCCCAGAATCCCAGCCACGAGTACACCAGCGCCGGCACCTATACGGTCTCGCTGACCGCCACCAACTCCGGCGGCTCGGACACCGAGACCAAGACCGACTATATCTCGGTGAGCAGCGGCGGCGGCCAGGAAGTCACCATTTTCTCCGATGACTTCAGCAACGGTCTCGGCGGCTGGAACACCCTGGGCAGTCCATCCCTCTGTGACTGTAGCTCGGAAGGGCTCTATGACATGGTGCGCATGCGGCGCTATGACGCCAATACCGATGAAGCCATCTACCGCACCATCTCGACTTCAGGATACACCAGCATCAAGGTCTCCTTCGACCTGACCGCAACCGGCCTGAACGGCGATGACAATGTCCAGGCCCTGTGGTCGGCGGACGGAGGAAGCACCTGGACAGTTATGAAGCAAATCAATGCCGGGGATCCGGAGACCGACTGGACGTTCCATCACTTCGAGTTCACGCTGCCTTCCGGGGCGGACAACAATGCGAACTTCGCCCTGAAGTTCTGCGTCAACAACACCGATGCCGCCGACGACTATGCCGAACAAGGCCGCGTGGACAACGTCGTCGTAAAGGGCACCAACTAGACATAACGGTTGGCCCCACGGACAGTGGTGATAGGGCGGGCCCGGCGTCATCGCCGGGCCCGCCATCTCCATCGCTTCTTACCACTACCAGGACTGGCTCACGGGCAAGTACATGGGGAGCTGCGGGAACAATACGTCCAACACTTCGAGCGCGACTTCCCGATCGCCGCCCCTAACCGTCATCGCATCCTGGAGAAAGACCTGCCCTACCGAGATACGGCCGAAGAGGAGCAACGGCAGCGCCTCGGCGGAAACATCCACTGAGAAGGACGGCTCGGCGGCCTCCGCCTCGACCACTCGCACCCGGCCCTCCACCAGCTCCAACCGGGCCGATTGCTCTCCGCACCGAATATCCAGCACCCCTTGCCAACGGCCGAACTTGCTCGCACTGAGACGGGCCGACAATTCCTCCCGCATCTCGTCCAGCAGGCCGGCGAGGTCCGAGACCGTGGCCATGAACACGCCGGTCCCCGGGCCCAGCCAATCGTAGTTCCTCACCTGCGTCAACCTGCGGACCAATCCATCCTCGTGGCACAATTGCAGGAGCACCGCGCTCGCGCCGCGGCTCCGGGCCATCTCCTCCGCGTCAGCTAGCAGCACCCCCGCGACCTCTTCTTTGTCCTCCCCTTCCCGCACGCACAGTTCCTGCACCACCGCGGACTGTGATCCATTTCCCTCCGGCAGTCTCACGACCGCATACCCGACCACAACGCCCTCGCGCTCGGCGAGCCTGAAACAATCCGGCCGCCGGCTAAGGGTGGGCGGACGCCATTCCACCTCGTGCTGCTCGCGCCACAACTCGGGCGTAACCGGCGCGGCCCCCAGGAATCCCGCCGCATACTGATTGAGCACCTCTGCGGCGGCCTTCTCATCCCCCTCCCGGTATTCCCGCACTACGACTCGCGCGCGCTCCTGGCTCATAGTTCCCCCCCTTCGTTCACTACCTCGCGGCCCAAACTCAGGAGAGCCTTCAACCTGCGCCAGTGTTCCGCCTCCCCCTCCCAGCGAATGAACCCTCCCGCCTCCGCGAACTGCGGTGTGAGCATTCCCCACCAGAGACGAATCAGTATGGAGCGCAGGGCGGTGACGGTGAGGTCGGCGCGCGCCGCGGAGGGCGTCGCCTCCGCGGCGCCGGACTCGATGCGCAGGTGCACGGCCTGGGCCTCCACCGGCTGCAACGTGAGGTCGCAACGCCAATCGGCGAACTCCGGCGCCCCCTCTGCCGCACGAGAGAGACGGCCCGTCAATCCCCTGGCGAAAAAGGCCTCCGGATCCAGCACCTTCACCGCAGGCTCGTGCACGAAGATATCCACGAAACCGAAGCGGCGGTACAAGCGGTGGGCGACGATGTCGGTGCCGGTGTGCAAGCCCACACACGAATAACCCTCCTCTGCCATCGCCTGCATCGCGCGGGCGAAAACCTGCCGCGCGAGCCCACGTCTCCGGTATTGCGGATTGGTCCCCACCCCTCCGATCCCCGCCATGCCGATGGGAGCGCGAGGCCCCAGCGCAAAGGCGACCGGTCCGTAGTTCAAGTGGCTGACATCGCGGCCTTCCTCCTCCACAAACACCCGCGTCCAGCGGTCGTGCTTCTCGATCTTCACTTCGACTTCACTCATCTCTCGATCTCCACAGGCGCCCCCGCCTTCGCCGACTCTTCGATGGCACACGCCACCCGCGTCACCTCGAGCCCCACCTCCCCCGGCGTAAGCGGTTCCCGGTCGTAGACCACGCAGTCCGCGAAATGCCGTATCGCCTCCACCTGGAAACCTAACTGCTTGCCGTGGATGAGGGGCGACCCGATGATGTCCCCATACTGCACCTTCCCGGCGCGCTGGATCTCCAGCGCCCGGTTCGAGGTGGTGTCAATGTAGATGGAGGCATTGGTGCCAATCAACTCGCACTTCACGTCAACCACGCTGGGGGCGGATTCCTGAAGGAGCCACACATTCTCGATGGACGCCACCGCGCCGCTGGGGAACTCAAGCGTGCTCTGGTAGAAATCCGGGGTGTCCACCCCCTTGCTCTTCAGGACCTCGCGCCGGGAGACGCTGTACACCCGATTCGGATATTCTCCCAGCAGCCAGCACGTCATATCAATCGCATGGCTCCCCAGGAACCACAGCACCGACGACTTCTCCGCCCAGGCGAGCATCTCCAAGGGCACGAAGGTGGTGTTGCTCAGCCGGTAGTAGAGAAAGCGCGGCCGCCCCACCTCTCCCGTCTCCACCAGCCGATGGGCCTCGTGAAACGGCGGGCTCCACCGGTTGTGAAAGGCCACCATCAACTTCACGCCGGATTTCTTCGCCGCGGCGATGATCTGCTCGCACTCCGCCACCGTAGTCGCCAGCGGTTTTTCTACCAGCAACTGCTTGCCCGCACTGGCGACGCCGACGGCGATCTCCGTGTGCGCGAAGTCCGGCGTGGCCACCGAGACCGCGTCGATCGTCTCGTCCTCCGCCACCTCCCTCCAGTCGGTGGCGGCTCTCTGCGCCCCGTACCTCTCCGCGATCAGCCCGGCCCGCTCCGCGTTCAGGTCGCACACCACCGCCAACTCGGCCTCCGGATGGGTGCTGTACGCTCTGGCGTGCATCTCGCCGAACAGACCGGCTCCTATCAGCGCGAACCTCTTCTTCGCCATGATCCACCTCCGCGGCTGTGTAGTCACCGGGGCCATTCCAGGGCCGGGGCGCAAACTCCTGGCGGCCGCGCGCGGGGAATTGTCCCCTACGAGGAAGATGGAATACAGGCGGATGGCGGAGGGGGTGGGATTCGAACCCACGAGGGCGGCAATGCCCTAACGGTTTTCAAGACCGTCTCCTTAAACCACTCGGACACCCCTCCGGGGGGCATCACGACTTGCCCGAAGGCTCCATGGAGCCTTCGGGCAGAACATACCAAGTGCGCGGGCGCCGGTCAAGAGTAACGTCTAATGCTCATCAGCACCTTGCCGATGATCTGCGCATCCTTCACCACTATAGGATCCATCTTGGCGTTGGCTGGTTCCAGATAGATCTTGCCCCGGCGCGGCCGATAGTACTTGACGGTGGCCTCATCCTCGATCAACGCCACCACTATGTCGCCGGTCTCCGCGTACGGCTGCTGGCGCACCACCACGTAGTCCCCGTCGAATATCCCCGCCTCGATCATCGAATCCCCCTGCACCCGCAGCATGAAACAGGTGTCATCCTTGACCACATCCCGCGGGAGAGGGAAAACCTCCTCTATGTTCTCCGCCGCCAGGATGGGCGCGCCGGCGGCCACCGTCCCCACCACCGGCACCGGCACCATCGGCACCGGCACCATCGTCGGGTCCTCCGCCCGGATGATCTCCATCGAGCGGGCCTTGGTGCGGTCCCGCCTGAGGAACCCCTTTCTCTCCAAGGCCTCCAGGTGCCGCTGAACGGTGCAGCTCGAGCGCAGTCCGAGGCGCTCCCCGATCTCCCTCACCGTGGGGGGAACACCTTTCTCCTTCATGATCTCGTGTATCGTCTCCAACACCTGCCTCTGCCGCTTCGTGATCCCGCGCATCCTCTGCTCTCCCTCTAGTTGGGCTTGTGATACATGATACCATATCCTGCGCCATGACACAAACAGCCGTTTGAAAAAATTACGCGTTTTCTAATAGTAGCAAACCGATGTGTGGCATTACTCTGTGTATGCAAACTTACGTTCTATGGAGGTCGAACATGAAAAAGCGCGGCTTGCGGTGGTGGGGAACCCTGGCGATCGCCGCGGCCGCGGTGTGGACGACGGCGGCGGCGATCGCC
>WFSF01000032.1 GCA_015486155.1 Armatimonadota bacterium
TCGTCACACGGGGCGTGACCTTCCCGGCTTCATCCACCGCGGGCGGCAGTTCCGGGACATACTCCGGCTCGTGTTGGCGCTGGGGTACGGGCTGGGGTGGCCCGGGCTCCCCTCCCGGCGAAGGCGGTTTCGGTTGGCGTTGTGGGCGGCGGCCCTCGCCGCATTGCTGGCCGTGCCCATCGGCCGGCTGCAGACGACCTGGGCCGCGGCGGGGGCGGTTGTGCTGTGGCTCCCCTGTCTCTGGGTGACGGCGGTGTGGCTGGGTCGAAGGAAGGCCAACTATCTGGGGCGGCGTATTCCCGCGATGGCCGGCCTGATAGTCCCCGTGGCGGGCATTCCCGCGTTGTGGTTCGCCCCGGGATTGGGGGCCGCGCGGGCCGCGGCCGTGATCGTGCTGGGGGTGATGGGGCTGGCGGGGGCGCTGGATGATTTGTTCGCGGAGCGGCGGCAGGCGCGCGGGCTGCGCGGGCACCTGCAGGCCGTCCTGCGCGGGCGCGTGACCACCGGCGCGGTGAAGGCCCTCGGCGGGCTGGCCGCGGGAGCGGCCGCGGGGTGGTTGCTCCATCCTGGCGCCTGGACCGGGATCGCCATCGATGCCCTGTTGATCGCGCTCTGCGCGAATACGGTGAACCTGCTGGACCTGCGGCCCGGGAGGGCGCTCAAGGGGTTCGTGTTGTTGGCGGCGGCCGCCGTCGCGGTCTCTCCGGATACGCTGGGATTGCTCGGCCCGGCGCTGGCGGCCGCGCTGGTGCTGGCGCCCTCCGATCTCTCAGGGCGGGCGATGATGGGGGATGTGGGATCGAATACGCTGGGCGGGATCGCAGGGGTCGCGCTGGCCTCCGCGCTGGGGCCGTGGGCTCGATTCGGCGTGGTGGTGGGGCTGGCCGCGCTGCATGTCGCCTGTGAGCGGATCTCGCTCACCGAGGTGTTCGCGCGCAGGCGCCTCCTGGAGATCCTCGATCATCTCTGGACGGAGAATCTGCCGCCCTTGCCGGACAGCGAGGAGGATACGAGATGAGCGGTAAGACGGTGCTCTCCGCGCGGCCCATCGTCGGGTTCGTGGGCGCCTTTGGCAGCGGCAAGACGGAGGCCGCCATCGGGTACTGCCGGGCGGCGGCGGCCGCGGGAGAAAGGGTATGCCTGGTTGATCTGGACGTGGTTACGCCTTACTTCCGCGCCGGCGACTACCGGGAGAAGTTGGGCCGGGAGGGGATTCAGGTGATCGCGGCCCCGGGCGGATTGGCCTCCTACGAGGTGCCGGCCCTGCCGCCGGAAATCGGCGGGACTCTGGACTCGGAGGAGGTGCAGTCCGTGCTCGACGTGGGAGGGGATCCCGTGGGGGCGCGCCTGCTGGGAAGTTACGGGCCTCTCATCGCGCGCCGAGGATATGATCTCTGGCTGGTGGCGAACCCCTATCGGCCGGAAACTGCGGACGCGCGCGCCCTTG
The DNA here is from genome assembly GCA_015486155.1 of Armatimonadota bacterium. Classification (GTDB taxonomy): domain Bacteria; phylum Armatimonadota; class Hebobacteria; order Hebobacterales; family Hebobacteraceae; genus S016-27. The sequence continues at coordinate 1,448 of WFSF01000032.1, forward strand.
AAGAGCAGGCGGACGCCATCGAGAGATCGTCCGGGCTGCGTCTCAGCGGTGTGGCGGCCAACCCCAACCTGGGCCCCGGAACCCGGTGGGCGGAGGTGGAGAGCGGCCTACGGGTGATCGAGGAGGCGGCTGCGGGGCTGGGATTGCCGGTGGTGCTGCTGGCGGTGACCGAGGAATTGATGCCGGAGGCGGAGAAGGCGGGGTACCCGATGTTGCGTCTCTCTCCCATAGCGCGGCCTCCCTGGGAGCACGCGGGGGAGGATTGAGGCGGATGACGACGAATGCCAAGATCGTGTCCAAGACCAAGTTTCGAGTGATTCTCACCGTCCAAGAGGAGTTCTGCAAGGGATGCGGACTCTGCGTCCGCGTCTGCCCGCGGCATGCCCTCGAACAGGTCTCTCGCATCAACAGCCGCGGGTTCCATCCGGTCTCCCTGGTGCGGCCGGAGGACTGCACGGCCTGCGCCCAGTGCGCGATCATGTGCCCGGACGCCTGCATCACCATCGAGAAGGAGAGCTAGGTCTCTCGGGATAGGGCCATGTCTTCTTCTCCCGATAGAGCCTGGGTCGCATGGAGCAGCGGGAAGGACAGCCTCTGGGCGCTTCACCTGGCCCGGCTGCGACCTGAGCTGAAGGTGGTGGGCCTGCTCACCACCGTCACGCACACCTTTGAGCGGGTCTCCATGCATGGGGTGCGTGAACGCCTGCTGCAGGCCCAGGCGGAGGCGCTGGGGCTGCCCCTACATCGGGTTCCCATTCCTTACCCCTGCCCCAATGAGGTATACGAGGCGGAGATGGCGAAAGCGATCGCGGCCGCGCGGGAGGAGGGGGTAACCAGGATGGTCTTCGGGGACATCTTCCTGGAGGACGTGCGGCGCTACCGGGAAGAGAAACTGTCCGGCACGGGAATTCAGCCGGTATTCCCTCTCTGGACGCGGGACAGCCGCGCGCTCGCGGAGGAGATGATCGCCGGGGGCGTAAGGGCCTATCTGACCTGTCTCGATCCGCGCAAGGTGAGCCCGAAGCTGGCGGGCAGGGCCTTCGATCTGGACTTGTTGGCCGATTTGCCGCCCACGGTGGACCCGCTGGGGGAGAGAGGGGAATTCCACACCTTCGCCTGGGGAGGTCCCGGATTTGACCAGCCCCTCGCGGTCTCCGTGGGAGAGACGGTGGAGCGGGACGGATTCGTGTTCACTGATCTCGTGCCCGCCTAGCTTACTCCCCGCTAGCCCGCCGGCATTCCTCCAGAATACTCTCGGTGCGGCTGGCTCCGATGCGGCGGACGCCCATGTCTCGCAGTCTGACCACGTGGGCGTAAGTCCTCACCCCGCCCGCGGCCTTCACCCCCATCGCCTCGCCCGCCTCCTCCAGCATCAGGCGCAAGTCATCGTCCGTTGCGCCTCCGCTCCCGTAGCCGGTGGAGGTCTTGATGAAGTCGGCGCGCGCGCCGCGGCAGATCCGGCACAGCCGTCGCTTCTCGGCCTCCTCCAGGTAGCAGTTCTCGAAGATGACCTTCACCAGCGCGCCTCCCTCGTGTCCCGCCTGCACCACCGCGCCGATCTCCTCCTCAAGGTAACCCCATTCCCCGCTCTTCGCCATGCCGATGTTGATCACCATGTCGAGTTCCTGCGCGCCCTGATCGAGCGCCTCCCGCGCCTCCGCCGCCTTGACCGGGATGGAGTGGCCGCCGTGCGGGAAACCCACCGTCGTGCCCGCGCTCACCTCTGACCCCTCCAGGATCTCCCTGGCCCGCCCCACGAAGTACGGCTTCACGCACACCGAGGCCACGCCCCACTCGGCCGCGCTCCGGCATCCCGTCTCCAGTTCCTCGTTCGTCATCGCCGGATTGAGCAGGGAGTGGTCTATCAACCGCGCGATCCCGCGGCACAGGTCGCTACTCATCGGTCTCCTCCTCTGGCTGCACGCCGCACACGTGGAACAGCCTCTCCAGTCGCTCGCAGTCCCTGCAACCCGGCCTTCCCGGCGGCGCCTCCGGAAGGTCCCAGATCTCTCGATTGCGGCGCAGCAGCGGCGGCAGCATCTCGTCGTGTTTGTCCTCCACCACGTGGTGGGTCATCGTGAAGGTCAAGCCGAGCGCGTCGGCCGATCCGGAGGTGAGTTGGTCGGCGCTGAGCGACAGGGTGTCGGGCTCACAGTAGATGAGGTGCAGCCCCGCGATCGGCCCCATCCCCAACGCCTCGGCGATGTACGCGTACGAGTTCAGTTGCACCTCGTACAGCGGCATCAGCTCGTCCTGATTGTCGGTGAACCGCGCGGTCTTGTAATCCACTATCAGCAATGAGCCGTCGTCGAGCTCGAAGAAATCGTCCACCATTCCGCGGAGCCGGGTCCTGGTTCGGGCGTGGAGCGCGGCGAATTTTGACCAGTGAGGCGCGGGCAGATAGCGCTTGACCGGACCGATGTCCGGGAACCAACCCGGCAGGCGTCCGGTCGAGTCCAGGAACGCGTGGACGACATGCTTCACGTGCGAGTCGAGGCTGGAGAAGATGCCGGGCAGGGGGATCTGAAACGGAAGCTTCTGCTCGCAGCGCAACTTGATCCAGTGGCAGCGGGGACAGAAGTCCCCGAGGCGCAGCTCGCCCAACATGCGGGCATTGAGCTTCAACTCTTGTCGAGCCATGATGCTTCTCCCGACCGCGCGGTGCCCTGCATGGTACGCCGCGGGGCCCGCCGCGGTCAATCCCCAGGGGGCAGGATGAGAAAGGAGCCCGCGGCTCTCGCCGCGGGCTCCGCGTTCACCGGATGCGCGCTCGCGCTACCAGGGATTGGAGAACTGCAGTCCGATCGCAAGGTCGTCCATGCCGTCCAGCGCGGCCGCGGTGGCCTCCAGTCGAGGGCCCACCGGCATCCGCGCTCCGAAGTTGAAGTCGTCTCCATCGTACTCGGCCATCAGCGTGACCTTGCGCTTAACTATCGTCGAGACGCCGCCGAAAAGCCCGTCGTAGCGGCCTCCGCCCAGTCCGATGTGCAACTGGGGAGCGGCGGCCTCTCCGAATTTGGTCACCAGTCCCGCGCCGAGGGTGTGGCTTGCGACCAGATAAGGGGAGCAGTCGATTTCATCGGTCAGGTCCACCACCCCTCCCGACACGGTTATCTCGCCAGGCACAGGGCCGAGGAGACGCACCTTGGCATTCAAGATGCTCTCCGCTCTTTCATCTTCCATGTCCTCGCGGGTGAATCCGAGCTCGAGCTTGGGCAGGACACCCACATTGGCATAGGCGAGCGTCTCATCTTCATGCGGGTCTGCCCATACCTGGGTGAGGCCCACGGTGAACTCGGTCATCCCCAACACATCCGCGGTAGGGGTCTTCAGTAGTCCTGTGGGGCCTAGCAGCGAGGATGCCGCCCAGCCGAGTGAAGTCCAGACGAGCACCAGAGCAATTACCGTTACGACCGTCAACCGCCTCACAGTTGCCTCCTCTTGTGACACCCATATTCCCTGGCGCACGCTCATGGACGGCGCCGCTCACCAAAGAATACCACAAGCGGAGTGACCGTCCTCATATGATTCTTCGGGGTGTTCGCCCGGGGTCAACGCTCGGAGGAGGGCGCCGCGTAATCACGGGGAATGACCAGTCTCTGGCCGGGCATCAGGCGCTCGGGGATGACGTGGTTCGCCTCGGCGATGGCGGCGACCACATCGCGCACGTCGCGGTTGGGATCTCCGTATTCGCGCGCGATAGTCCAAAGCGAATCGCCGTAGGAAACCTCCACCACCA
>WFSF01000033.1 GCA_015486155.1 Armatimonadota bacterium
CCGACACCAATGGGCCCCCCTGCTTGGCCTGCTCCACCGGGGGCTCGGGGGCCGCGTCCGGCGGAACGCGCAGATAGGCGAGCGTGCGCTCGCAAATCGCCGAGAACGCGGGCGCCGCCACCACCCCCCCGTAATGCGCGGCCTTCGGCTCGTCGATCACCACCAGCACCGCGATCCTCGGGTCGCTCACCGGCGCGAACCCCGCGAAGGAAGCCACATACAGCCCCGACCGGAAGCCTACGCCGGGCATCGGCTTCTGGGCCGTTCCCGTCTTTCCGGCCACCCGCCGGCCGGGAATCGCCGCCCGCTTGCCGGTGCCCTCCGTCACCACCCTCTCCAGCACCCGGCGCATCCTGGCCGCGGTGGCGGACGAAATGATCCGCCCGCCGGGCCGCGCCTTCTGGGGATCCCTGATCACGTGCGGATGGACCCGCAGCCCCCCGTTCGCGATGGCGCAGTAGGCGGCGATCAATTGCACCGGGGTCACGCTGATTCCCTGTCCGAAGGCGATGGTCGCCAGCTGAATCCGCGCCCAGGTCTCCGGGCGGGACACCAGCCCCGGCGACTCCCCCCCCAACTCGATGCCCGTCTTCTCCCCGAACCCGAACCGCCTTATCCACTTGTACAGCCGATCCGCGCCCAGCGCCAGCCCCACCGTGGCCATCCCCCCATTGCAGGACTCCACCACCATCTCGTCCAGGTCCACCACCCCGTGCGCCCGCTTGCCCCCGTGCATCGCGCAGGAGATGGTGCGGCCGCCCACCTGGAGCTCACCCTTGCAGTCATAGGTCTCGCCATGGCTCATCACCCCCTCCTCGATGGCGGCGCAGGCGGTGATCACCTTGAAGGTGGAGCCGGGCTCATAGGGATTGCTGATGGCCCGGTTCACCCAGGTCTCCCGGGGATAGTGCGCAAACTGGTTCGGGTCGAAGCCGGGCTGGGTGGCGAGCGCGAGGATCTCGCCCGTCTTCGGGTCCATCACGATCGCGGTGCCCCCCTTGGCGCGGGCCGCCTTCACCGCCTTCGCCAGCTCCTCCTCCGCGATCGCCTGGATGTTGATGTCGATGGTGAGGGACACGCTCTCTCCGGGCATCATCTCCTTGGTGATCACGCTCCGGCCCGGGATCAGCCCCCGGGATCGCGGCAGGCGGCCGTCGAGCACCACGAACATCCGCCCCGCCTTTCCCGCCAGCTCGCGGTTGCGCGCCGCCTCCACCCCGGCCAGCCCATTGCCGTCCTTCCCCACGAAGCCCGTCAGCGCGGCGGCCAGCGACCCGTGCGGATAGGCGCGCCTCCACTCCTTCCTCACGATGATCCCCCTGATGTCCAGCGCGCGGATCGCCTTCGCCACCTGCTCGTCTACGCTGTCGCACAACAACACGTGCCGGTCGCCCCCCTTGGGGGTCAACTTCCGCGCCAGCTCCTCCTGCGGCATGTGCAACAGGGGCGCCAGCTTCGCGGCCGCCTCCTCGGGGCTGCGCGGGGAGCCGGCCCCGGCGGGCCCCTTCGAGTGGAACATCGTCTCCGGGTCCGCGGCCACGGAAAAGACCTCGATGTTCAGCGCCAGCGGAGTCCCGTTGCGGTCGTAGATGTAGCCCCGGGGCGCGGGCAGAGACCAGGTGCGGCCCTGGCACTCCTCCGCCAGGCGCGCGAAGTGCTCGTGCTGGAGCACCTGGATGGAGAAGAGACGGGCCGCCAGAAGCGCGAAGAGCGCCATGGCGATGGCGCTCCACACCTTGCCCCTGCGCTCGATCTGTCGGCCTCCTGACCGCTGCATTCCTTCCTCGCGCGTGCCCCTCAGGGGCGAGGATTTTCCACCGTGCTCGCCTCCGCGCGGCCGCCGGTCGCGAACTGCCCGGCCCATCTCTCCGCCAGGGCCCGCAGGCCGCGCGGCTCGACCCGGCTCTCTGCCGATGCCACCTGGGGGCCGGCCTCGGCCTGAGAGGCGGGAAGGGCCACATAGTCAACCTCCCGGACCGGATCGGCGGGTTGCAGGTCGAGCCGCTCCGCGGCCTGGGCAATGCGCGCGCGCGATTGGATGAATCCGATCTGATAGCGCAGGTATGCCTTCTCCGCGCGCAGATCCTCTATCTGCCGGCGCAGCCGGAGCGCGGCATAGCCCCGCTGCGTGGTAACCGCCGACGCCATCCCATACCCCAGCACACAGAGAAGGGAAAGGACGGCGAGCACCGTTAGTGCGACTCCTGCTTCGATACCCCCCGGCCGTTTGTTGGGCGCTCTGCCCGGCTGTAGTTGAGAGGAGGTGGGCAGATCCCGAAGCCGGCCTTCTGCGATGTTGTACTGCAACGCTGGTATGCTCACCGTCCCTGTTCCCTTCACATCTGCTCTGCGCGCCCCAGGGCGCCCCGTCTTCTCACAAACGCTCCACGGCCCTCAGGGTGGCGGACCTCGCCCGCGGGTTGGCCCTCACCTCCCGGCGGCTCGGCTTCACCACCTTCTTGGTCAATATTCTCACGCGCACCGGCTCCCCGGACGGGAACGGCGGACACAGGCTGCCCTTGCTGGCCAGGCGGAATGCCCCCTTGGTTTCACCGCCCTCTAGACTGTGATAGGTCAAGACTACGACTCTGCCTCCAGGTCTGGTGCGACGAATGGCTGCGGTCAGTGCCGTGCGAAGCGATCCGATCTCGTCGTTCACTGCGATTCTGATGGCCATAAAAGACTTCGTGGCAGCGTGAAGACGCCTCGGACGCGCCCGTGGCGGAATGGCTGCTGTGATGATGGCTGCGAGTTCTGCTGTAGTTCTGATGGGTCGTTGCTGTCGCGCTCTTGCGATCGCTCGTGCGATGCTGCGTGCCCGCCGTTCCCCTCCGTACTCCCGGAGGATGCTCGCCAATTCCGCCTCCGGCAGTCGGTTCACCAGGTCGGCCGCGGTGGTCTCCTCCTGCGGCGACATCCGCATGTCGAGAGCCGAGTCCAGCCGAAAGCTGAACCCCCGCTCCGCGCTGCTCAACTGCTCCAGCGAAACCCCGCAGTCGAACAACACTCCATCCACCGCGTCCACGGCAAGGCGATCCAGGATTGCCTCCAGTCGCGCGTGATTTTCATTTATCAAGGTGACTCGCCCCAGCCGGGCGAGGCGCTCCCGCGCTCTCTCTATCGCCTCCGGGTCCCGGTCAACGCCTATCAACCAGCCTCCCGGATTGATCCGCTCCATGATGGCGGCGGCGTGCCCCCCGGAGCCCACCGTCGCATCCACCACCGTCTGCCCCGGCGCACAGGCCAGATAATCGAGGACCTCCTCGACCATCACCGGGCAGTGCCTCTCCCGCTCCCCTCGGTCGGGCTTCATCCCTCCGCCGTCTGCTGGCCCGCCGTTTCTTTTCCGTTTTCAAATTCCATCAGGTCCGCCGTGATCCGCTCCGGCGCAAACTGCTCCGCCTGGAAAGCCTCCCACCTGTCCTTGGACCAGATCTCCACCCGCTTCAACACCGCCCTCATCACCACGTCCTTCTCGATCCCCGCATATTGCCGCAGCGTGGCCGGGATCACCACCCTCCCCTGCTTGTCCAGCCAGACGTCCACTCCACCCGCAAAGAACGACCTCAACTTGTCCGCCTTGACGGAGGTCAGCGGCCACTCCTCCAGCCGCTCGGCCAGCTTCAGCCACTCGTGATGATTGAGCAGGAATAGACACCCGTACCAGCCGCGGGTCAGGAATCCCCCACGCTCGAACAGCCGCCGCCAGGACTTCGGCACAGCCACTCTCGCCCGGTCATCGAGTTGGTGCGTAACCTCGCCCGTTAGCATCCGCTGGTTCCGGTGCTTCCGTTCTCGCCCCTGGATCTCTCAGGGCTCCGATACCACTAGCCCCCGTTTATCACCCATTTGGCTTACGAACTGTACCATCATTCCCCCGAAGCGTCAACGACAAATATTTGTTTGCTTTACAAGGAATGTGTACGTCACCGCACACGCGCGGAAACGCCCCGAAAGGGAACTCTTACGGTGGATTACGCCCTCGAGAGCGCCGACACGGCCCGCGCCGGGCCCGCGCCGGGCGCGCCTTCAGAACGGCGGAACCGGAAAACCCAGACCGGCCGAGGTCAATTGCGAAAGGCGACGTGCCCCTCGAACCGGCTCCGGTACTGCTGCAACCCCTCCTGCCCCAGTACGGTGATGGACATCGCGTAGATCTTCAGCACCCGGGTGGAGGTAGCGTCGCACGAGAACTCCAGCGCCTCCACATTCTCCGCGAGGCGGCTGCGCCTGGTCTCGCCGGTGCTCAAGTCCTGGCTCCATCGCCACAGATACGTGCCGTCCCGCCCCATCTCCCCCGACTCGTCGGAGAGATAATACGCGATCCGGCGGCCCGGCTGGAGGGGCAGCAGATTGATCCCCTGGCTGTCCGTCATCGGCTGGGTGAACATGATGAAGGAGTCCCCGATCTCGTCCACCATATACGCGTTCTTCAACTCCTTCGTGATCCGAAAGATGGCCATGTGCGCCGGCGGATCGGCCTGCGCCTGGCTGCTCACCCGCCGCCACACCCTCATCGAGGCGAAGTAGAGCGCGGAGACCACCCCCGCGATCATGGTCATGATCACCATCGCCACCAGAATCTCCGGCAGGGTGAAACCTCGTCTTCCGGCCGCGCGATATCTCATGCTCTGCTCCCCTCATCCACCGGTGTGCTCGGTGCGGTTGCTGATCACCGTCTCCAGCCGGCAGTGCGCCGTCTTGGACGGACTGCTTCGCCAGGACACATCCACCACCACCCGCTTCAGACGCGAATCGCCGTTGTAATCGTCCTCTATCTCGATCGCCTTCACCCCTCCCGGCAGGTCCGGAACCTCGGCGCTCTCGGGGAACTCATCGTAGTTGATCCCGCCGAACCCCCGGCTCCGCATGTCCTCGATGGTGTCCTGCGCGATGGCGGTGGCCAACTGGATCCGGCTCGCCTTCTTGTTCGAGAGCAGGGCCACCGTCAGACAC
>WFSF01000034.1 GCA_015486155.1 Armatimonadota bacterium
GTTTCTCCTCCGGCGCGCCGGGCCTGTCCGCGCGCGGCGCCGGCTCGGGCCCGAGGGCCGGCCCCTGGACCAGCAGCGGCGCGGGACCGGCGGCGGCCCCGGCGCGCTTTCCCCTCTGGTATATCAACATTCCGCTTCCGGCCAGCAGCAGCGCGATCAACACCGCGAGCGCCGCCTGCTCGCCCCGGGAGAAATAGAACACGTCCCCCCGCCTCCGCTTCGCTATTTGGCGACGATGTTCACCAGCCGGTCGGGCACCACCACGACCTGCCGAATCGTCTTGCCCTCCAGGTGCGCCCGCGTCCTGTCGCAGGCGAGCGCCATCTTCTCGAGCTCCTCCCGCGGGGTGCCCGCGGGCACGGTGAGCCGGTCCCTCAGCTTGCCGTTCACCTGCACCACCACGGTCACCTCCTCCTCGCGGGCCGCGTCGGGATCCCACTCCGGCCAGGTCTGGAGATGTACGCTCCGCTCCATGCCCAATCGCTCCCAGAGCTCCTCGGCCAGGTGGGGGGCGAAGGGGGCGAGGAGTTTGCACAGGGCCTCGCAGGCCTCGGAGTACGCCGTCCTCAGGCCGGCCTCTCTATCGCCCGAGAGGGCGTCGTCGTCCACCTCCGTGAGCGCGTTCACCAGCTCCATCATCGCGCTGATGGCGGTGTTGAAGTGCCATCGCTCGATGTCATCGGTCACCCGGTGGATGGTCTGGTGGAGGCGGCGGCGAAGCGCTGCCGCCTTGCCGCCTTCCGGCCTCGGCCGGGAGCGCCAGTCCCGGTCGAAATGCGCGGCCCGGCCGGCCGCCGCGCGCCAGGCGCGCTGGAGGAAACGGGCCACCCCCTCGATTCCCCCCTCCTTCCAGTCGGCCTCCTGGTCGGCGGGGGCGAGGAAGAGGTCATAGGTGCGGAGCGCGTCCGCGCCGTAGCGGGGAATCACCTCGTCCGGGCCCACCACGTTCCCCCGCGACTTGCTCATCGCCGCGCCGTCCTTGAGCAGCATCCCCTGGGTGAAGAGCCGCGTGAAGGGCTCGTCAAATCCGATCAACCCCAGGTCGTAGAGCACCTTGGTGAAGAAGCGGGAGTAGAGCAGGTGCAACACCGCGTGCTCGATCCCGCCGATGTACTGGTCCACGGGAAGCCAGTGGTCGGCCGCCTCGCGGGAGAAGGGCATCTGGTCGTTGTGCGGGTCCGCGTAGCGCAGAAAATACCAGCAGGACTCGATCCACTGGGCCATGGTGTCGGTCTCCCGGCGCGCCCGCCCCCCGCACTTGGGGCAGGTGGTGACGACGAAGGACTCCGCGGAGGGCAACACCTCCCCGGTGGCCGCGAAGGGCAGGTCGGTGGGGAGCACCACGGGAAGGTCGGATTCCGGGACCGGCACCATCCCGCACTTGTCGCAGTAGACCACCGGGATGGGGGTGCCCCAGTAGCGCTGCCGCGACACCAGCCAGTCCCGCAGCCGGTAGTTCACCTTCCGCTCTCCCACGCCCCTCTGCTCCAGCCAGTCGGCGATCTTCTCCTTGGCCTCCTCGCTGGGCAGGCCGTCGAACTGCCCGGAGTTGACCTGCACGCCGGCCTCCACGTAGGCGGACTCCATGGTGTCCGCGTCGAGGGTCTCGCCGGGGGGCTGAATCACCACCCTCACGGGCAGGCCCTTGGCGCGGGCGAACTCCAGGTCCCGCTGGTCGTGGGCGGGCACCGCCATGATCGCGCCGGTCCCGTACTCCGCCAGCACGTAGTCCGCGGTCCAGATGGGTATCTCCTCCCCGTTGGCCGGGTTGACCGCGTTCACGCCCAGGGAGACTCCGTCCCGGGAGGCCTCCGAGACCCGCTCCACATTGGTCCGCGCGGCCACCTTCTCCCGGTAGGCGGCCACCTCGGCCGCCTTGGGCGATCCGGCCACCAGTTCGTCTATCAGCGGGTGCTCCGGGGCCAGCACCACATAGGTGACCCCGAAGATGGTGTCTATGCGGGTGGTGAAGACGCGGATCTTCTCCCCGCGGCCGGCCACCGGCAGGTCGAACTCAACCCCCTGGCTGCGCCCGATCCAGTTGGCCTGCATGGTGCGCACCCGCTCCGGCCAGTGCTCCAGTTTCTCCAGGTCGTCGAGGAGCCGGTCGGCATACTCGGTGATGCGGAAGAACCACTGCTCCCGCTCCTGCTTGGTGACGGGGCCGTCGCACCGCCAGCACTTTCCGCCCTGGGCCTCCTCGTCGGAGAGGACGAACCGGCACTTCGGGCACCAGTTGACGGGGGCCTTGGCGCGGTAGGCGAGGCCCCGCTCCAGGAACTTCAGGAAGAACCACTGATTCCAGCGATAGTAGGAGGGATCACAGGTGACCACCTCCCGGTCCCAGTCGTAGCTGTTGCCCAGGGCGCGGAACTGCCTCCTCATCCGGTCGATGCACTCATAGGTCCACTCCGCGGGGTGGAGATTGCGCTTCACCGCGGCCGCCTCGGCGGGCTGGCCGAAGGCGTCGAATCCCATCGGATAGAGCACGTTGTACCCCTTCATCCGGTGGTAGCGCGCCACCGCGTCCCCGATGCTGTAGTTGCGTACATGCCCCACGTGCACGTCGCCGGAGGGATAGGGGAACATCTCCAGGCAGTAGAACTTAGGGCGAGTCGTATCCTCGGGCGTGCGGTATAGGCCCTCCTGCTCCCAGCGCTCCTGCCATTTCTTCTCGATCATCTGAGGGTTGTAGTGATCCCGATCTTCCACCGTCATGATGCCTCCGATTGGCTCCTTTGCTATCTCCGCAACGCCACCCACACGAGCGCCGCGATCACCCCCACCAGCACCCCGGAGACCGCGAGTGCCCGTCGTTCTTCGCGGGAATACTTGAGATGCGGCCAGACCGCCAGCAGCAATCCGGCCGAGATGAACGGCAGGCCCGGCATGCCGGGCGCCTCCGGCCAGATGAGAAACGCGAACGGCGCCACCAGCATCGCCGCGAACACGGCCCACATCACCCTGACCGCATTCATAGAATACCGCAAGGCGACGCTCAGAAACAACGCCAGAAAGAGAAAATCTCCGATGCCGACCGCCGTTAGCACCGGCACGCTCACCCCGGCGGGGACCTCCACCGGCATGGTGGCGCTGAACGCCTGCACCACCTCCGGCGCCTGCTCGCTCACTTTCGCCACCACCCCGTGGAACACGGTGATGATGTCGGCGATGGAGGCCACCACCGCCACCGGCAGCAGCAGTTTCCCCTCCTTGATCATCCGCGACACCAGCCGGCCCAGGAAGATCGCCCACACGATCAGGGCGATGTTGCCCACGGATTCCTGCCCCAGGAAGACCGGGATCGCCTCCGCCATCCGTCTCCCCATCGCCGGCGCGCCCGCCCACCGCCCCAGCAC